>JBASRM010000101.1:0-10913 GCA_049273835.1 Blastocatellia bacterium | reverse complement strand
GTGCAACCCGCCCAGGCTGAGCCGTTGAAACTTGCGATTGAGCGCGCGCGCTATCGACCGGCCAAGGCTGGTCTTTCCAACGCCCGGGGGTCCGACCAGACAAAGTATCTGTCCCTTGACTTTCTCTTTGAGCTTGCGAACCGCAAGGGTCTCGATGATGCGCTCCTTCACCTTCTCCAGACCGTAGTGATCTTCGTCGAGGATGGTCTGCGCCCGTTTGAGGTCGAGGTTCTCTTCGGATGTCTTCGACCAGGGCAGCGCGACCATGACGTCAAGGTAGTTGCGCAGCGTTGCAGCTTCAGCGGCATCCGGGTGCATGCGTTCCAGCTTCTTTATTTGCCGGTCGACTTCCTCCTCGACCGTATCGGGCATCTTGGCTTGAAGCATCTTCTCCCGGTACTGAGCGATCTCCTCGCCAAGCTCGTTGCCCTCGCCAAGCTCAGTCTGAATAGCCTTGAGCTGCTGTCGCAGATAAAACTCACGCTGGCTGCGATCGATCTCTCCCTTGGCTTGGGTGTTGATCTCCTGCTGGACCATCAGCACGTTGATCTCACGTGCGAGCAACTCATTCACACGGTGAAGTCGTTCGGAGGGGTTGAGCTTCTCGAGCACGCTCTGTGCGTCGATGACTTTGAGCTCTAGATTTGACGCGGCCACGTCGGCGAGACGGCCTGGGTCCTCCAGGTTGGCGACGATGGCCATCACTTCGCCCGAAATGTTTTTGCCAAGAGTGATTGCGCGCTCGAGCGATGCTCTCACGTTGCGTATGAGCGCTTCCATCTCAAGCTCGTCGGTGTCAGGCTCGGTGTCCGCCAGCGGGAGGATGTGCGCGAGCAAGTGAGGCAGGTTTTCGTCAAAGCGTGTGACGCTTGCGCGGGCGAGCCCCTGAACCAGGATTCGAATGCGCCCGTCGGGCATCTTCAGCATGCGCATGATCGAGGCCGCCGTCCCGTAGTTGTAAAGATCCTGGCCAACGGGTTCTTCCTTCTCGAGATCGCGCTGAGCCACGAGCATGATCATTCGATTCTCGGCCAGCGCCTGCTCGACCGCACGGATCGAGCGCTCACGCTGCACAAACAGCGGCACGATCATATAAGGAAAAATGACGATGTCGCGAAGCGGCAGGACGGGAAGCGAATCGGGCAGCTTTAGCGGCTCGTCAGTTCGCTCGATTTGAAGTTCTTCTGGTTCGATTAGTGATGACATAAGATAAGGACCAATATTACTTAGTTCTGGAGGTCAAAGTCGAACCCTTTCGCCAAACGAAGCTCAGCCTAAAGATTGCTACAAGCTTTATTCGCTGGTTGTGTTTTTGCCGTGAAGGAGAATTAGCACTCGGCTTACTGACGAAATCACACTGCGCAAACTGTTATTTTACCCGCCCAGTGCGCACCAACGACCGAAGCTCACTCATGAACTCCGAAACATCTTTGAAGTCCAGATACACCGATGCGAACCGAACGTAAGCCACCTTGTCCAGCTCCTTGAGCCGCCGCATGATCAACTCGCCGACTCTTTCGGTAGAGCGCTCGCGTTCTCGCGATTCCTGAACATACTTCTCGATCTGGTTAACCAGCGCTTCGATTTTTGCGGTTGGAATCGGGCGTTTTTCGCAAGCCTTCATGACTCCAGACAACACCTTCTCGCGCGAGAACGGTTCCCGGGTGCCATCCTTTTTCACAACCATGTAAGGTATCTCATCAATTCGTTCGTAGCTGGTAAACCGGCGCTCGCATTTCAGGCACTCACGCCGCCGGCGGATCGTATCACCCTCGCGGCTCTCGCGCGAATCGACTACCCGGTCTTCCAGATGCAGGCAAAACGGACACTTCATAGGCCTCTCTCGATCCTTTATTGTTAACTTCGCGCGGCCATGGCCCCATCGTGTTCCTGCGGGCGGGGACTCCGGCCGACTCTTTCGTCAATACTTTGCTGCTCTCCCAGTCGCTTCAACCGGCCAAGCGACAAGCCATCCTTGGCCAGATAATACATGCCAAACACTGTCGCTGGAGCAAAGATAACTATATGCAGAATTATCGCGATCGATGCGGCCTTGTTCTGTTGAACGCCGAGGAACGCAAGCGCCGCAGCGGTCGCCGCGTGAAACGGTCCGGTCGCTCCGCCGGGTGTTGGTATCACGGAACCCAGCATTGAGAGACCCATCACAAAAACGGCTCCGGTAAAGGGTATTTCGCGGTAGGGGATACCAAATGCCCGTACGACTAACAGGTGGGCAAGCGCAACCATGAACCAGAGCAATACTGTGTATGACACGGTGATCGTCAGGCCGCGCGCATCGTGCAATACCGCCAGGCCCTCGGATATGTGACGCAGCAAGCTCATCAGCGCGGCTGCGACGCCTCGAGGCAGGACGCTCAGCTTTCGCTCGAGGTACAAAAGCGCGCTGTTACGCCGCCTCCTGAATGCAGACAACCCGTAGATACCGGCAGCCGACATTGCCAGCAACAGCACGCCCGTAACTTTTATCCAACCAAAGAGCCGCATCGCGTCGGCGTCACGAGCGATGTATTCAAAGAAGACCAGATTCACCGCGAAAAAGACGACCACCATCACCATATCGAACACTCGTTCGATCATCACAGTGGCATAGCTGGCAGACGGATGAACCTGCTCCCTGACCGAGAGGGCTGCGGGTCTGACGATCATCTCTGCTGCACGGCCCGCTAGAAACAGGGCGGTGAACCCGATCATCGTCGCGCGGAACAAAGCGGACAGGGGGGGCCGAGCCATGGGCTCAAGCAAGGTCCGCCATCTGAGTACTCGAACCAGATAAGTGCCCAACAGCAGCGCGAGGGCTAGTGCGAGCTGCGCCAAATTTGCTTGTCTGACTTCGGCCCAGACTTCAACCCAGTTGAGCTTATGGACGAACCAGAACACGAACAGCGCGCCCACTAAAAGCCCCACCATGGTTTTGACCTTCGCGCTCACGTTCGCCAATGCTCCTCGTGTTATACTTTTTTGCGAAATCGAGCGCGATTGGTGTGAGGCTCTCGACTTCTTTCGACCTGAAGCGCAGGCCGCTATGGACTGTAGCGAGCGGAGATTCTAGCACAAAATATGGAGGCTCCGCATGGCTAACGCAGCTGAGGTGGAGCGACCGCGGGACAGGTTGAAACATTTTCAGTCACCCTCTCGTTTAGCGAGTTTGGAAGACTTCATCAGAACAAAGGGATCCTGGGAAAACTTAGCTTTCGAGAAGGCGACAGGTGGGAGCAAAACCGGCGTTGACATCGACCGATGCTGAATTGGTTCAGCGTTGTGTGGAAGGTGACCAGCAGGCCTGGGCTGAGATTGTGCGCCAGTACTCGAGGCGGATCTATAATCTCGCGTACAGGTTCACCTCGAGTCATAGCGCCGCGGAAGACCTTACGCAGGAGGTCTTCATCCGGGTGTATCGGTCGTTGAACCAGTACGATGCGACGCTGGGCGATCTATCGAACTGGCTGATGCGCCTGGCCCGAAACCTGGTCATCGACGACTATCGCAAGCGGCAGCGAACGCCGACCGAATCGGGCGACGACCTCGCCAACCACGAGTATCATCTCCCCGCCGCAAGCGATAGCCCGCAGCGCACGCTGGAACGCCAGGAGCGAAGGCTGCAGGTGCTCGCTGCGATTAACAAGCTCTCTCCGGATCTAAAGGAATGTGTCATCCTTCGCGACATAGAGGAATTGACGTACCAGGAGATCGTGGAGCTTCTGAGGATACCTGAGGGTACGGTGAAGAGCCGCATAAACCGAGGCCGTATTGAATTGGCCAAGGTGCTTCGAAGGATGAAAGTGAACCCTGACTAGGACGGCCAGCGATCAGTAGCCCGAAGCCGGAGGCCCAACGATCAGCGCTCAATGGCTGTCGTACCGCGCGAGGACGAAACGGAATTTCCAGCGCTGGCTTCTCTGGGCCAGATCGGATATTGATTTGGGAGGAGTGGAGCATTGCTCCACTGAAACGGAATGGATTGCAGCAGATTTGAGGAAGAGCTGAGCAACTACTTCGACGGCTTGCTCGATGCCTCGGAGACGAGCCGGTTCCGAGCGCACGCACTTCAGTGCCGTGACTGCCGTTCAACGATGGACGATGTAAAAGCGGCCATCAATGTCTGCAAGGAGCAGCAGGATCTGGAAACGCCCCTGCTGCTTGAAACGGTGCTGACCGAAATCCCCCTCGAGCACGGGCAGTTGGGTTGCAGCGGATTTGAAGAGCTGGTCACCGAGTTCCTCGATGGGTTCGTACCCGCCCTGACGTATCATCGCTTTGAAGAACACGCCGAGAAGTGCGCCGAATGCTCGAGCTTGCTCACCGGCGTGGTGTATGCCGTAGCCGCGTGTCATTCAGTTCACACATTTGAAGAGGTGGAGATGAGCGAACCGCTCGTGGACCACCTCATTGCGATGATGCACTCGCGGACTCCGCGCCTCGCGCGCAGGCTCGCCGATCGATTTATCGGGTTCGCCGGCCAACTGATTCCCCGCGCAACTCAAAACGCACGGTGGACTTTTGCGACCGCAGCCTCGCTTGCGTTTGCCACCTTCGCATTCCTGCTGTTTGGATTTTCCGACGATGGAACGGTGAAGGGCATCTATCGCCAGGCGCATGTCAGAGCTTCGGAGCTTTACACCCAGGGAGCCGACGTTTATTCGCAAACCGACAAAGTAGTGGCGCGGCTCGAGCGCGTCGGGTTGGGAATCGGGGAGTTCTGGGATGCGTTGGGCGGCGAACCGAAGGCGGACGGGAACCAGAACCGCGATCTACGGCGTGAACCGAACTCGAACCGGCGAGTGAACACAAGCGAGAAGAATTGACCGGCACGACTCCAGGTGATTCCTTGAACACCGCCGGTAAGCAAAGCGTTTAAGCGTGAGAGTCATCGAACACAATCTTATTTTAGGGCAGGATGAGCTATGTATTGTTCTTATCACACAGCAAACGTCGCGCGGATTCAGTGCTCAAGTTGCGCGCGGCCCCTTTGCAAGGCTTGCGATCATAGAATAAAGGGCTACCCGTATTGCCAGGATTGTATCGTCCTTGGGGTTGAAGGCCTTTCGCGGAATTATACTCACAGGAGAACAAGCGGGCGGGGACGTTTAGCTGCGCTGTTCGCTGTTTTGCCGGGCATGGGCGCAGTCTACAACCGGCAAAACATCAAAGGCGTTGTTCATTTTGTGACGATAGTAGGGCTGTTCCAATTCGCAAGCCTCAGGGTAGCTCCCGGGTTCTTTGCGCTTGGCGGGCTGGGCTTTTATCTCTACTCGATAATTGACGCGTATCGGACTGCGCAGCTACTCGCGCACGGTGAGAGCGCCGCGGTTGATGAAGAGAGATTCAAGCGTGCGCTCATAAAACGGGCGCCGCTGATTGGAATCGTACTAATAACGGCTGGCCTGCTGCTCGTCATTCAAATCGCGCGGCCTTTCGCATTCATCACGTTTGCGCGGCTCTTCCCTGTTGCTTTGATAATCCTGGGCGGCTTTCTCCTCACCCGTTACTTCAAGCGCTCGCGCGAAGACAGTGAGTATTCAGCGACTCAGCCATACTCACTAGTGCCCGGGAAATTCAATCAAGGATCTTCCGAACGCAGCGGACCGTTCTCGCGCTCGGCTGGCCGGAGGTAAGACCAAAGTTGACCGCGGGAAGCAAGAGTAAAAGAGGAACGTTGCTGCTTGGTGTGTTGCTTGTGGCTGCAGGCCTCGTTCTGGTTTTGGCTCCAACCGGTTCGGGGGTTGCAGGATGGTTGATGCACCTCTGGCCCTTTTTTTTGATCTGCGCCGGAGTAGTCAGAGTAATGGGCTTCGCCGTGGAGCGCAAACCCCGTTCACCCCTGGTTGGAATGCTGCTGATAATTGTCGGAGTTTTGTTCCTGGCTGCGCGAGTTCAACCGGGCTTGAACGCGCTGCAGGTGTACGGCCGCTACTGGGTGCTGCTGCTTGTCGTCTTCGCAAGTGTTGAGCTTGTTCGTTTTTACTCGCACCGTCACGCCGAGGGCCCTCCCCCCCGTGTCTTTACACCAATGCGCGTGCTTGTCGTCCTGCTGATCGTAGTTACCGGAGTAGTGGCCAACCGCGCAGCCAACAAGCCTTCGGTCTTATCGGCAATACGGTTGCCGGGATTTCTGAGCGGGTTGCGAGATTCGGTCGTAGGTGACACGTACGCGTTTACCGATCAACCTGTGATCACAACCGACGTCCGCCCCGGCATCAAGGTGGGTGTGATTAACAGCTACGGGAGCGTTAAGGTGACCGGCGGCAGTTCGGCTGTTCGTGCCACCCTCATCAAAGGCGTCCGCGCGTGGAATGAAAACGATGCGCGCAAGATCGCTGACCAGATTCGGCTCTCAGTGAATCGGACTGCCGACGGTTTGATCATAACGACCAATCGAGACCAGTTCTCTCAACAGTTCACAACCGACATTCAGGTGGAAGTTCCGGGACTTGCGAACGTTTCGATAACCGATAGCTATGGCTCGGTAACGGCAACCGCTATCTACGGAGGCTTGACGGTAAAGGCCAGCTATGGACAGACGGATGTGAGTGCAATTAAGGGCGACGTCAATCTTGAGCTGAGCTATTCCAATGTCAATGCAGGAGACATCGAAGGCGATCTGGTCATTAACGGAGCGAAGCGTGCGCGTATCTCAAACATCGCAGGCGGTGTAAGGTTGACCGCAAGTAACGGTTCCGTCGAACTGCGCGATATATCAGGTCCAGTGCACGTTGAAGCGCCGTTCTGCCGAATTGTCGCGCAGGGACTCGATCAGTCCGCGGAGCTCAAAACAGAGCACGCCGGCGTCGAAGTGTCACGGGCTGCCGATCTGGTTATCTACGCGCCTCACTCAGACGTTCAAGCGAGGGGTATCGACGGCGATTTGATGGTGTCGTCGTCCAACAGCAAGATCCAAATTGCTTCGATAGCCGGCGAATCAGTGATCCGAGCTGAGCAAAGCTCCGTCAACGCTGAAGACCTCCGCGGCAACGTCGAAATTGAAACAACACACGGCGACGTGGCTGTAAAAAACTTTTCCGAAGCAGTTCGAGTCCAAACCAGCTATCGGGATGTGACTCTTGTGTCGGCAGTGGAACCGGCAGGCGATATTGACGTGCAGAACAACCACGGCCAGATCAAGCTGGTCCTCCCCTCGTCAAGCCGCTTCCACCTCGACGCGGAAAGCATGAACGGACAGATTCAACCCAGCGGCTTCAGCCAGCTTACCCAAAGGGTGCGTGACATCCTCGTGGCTGCACAGGGGGCGGATGGACCCACGATCAGGTTGAGAACTTCTTACAAGAACATCCTTATCCAGGCGGGCCCGGCTCGTCAGAACCAGGCGAAGGCTCTCGTCAATTGATGGCGAGACGACGACGGCTGCTAGAACTGATTCTTCAGCAATATCGCAAGAGCGCAACAGGAGGTTGATCATGGGATTTATCAGGTTTGTATTTGGAATGGTGGCATTCGTTCTGGCAATCAAGCTGGTAGCCATTCTGCTCGGCGTAATCGGCTTCGCATTGAAGTTATTGTGGATCGCCATTGTGCTTGGGGTGCTCGTGCTTGTAGCGTGGGTAATCTATAAAATGATGTCGCCGGGCAGCACTCAACAGGCCTAAACAAAACAGCGAGCGGAGGAGTGTCGTAAACCTACTGCCTCCTCCGCTCCCCCGTTCCTATGCCCCTTCCCCGCGTTTAAGCTAGCAATTTGTTGCGATTCTCTTACGTCTCACCGAAGTAACCTTGATTCTGTTGCCTTCAGCCAGGCCCTGTGATAGTCTGCGGCTTCAGCTTGAGCGAAGTCCCCCTCGTAGCATTACAAAAGTAAACACGAACCGGTTCCAAGGGTTCTACGGCATTCCGTACGCTGTATTGAGTGAAGGAGCGCTTGAATGTCGAAAGACAACAGGATTTATACCTTCCTAATCTCGCCAAGTCGCACATCCAAAGTCAGACAGCTCAGCATTCATCGAAATGTGGTGCGCGCGGCAGGTGGCTTTCTAAGCATAAGTGCCGCGCTGATGATCTACGGCGGAGTGCGGCTTGGGCAGCATGAGGCGCTAAACCTAAGGTATCTTTCGGTGAAGGCGGAAAATGAAAGCCTCAAGCAAGCAAATGATGCTTACGAGAACTCTTATGCGCGGCTAAAAGGCCAGATCTCCTACGTTGAAGATATGTCCAGGGAGTTGGCTCGAAAGACGAGCATGGAACACTCGCCCGAAATGGATGAACTGGTCGGAATCGGCGGTCCCGAGACGGTAGTCGCATTGGACAAAGCGGCCGATCACCTTGAACGCGAGGTGCGTCACATTAACGACCGGTTGCGCTCCGACATTCTCCGGATAGCATCGATACCCAGAGGGCTTCCCGTCAATGGCTACGTTACGGACGGATTTGGTATGCGCCGCAACCCCTTTAACGGTGAGGGCCGTGAGGTACACGAAGGGCTGGATATCGCCGTCGATTTTGGCACGCCGGTGACTGTCACTGCCGATGGACTTGTGGTTCATGCCGCTCCGCACGCCGGATATGGCAACCTGGTAATGGTCTATCACAGCAATGGAATCACTACTCGCTACGGTCATCTCTCGCGAATCTCTGTCGAAGCTGGTCAGCGCGTAAGGCGCGGCGATCAGATCGGTAACGCAGGCAGCACGGGGCGCGCGACCGGTCCGCATGTCCACTACGAGATAAGAGAGAATGACCAGTCAGTGGACCCGCTTCGGTACGGCGGCCGGACTCAGCCTTGATTTAGATTGATTGAGTCGGAGCTAACGGAAAAGGTCGATAAGACTTTTGATGTTGGTGATCCCGAGCGGAGACCGACCCCGCTTCCCCCGGACTCCTTCGCGAATCAACTCATCCACTTTGCGGCCCATCTCGGTCTCATCACCGCCTTCAACTTCGGTGATGCGGTTCAAATCTGACTCGCGAGCTCTTATGTATTTCTCTGGGAGACGCTTCCCGCAGTAGTTGCAGGCCGGGCTCCCGAGCGCGAGAAGCTTTCGCCGGCAGAAGGGACATCTTCGGAAATCAGGTATGACAGCGGTTCCGCGGGAGATTGGAGCTCCACAACCTGCGCACTTGTGCTGGCCCTCGTCGATCAACCCGCTGCAGTATTCACAAGTCAAGCTCATGCGATCATCCACCAGTCTGATCTCGCCAGGATGTTAATCGAACACTCCTAACGCAACAATACTTTTCCCTGTCGCGAACACCGATCAAAACTCTGCGCGAGCGCGACAATGAATTGTAAAAGGTGCGGCGCTTCTCGGCCAATACCCGACGGCGTGCTTGCTTGACACTAAATTTGAGCGAGCGATAAGATGCGTAGTCTTAAATGACGGCTAGTTTTGAGGCAATGCGGAGCGCCTTCAGTTACAGCCGTTTGAAAGACTAGCCGGGTGGAAATGGTCAATTACGTTCCCGTCCTCCTGATTCTCATCATCGCAGCCGGCATGGCCGCCGTCATCCTGATTCTCTCGCGGCTCGCAGCCAAGAACCGGCCTACCCGCGAAAAACTCATGCCCTACGAGTGCGGGGTTGAACCGGTTGGCACCGCGCGCGAGCGCCAGTCGGTCAAGTTCTACCTCGTCGCGATGGCCTTTCTGCTTTTCGACATTGAAGCGGTGTTTCTTGTCCCATGGGCGGTGGTTTTTCGGGGCGTAGTTGAGTCCGAAAACTACCGGCATCTGAAGTACATCTTCTACGGGGAAATGATGGTTTTTATGGTGGTCCTCTTCGTTGGACTCATTTACGTTTGGCGCAAGGGCATCCTCGAGTGGAACAGATGAATTGAGAGCTTGAGTTCACCAGGGCCGATCATATCTTATGACAAACCTCCCTCTGCTTGAGTGGGTAATCAAGACCATCGTAATTCTCGTCATACTGGTTACGACCGTCGCTTACGTGACCCTGATGGAACGCAAAGTCATGGGCTGGATCCAGATGCGCGTTGGGCCCAACCGCGTGGGACCCTGGGGATTGCTGCAGCCGCTCGCCGATGGATTGAAAATGGTCTTCAAGGAGGACATCGTGCCCCTCCAGGCGAGCCACTGGCTCTATGTAGCTGCTCCGGCACTTTCGTTGATTCCCGCTCTGATGACGTTCATCGTAATTCCATACGGCAGCCAGATCACTCTCTTCGGTCACACGATAGAACTATACGTCACCCGTATGAATGTGGGTTTGCTCTACATACTGGCCTTAACATCGGTTGGCGTTTATGGAATCGTGCTGGCAGGCTGGTCCTCAAACAACAAGTACTCGCTGATGGGAGGCCTGAGATCGAGCGCGCAGATGATCAGCTACGAGCTCGCGCTCGGTTTGTCCATCGTTAGCGTGTTGCTTTATAGCGGAACGCTTGATCTCGCCTCCATAGTAGAAAAACAAGGTGTCTGGTTGGGGCACATGGGATGGAACATATTTCGGTTTCCGTTGATGTTCGTGTTTATCATTTTCTACATAGCTTCGCTTGCCGAAACCAATCGCACTCCTTTTGATTTACCGGAGGCGGATTCGGAACTTGTTGCCGGCTATCATACCGAATACTCTTCGATGAAATTCGTGATGTTTCAAATGGCAGAGTATTTGAATCTGATAACCGCGTCTTCAATAGCGACGACACTGTTTTTCGGCGGATGGAACGGCCCGTTTGTAGGACGCCTGCCTATCCTGGGTCCAATTTATTTCGGAATAAAGGTCCTCGCTTTGATCTTCACGGCGATGTGGATTCGCTACACCGTGCCCCGCTTCCGTTACGACCAACTGATGCGATTCGGCTGGAAGTTTCTGCTGCCCGCGGCAATCGTTAACATCATCATCACTGCGACCGTGATTTTGTTCGTGCCGTAGCCACTGGTATGGAAAAGGCCCTGTTCATAGTCTTCGCGGTCATCGCTCTTGCAAGC
>JBASRM010000098.1:0-1977 GCA_049273835.1 Blastocatellia bacterium | reverse complement strand
CGTCGCAAAGAATAACGCGAAGACAACCGCTGAGAGAACCAATGCGCCGAAGAATGCCGGATACGGCGCGAACGATGCAAAGCTGGATGATCTGGCAAAGAATACCGAAGACTCGGCCGGCGAATTCCTCACAACCAATCAAGGAGTGCGCATAAACGACAATCAGAATTCGCTCAAAGCTGGCGACCGCGGGCCAACCCTGCTGGAGGATTTCATCCTCCGCGAGAAGATCACTCACTTCGATCACGAGCGAATTCCCGAACGTGTCGTGCACGCCCGCGGCTCCGCGGCCCACGGTTACTTTCAGGTATACGAGTCGATGGCTCAGTATACAAAGGCGGGATTTCTTCAGGATCCAACAGTCAAAACGCCGGTGTTTGTTCGCTTCTCGACGGTCGCCGGTTCGCGGGGATCGACCGACCTTGCTCGTGACGTGCGCGGGTTCGCGGTTAAATTCTATACGCCGGAAGGGAACTACGATCTCGTCGGCAATAACATTCCGGTTTTTTTCATTCAGGATGCGATCAAGTTTCCCGACCTGGTCCACGCGGTCAAACCGGAACCCCACAACGAAATCCCTCAAGCTGCCTCGGCCCACGACACGTTTTGGGATTTCATCTCGCTGATGCCCGAATCGATGCACATGATTATGTGGGTGATGTCGGATCGCGCCATCCCGAGAAGCTTCCGCATGATGGAGGGGTTCGGGGTTCACACGTTTCGGTTTATCAATGACAAGGGCAAAGCGCGTTTCGTAAAGTTTCATTGGAAACCGCTGCTCGGTCTGCACTCGGTCGTCTGGGATGAGGCGCAGAAGATATCCGGCAAGGATCCCGACTTTCATCGACGAGACCTTTGGGAAGCCATTGAAAACGGCGACTATCCCGAATGGGAGTTTGGCGTTCAGATCGTCGAGGAAAAGGACGAACACCGTTTTGATTTCGATCTTCTCGATCCGACAAAGATCATCCCTGAAGAGGTTGTTCCCGTGCGTCGCATCGGCAAGATGACGCTCAATCGCAACCCGGAGAACTTCTTCGCGGAGACGGAGCAGGTTGCTTTTCACGTGGGCAACATCGTGCCCGGGATTGATTTCACAAACGACCCGTTGCTTCAAGGCCGGTTGTTTTCTTACACCGACACTCAACTGATCCGGTTAGGCGGGCCAAACTTTCACGAGATCCCGATCAACCGTCCGGTGGCGCCTCTGCATAACAATCAACGCGATGGATACATGCGTCAGACGGTCAACCGGGGTCAGACCAGTTACGAACCAAACAGCCTCAGGGGTGGCTGCCCGTTTCAGGCGGGTGCGGACATGGGAGGTTTTACAAGCTACGCCGAGAGGATCGATGCCCAGAAGGTGCGCGCGCGCAGCGCCAGTTTCTTCGATCACTTCAGCCAGGCGGCGATGTTCTTTAACAGCCAGTCCGAGCCGGAAAAAAATCACATCATCAACGCATTGCGATTCGAGCTGGGGAAGGTCGAGACTCCGCCGATCAGAGAACGCATGCTTGGCTTGCTGGCACAGGTTGACAAGACCCTGGCAGCGCGCGTTGCCGAGGGTCTGGGGGTCGGCGTTCCGGCCAGGCTCGACAAGCCTTTGAATATGAGCGTTCCCGGCGGCGCCGATCCAAAGAAGTTTCAGCCTAAGCGATTGATTGAAGAGATAGTGGTTTCTCCCGCGCTCAGCATGACAAAGAGTCCGATGGACACCATAAAGACACGCAAGATTGCTTTTTTGGTAGCCGATGGATTTGACGATGCTGCAGTCCTCGAGATGAAGAAGGCGCTCACTACTGCGGGTGGAATTTGCATGACGGTGGCCCCGAGGCTGGGAGTTCTTACCGGGGCTGATGGCGAACAAATAAAGGCCGATTGTAGTTTTCTTACCGGATCATCGGTCCTGTTCGATGCGGTCTACGTTCCCGGCGGCGAAGCGAGTGTTGAGATTCTCAAGATGGAACCCGAAGCGGT
>JBASRM010000092.1:0-5075 GCA_049273835.1 Blastocatellia bacterium | reverse complement strand
ACCGAGTCGATTAAGGACATCATGACCGGTTGCAGTGTGGAGTTGGTGGTTCAACGAGCGAACACCGCCGCTCGATGACAACAAGGCGATACCAATGAGCCGTTTGTAGGTCGACAGCCCGTTTTCGGGACCAGTCCAGCAACCACTACACCACGCGCCGCAGGCCACGAATATATCGCAATGATTGCGGCTCCAAACCAAGCCAGCTCTGTATGCTGATCGGCTAATTTGGAGAGTCCTCACATCCTTTGCCTAGCTCCTCGCTTCAGTGCTAAAGTCTTCCTGGCTCTCACGGCGGTTAGCGCTTTGACCTCATAGCCAACAACCAATTCGCGCAAGCAGGAATCTAATCGCCCGACGTAGTTGAAAGGAACGTAAGTTCGTAAGAGCCTTGGTAACCGTCACTCAAAAACCTAAGACTCGGGTCCTGCAGAGAGAACAACCGCGTCCGAGCCTGATTCGCCGCATCTTCACACCAATGCGGCTCGTCATACTTGGCATCCTCGCCTTAATCTTCCTTTCAGTCTTCGCTTTCTTCTACGCCAAGTACGCCCGAATGATCGACGCTCGTCTGCGCGGTGACATTGTCGTTCGAACGACCGGCATCTACGCCGCGCCCCGCACCATAAGGACCGGCGAAAACATAACTCTGGCCTCATTGAAGAGTTATCTCGACGGCATCGGCTATGTCGAGTCGACCAAAGAAGCCGATGCAACCCGTGGTAGGTATCTGATCAAAGGCCCGGCCATCGATGTTCGCACAAGCGGAGCGGCGGTCATTAACGGCTCACGCCAGTTTCCCAACTTAAACATAATCTTCGGCGCCAGCGGCAAGACTGTTATCAAAATCTCCGACATCGACACCAAGCGCAATCTGGATAGCTCGGTGCTCGAGCCCGAATTGGTGACCGCTCTTTCAAATGAAAAACAGCGGCAGAAGCAAAAACTCGTCTCGTTCAAAGACCTGCCCAGAGACTACATCAACGCAGTCATCGCAATTGAGGATCGTCAGTTCTTCGAGCATCAGGGCATCAACGTTCGCGGCATAATCCGGGCGCTCTGGCGCGACGCCAGCGAAGGCCAGCTTCAGGAAGGCGGGTCGTCGATCACTCAGCAACTGGTCAAAAACTTCTTCCTCACACCCGAAAAAACATGGAAGCGCAAGGCCCAGGAGATGATGATCGCGGTCACGCTTGAAACAAAGCTGGATAAGGAACAAATCTTTCAACTCTACTCCAACGAAGTTTACATGGGGCAATCCGGCAGCTACTCGATCAACGGCGTCGGCGAAGCGGCATCGGCCTATTTCAACAAGGATGTCGTGAACCTTACCCTCCCCGAATGCGCGTTCCTTGCGGGAATAATCAGAGGCCCGAGTCTCTATTCGCCTTATCGCGATCCCGCGCGTGGAAAGTCCCGGCGCAACCAGGTTTTGGATTCAATGGCCGAAGCCGGGTTGCTCTCTCGCGAGAAGGCCGAACAGGCGAAGGCAGCCGAGCTGAAGATTCAGCCCAAGCGTAGCGCCGTCAACAGCGATGCGCCCTACTTCGTCGATTATTTGCAGCAGCAGCTGGTCAACGAGCTTCCGACTAGAGACCTGACGCGCCAGTCGTACCGCGTATACACCACGATCGATATGGATCTTCAGCGAGCGGCGGACAAAGCGGTGAATGATACATTGGCATCGCTCGATCCGATCTTCGCCAAGCGCAAGAAGAATCCGATTCCCGCCGGGACGCTCCAGGCCGCGCTTGTAGCGTTGAATGCAAAGACCGGTGAGATATTGGCGATGACCGGAGGCCGGGATTATGGCCAGAGCCAGCTCAACCGGGCAGTCGATGCGAACCGCCAACCCGGATCGGTATTCAAACCGATCGTCTATGCGACTGCGCTCAACAGCGCGTTTGACGATATGGCCGAAGAGAGAATAACACCCGGCTCGATGTTCCTGGACGCGCCGGAAACTTTTCTGTACGGCCGCGGCCAGACGTATTCGCCGGAGAACTTCGGCAAGACATACTCGAATCGCGAGGTGCCCGTTCGTGAAGGTCTCGTTCACTCGCTCAACGTCGTGACCGTGCGCATAGCCGAGAAAGTTGGCTATTCAAAGATCGCGCGGATGGCTGAGAAGCTCGGGCTGCCTCGGCCTCAGCCCTTCCCTGCCCTGGCACTGGGCACGGCGGAAGCAACCCCTTTGGAAGTGGCTACAACATACACGGCTTTTGCAAACAGCGGACAGCTTTCTGAGTCGCGTCCGATCAAGCGTGTGACCAACTCGGATGGTGTAGGCCTGACTGAAATAAAACCACAGTCACAACAGGTTTTGAGACCCGAGATCAGTTGGCTGATGACAAATATCATGCAAGACGTGCTGAATCGCGGCACCGCCTCTCGAGCGCGAGCGATGGGATTCACCGCTACCGCGGCGGGCAAGACCGGCACATCGCGCGACGGCTGGTTTGCAGGGTACACACCGAACATGGTCTGTGTTGTATGGGTAGGCTTCGACGACAATTCGGAACTCGGACTGGAAGGAGCGAAGTCGGCTTTACCGATTTGGACTTCTTTCATGAAAGCGGCCTTGGCGTTGAGACCCGAGCTTGGAGGCGAGAGCTTCCCCCCCCCGCCCGACGGGATTGTGAAGGCTGAGATTGATCCTACTACCGGCTTGCTCGCGACGGATCTATGCCCGGCACGCAGGACAGAGTACTTCATCGAAAGCACCCAGCCTGACGAAGTTTGCGAAGCGCACTCGGGTGAACATCCCGAGATTCCTCCGATACCGGGTTTCGCATGGCCTGAAGGTAAGGACATCGAAGACAAGACAAAGAGGTTGTTGCGCGAGAGCGAGAAAACCCTCGACGACGCCCAGCGTGAAATCCGCAAACAGATCAAGAAGGCGACAGTGAAACTGCCGGATAGATGAGTGCTGCCACCAAGCCACCAGGTCACCAAGATTCACAAAGGCTTTCTTAGTGCGACTTTCGGCCTTCGTATCCTGGTGGCGGCGCAAGTTGCTGGTTAGAGCAACACACTGAGCACCACGTTGACCTCCTTCCCCTCCGCGAATAGAATGTTGAAGCCAAAAAAGCACAAGTTCGGCTGACTCATTCCTTGAAATCTTTTCCGCGACTGCGCGCTACATAAGGAGATCATATGATCAAAGAAATCGAACAAATTCTCGGCGACGAAGCCGAGACTCTGCTCACCTATCAGTGCCGAACCGTCCCTAAAGAAATGTTGCACTTGCCTGGGCCGGACTTTCTGGACCGTGTGATGACTGCAACCGATAGACGCCCTCAGGTGCTGCGCAATCTCGGAGCGATGTTCAATCACGGAAGGCTCGCGGGTACCGGATACCTTTCCATCCTGCCTGTCGATCAGGGAATTGAGCACTCGGCCGGTGCTTCATTCGCGCCAAACCCCGAGTACTTCGATCCGGAGAACATTGTGCAGCTGGCGATCGAAGGAGGCTGTAATGCTGTCGCTTCGACACTCGGCGTGCTCGGCGCGGTCTCTCGAAAGTATGCGCACAAGATTCCCTTCGTCCTCAAGATCAATCACAATGAGTTTCTTTCTTACCCGAACAGCTATGATCAGATCATGTTTGGTTCGGTCGAGCAGGCCTATGAGCAAGGTTGTGCCGGCGTCGGCGCCACTATCTATTTCGGATCTGAAGAATCGAAGCGCCAGATTCAGGAGGTCAGTAAAGCCTTTGCTCGCGCACACGAACTTGGCATGTTCACCATCCTTTGGTGTTACATGCGCAACGCTGCCTTCGCGACTAAGGAAGCTGACTATCACGTCGCCGCCGACTTAACCGGACAGGCCAATCACCTTGGCGTGACGATTGAAGCCGATATCATCAAGCAGAAGCTGCCCGAAAATAACGGAGGATACAACGCGCTCAAATTCGGCAAGACGCACAAGAAAGTCTACTCGGAATTGTCCTCGGATCATCCAGTGGATCTGACTCGTTATCAACTCCTGAACTGCTATATGGGCCGCGCAGGCCTGATCAACTCAGGCGGAGCGTCTGGTGAGAACGACATTCAGCAAGCAGTCAGAACTGCGGTCATCAACAAGCGGGCCGGAGGCACCGGGCTGATTTCCGGCCGCAAGGCCTTCCAGAAGCCCAGGCCGGAAGGGATCAAGATCCTCAATGCGATTCAGGATGTCTACCTCACCAAAGAGGTTACCGTCGCTTAGCCCATAACATCATCGCGGCGCGACGAACTGTGAACGTGGACTATGAGTCTGCGAATCTCGCGAAATGTCTGAGGAAGTCGAAAAAAAGAAGGTCACTCTCGAGACGCTCAAGCAGTCGCTCGCCGATCTCCGCTATAGAGTTTCGGATTTTCAGGAAAGCATCGAGGAGTACCTCACGGCCGTAGACGAACTATGGCGAGAGGTCAAATCCCACCTTGCTTCAATCGAAGCGCGCCTCGCGGGAATGGAAGTCCAGCTCTCGGCCATGCCCTACGATCCTGAATGGCAACTAGACAAACTCGATGAAATGCTCAAAGACCTGGATGAAGTTGGCGAGGACCTGGCCAAAATGCGGCGGCGGTTTCATTCCTTCGCACAAGGAACTCTTGAAAGGGTAAACTGATCAATTAATCACCCGGCCGGCGGAGGCGTCTAGCGCGCATGCAGACTGTGATGCAGGTGGTATGTGGGAAAGGGAAGAGCCTGCGCGACGCGATTGCCAACGATCCACGTCTTCACGCATACAACCTACGAATCCTTCGAGAACGGAAGCCCGGTAGATCGCCGGGCTGGACGAAGCTAAAGAGCACACTCGCCGATCGTCGCGGAACAATAAATATTCAGTGGAATGCGAGCACGGCGACTCTGATGTGCCGCGTGGTAAATCGAGGAGCAGGTAGACCACATCTCGTCGTAGGAGATCTCGTGGATTACCTCCTCGACAGGCATAAGAGGCGGCTAAAGCTGCTAACCATTTGGTTGGCAAATTAGGGTAATAATATAGTTGACGAATCAAGTTATTCATGAGACAATTGCCCCGCTATGACAAGCAATTCCAACTCGCCCAAGACCTTGCAGCAAGCGGT
>JBASRM010000090.1:0-12871 GCA_049273835.1 Blastocatellia bacterium | reverse complement strand
GTTTCGAGCCTGGGAAAAGGACTGGCCGCTGCTTCAATCGGTTGCCTGCTTGAAGCGCGAGGGCTGAAAGTTACCCTGCAAAAACTGGATCCTTACATCAACGTCGATCCAGGAACGATGTCGCCCTTTCAGCACGGGGAAGTCTTTGTCACCGACGACGGGGCCGAGACCGATCTCGACCTCGGACACTATGAACGATTCACTCACGCCGAGCTTTCTCAAGCCAACAACTGGACGACCGGCCGCATTTATCTTTCGGTAATCAACAAGGAGCGGCGGGGCGATTACCTCGGCAAAACGATTCAGGTAATTCCGCACGTGACCAATGAAATCAAGGACGCTATACGCGCGGTCGCCGACTCATCCGACGTCGTGATCGTCGAGGTAGGTGGAACCGTGGGCGACATTGAATCGCTTCCGTTTCTCGAAAGCATTCGTCAAATGGGCAACGACGTCGGCCGCGAGAACGCCCTGTTCATTCATCTGACCCTCGTCCCGTTCATCGCCGCTTCCGGAGAGCTGAAGTCCAAGCCGACGCAACATTCAGTAAAAGAGCTTCGAGAGATCGGTATTCAACCCGACATCCTGTTATGCAGGTGCGATAGACAACTGCCAAAGGATATGAAAGAGAAGATCGCCCTGTTCTGCAACGTGCGCGAAGAAGAAGTCATCACCGCGCAGGATGTGGAGGTAATTTATGAAGTTCCACTGATGTTTGCCCGGCAGGGGCTTGATGACATGATCGTGCGAAAGTTGGGTCTGCAAGCGGCTGACCGCGACTTGCGCCGATGGTCGGAGCTTGTCGAGACATTAAAAAAACCCGATGCAACCGTGAGTATCGGTATAGTCGGCAAATATGTCGAGCTTGAAGATTCATACAAGAGCTTACACGAAGCGCTGGTTCACGGCGGAGTTGCCAACCGTCTGCGAGTGCAAGTTAGATGGATAGAATCCGAAGACCTCATGGATGATCCGAACTTTGAAGATCGGTTGAGGGATTTTGACGCGATACTGGTGCCGGGAGGTTTCGGCAAGCGAGGCATTTCAGGCATGTTGCGAGCCATCAATTATGCGCGCCGCGAGCAGACGCCTTACTTCGGGATATGCCTGGGGATGCAGTGCGCGACGATCGAGTTTGCGCGCAACGTGTGCGGACTGGAAGGCGCCGACTCGACCGAGTTCGACGACGATGCTCCACACAAGATCATATTTAAGCTGCGCGACTTGATCGGTGTAGAAGCGATGGGAGGCACAATGCGCCTCGGCGCTTATCCCTGCAAGCTTCAGCCCGGATCGCTCGCCGAAAGCATCTACGAGGCAAGCGAAATCAGTGAAAGACATCGCCATCGTTATGAATTCAACCCTCGCTACGAGGATGAACTTGGCGGACGCGGTCTGGTGTTCTCAGGCAAGTCCCCGGACGGGAAATTTATCGAAATAATCGAGCTTCCGGATCACCCGTGGTTCCTCGGATGCCAGTTCCATCCAGAGTTCAAGTCAAAACCACTCGACCCCCATCCTTTGTTTGTATCATTCATTAAAGCTGCTTATCAGCACCGCATTCGCGATGAGGCCGACACCGGACACAACCAAAGCACCGCGGTTGGGCGTGAAACAACAACCGACGAACGCGGCTGGAAGCTTGGCGCGTCGAGCGATTAGATTTGTCGCTCGACAAACGGTGGTTGCAAGGCAGGCCCGACTCCGCGACTGCTTGACTTGATAGTTCCCGGTACATAAGATACCCACCCTTCGAGAGTCATACATTTCTCGCGGCCTGATGTGCATTGATGAAGCCTGCCTCCAAGGCGTCGGGGACAGGCTCTTGCATCAGCGTGCGACAACACAGTACGCAACCGATTTGGAGGATCCCATGAAAAGAACAGCCTGGAGAGTGGTCAGTCTAGCTGTGTGCACCGCATTGTTGGCTTTGTTAGCCGTCGCGCAGAACACAGCCTCACAGAAAGCCCCGCCTAAGAAACCTACGCCCAGACCGGCAAAAACGATGTCCGACGCGCCGGCGCAGGCCTGGTACTCGGTTTCAGTAGTCAGAGTCAAACCGGATATGCTCACCGAATGGCAGGACCTGCAAAAGAAGGTCGTCAACCCTGCGCTGAAAAAAGCCGGCGTGAAGGAACGCAACGTCTTCGAGACGGCGGTCTTCGGAGAGTCATACGAGTACGTGATAATCACGCCGATCGCAAGCTTCTCGCAATATGACGAGCCGATGTCGCCGTTGAGAAAAACTCTCGGCGAGGACGCTTTCCGAGACTACCAAAACAAATCGCGTAAGTGCGTTGTCAGCGTTCACACGTATGGAGATCTGGCCCGGCCGGACCTGAGTTACACCGGCAAGACGGCGTCGATGACCGGACCCCCAAAAATCATCGTGGTGAACTCGATCAGCGTGGTGCCCGGACGCGGGACTGCTTTTGAAAACCTTGTGAAGACCGATATTCTGCCGGTGATGAAGAAGGCTGATGTGATCGGTTACTTCGTCAACCAGACCCTGTTTGGCGGCGACGGAAACGGATACACCTCGGTAGTTTTTCTCGACAGCTTCGCTGATCTCGGGAAAGGATCCCCTTTTCATCGGGCGCTCGGCCCGGATGGAGCGTCAAGGTTGTTCACCAAGTTTGCAGGACTGATCGCGCATCAGGAGCGAGCGATCGTGCGGTTCAACGCCGACCTCAGCATCTCTCCGGCACCTTAAGAGAGCGGTGCGCGTCTGTACGGACGAATGCCGGCGCGTCGGTGTGAACGCGCCCGGTATTCGAGCCGATTCACACATCAGATTACCCTATTCGATTACCGGCGGTTTGATATACTGCTTTCCTATGACCGCCTGTTCCCAATGTAAGCAGAGGTCCAATGTCTTGCGGATATTGAAATGCGCATTGTGCTTCCAACCAGTGTGTGAGAAGTGCGCAATCAGCCGCTATGCGCAAAAGTTTTGCTCGAAGGATTGCGCCAATTCGTTCCTTCTCGACGAGAGCGGCGAGCTGAACACGGAGTCATAGCCAGGAGTCAACCTATGAATCTTATCGAACGACCGCGAAGACTTCGCCGAACGGAATCGATCCGCGCTCTCGTTCGCGAGACCAGATTGTCGCCCGATGATTTTGTTTACCCCCTTTTCGTTTGCGAGGGTGAAGGCGTTCGCAGAGAGATCACATCGATGCCGGGGGCCTTCAATCTTTCTATCGATGAACTTGTGAAGGAAGCCGAAGGTTCGAGCGCCGCCGGTGTTAAAGCCGTGATTCTGTTTGGCGTGCCTGATGAGAAAGATGCTGTCGGCGCGCAGGCCTACGCAGAAGATGGAATTATTCAGCGGGCCATTCGAGCAGTGAAGCGGGAGGTGAAGGATACTCTGGTCATCGCCGATAACTGTCTATGCGAGTACACAGATCACGGTCATTGCGGTGTGATCGAGGGCGGCGAAGTGCTCAACGATCCCTCTCTTGATTTACTGGCTCGCACGGCGGTGGCGCAGGCAGAGGCCGGTGCCGATGTAATCGCGCCATCGAACATGATGGATGGATTTGTCACGGCGATTCGCGACGCACTCGACGAGTCCGGGTTCGAGCACATCCCGATTATGTCTTATGCAGTGAAGTATGCTTCCGGCTTCTACGGTCCGTTCCGGGAAGCCGCACAGTCTGCTCCTCAGTTCGGCGACCGCCGCGGCTACCAGATGGATCCGGCAAACGCGCGCGAAGCGATGCGCGAGGCAGAGCTGGATTTCGAGCAAGGCGCCGACATCCTCATGGTCAAACCTGCGTTACCCTACCTTGATATCATCCGAGCAGTGCGAGAGCGGTTCGACCTCCCGGTTGCCGCTTATCAAGTCTCAGGGGAGTACGCAATGATCAAGGCTGCGGGAAGGCTCGGTTGGATAGATGAACAACGCGTCGCTCTCGAGTCGTTGACTTCGATCAAACGCGCCGGCGCGGACATCATCCTGACTTATTTTGCCCGAGACGTTGCCGAACTGCTTTAACCCGCCTTTGATTTCTTGTTCGGATACAAAAAGGGCTTGCTTCCAAAAGCAAGCCCTTTCTCCATAAAGTTTCTTCGAGCGAGTTCTACTGCCAGACCCGCTGCTGCAGGAGCAGCTGCGAATCGAGCACCTCGGCAGGCGCTAGCACCAAATCCTCGCCGTTGCGCGTTACCTTCAGTACCGTGATTCGGCACGGCGGTCTGGTCAATCGAATGACCCGCGTGGCGCCGTTCGGGAAGAACGTTCCCAGATCCTGCCCGTTGATTATTCCTTTGCTCAACAACTTCCCACCTTGCCTCTTGATCTTGGGCGACTTCGAGAAGGTGAAGAAGGCAGTGCCCGCGGCGTCGTTGGAAATCTCGATTACCGTATCCGTCGAGAACAGCACCTCGCTACCACCAGCCGGAATCGTAGTAACCAAAATCACCCGGAAGTTGTCGACCAGGAACATGTTGGTGGTGTTAACCGTCGGACCGACGTCAGTGATGGCGAAGTCGGCATCGCTGATGTCGGAGGTTCTCAGGTTGGTAATGCTGGTTGTGACGATAGCGATTCTCGCCTTGGTTGTGCAAAACGAAGGAACAATCCAGGGAAAGCTCCGCAACCCGGCTGCCAGCGCGGGCTGGGCCGGATCGTTAGAAGGGGCAATCTGAATCGGGAATGTCAGCCCGCCGTCGGTCGAAAGCGTGAGATCAAACCCCTTCACCTGAGCCGACACTGCAGCCGGAACAGACCACGTGATTGTGACCGCCTGACCAAACCTCAGGCTTTCGCCGCCGTTCGGACTGGTCACCGTTGCCGACACGCCGATATCGGTGATGGTGAAGTTGGCATTGCTGTCATCCTGTGCCGTAGCACTCTGGTTGTCTGTGACTATCACTCGAATCCGTCCCTGCGTCGTATTGAACCCAACGGGCACAGTCCAGTTGAAGTTTCGAGCCGTACCGACCAGGTTGGACGCCACCGTAAAGTTGAAGCTAGTGCCGCCGTTAGTAGAAAGCTGAATATCAAACTTCTGAATGGTGGCGTCACCATTGGGGTCGGAGGCCGTCCAGGTAATGTTGAAAACCTGGCCCACCTGCAGAGCTTCAGCGCCGTTCGGCGCGGTCACTGTGACGGTCGGAGGAGAATTGACCGGCAGCGGCGTCGATGTTGAAGGCAGGATGTAAACTACGCCGGCCTGTGTGCGTGAGCCCGCCGCTGCGGCGGCGTTGGCGAACGGTCCGCCGACGATCAGCTCACCGCCCTGATTGTTATTGATGTCGGCAGTGCCGATTGCCCATCCGAGTTCATCGCCGATAGAGATGCTCGGGATCCCGCTGCCATTGACCGCGGTTTGGAACGTCGCTCCATTGTCGAGGCTGGTCTCGACCTTTACTGCGGTCCCGCCAGGCGTCGTCTGCACCCAGGAGATCAATGATGACGACGCAATCGTCGCGGCAGGGAAGGTGAAACTGCGAACGCGGGTTCCGGTGAGGAACAAACGGCCTGTCGGATTGATCACACTCGCGCCGCCGCTCAAGGTGCCGTTGTTGGCATTGGTGGTCAGGTCGTTGGCGTTGCCGCCATTGAAGTTCCAATACGCCGCAAGCCCGGTCTCCGTGCCCAGGAGCATGCTGTTGAAGTTGTCTTGAATCTGCTGGGCCGTCCGCGCAACGTTCCAGACCCTTATGTCGTCGAGGTTCGCTTGGAGAAACTTGGCGCTCGCTGCGTCCTTCCCGATAAGTATCGGATCCATTTGATCAACAGCGCCGGTTGGAAAAGTAATGTTCACGGTAGCATCAACTGCGCCGTTGCGGTAGAAGACAACCCGATTCTGCGCCCGGTCGAAGACCACAGCCCAATGCTGCCATATTGAATCCGCGATTCCGGTCGAGCTTTGCGCCGCCGGTAAGTCAAATCCCGTCGTGCCATCGGCAAAGTGCGCGGCAACCTTGAAGGAACTCGCCGACGCCAGCGCAACCGACCACCCTTTGTCATTGCCACTGGGCCCGGGCCGCGAACCGATGACTTGTTGAAAATCTCCCGTTCCCGCACCAGTCCGCTTGATCCAGAATTCAAGTGTCCAACTTCCTGCGCCCGGCTTGAGAGATGCGCTGTTGGCAACGGTCATAAAACCGGTTGAACCATTCAGATCCAGCGAGGGATTGGGCGCAAGTTCCAAATCGCCCGCCGCCGTCGCATCCCCGGTTATGACGGTATTGGCCGCAACCGCACCGCTGAGGGTTCCGGTCGCAAACTGCGCCTGCGTATCGTCGCTTACAACCGGTGCATCTCCGTTTATCCCTACGCTCAACTGCTGGAGAAACGGCGTTAACGACTGATCCTTGGTTGTCAGGGTCTGCCTTATGATCAGTTGCTTGCCCGACACGTCATTGTTTCCCAGCGACTGTCCGTGTATGCGCAGGTTGTCCTGACCAAGTGCCAGATCAAGAAATGACTGCAGCAACAGGTTCGGTCCGCCAAATACGATTGAAACAAGACCCGCTCTGCTGATCGCACCTGGCGCACCAACCATAAAGTCAGGAATGCTATCCGTGTTGTCCGAGGTATTGTAGCTTCCGGCGACGACTGTGGAGCCGTAACGGTCTCCGAGTTGTGATCCGAAAACAGTGAGAGTGGGGTTGGTGCTGAAAAGGTCGATTCTTCTTTCCGAAGCGCCCGAGGGTGGATCAAGCGCGGTACCTCCCTGTATCACATAAGCCTCGCCTCCGCTCGTCCGGTTCTCCGTCGGCCCGTCGGCATCCGGAGCCCCGACCAACAAGTCGACCGTGCCATCGCCGGTTACGTCGCCCGCAGCAACCGAGAATCCCAAATGGTCCGCATCATCGCTTCCGGGACTGAGCTTGTTGCCGGCTCCATAGACGGACAGATTCTGCTGGGTGACATTCACATCGAAGGTCTTGGACGTTCCTATCGCCGGAGTCAGGTTGTTGCCGCCGACCACTCCGTACACCGCTCCGGTGTCGGTGCCCGCGGGAACAGCACCAGCAGCGGGCCTATCTGAAAGCGGCGCTCCCACAACTATGTCTGCGATTCCCCCGCCGTTTATGTCGCCTATCGCCACTGAGGACCCAAGCAGGTCTCCGGTCTTGCCGAAAATCACAACGTTGGCCGGTGTCGCGGCCAAATCAAGAACGGTCGTAGCACCCCCCACCGGGTTCAGGATTGGTCCACCAAACTTCAGATATGCGGCTCCAGCGCTTGGCCGGGCAGATCCATCGGGACCGTCATTGCCGGGAGCGCCGACCAGAATGTCTTTAACCGCTTGATCGGCAGGGGTCTGAGCACTGAGTCCGCCAACATTGCCTACCGCTACCGAGGCGCCAAACTGATCGCCCGTATTGACCCCGAAAAGCGCAACGCTCGCAGCATTGACGGTTGCCAAATCGATAGTTGGTGTAGTGCTCAAGGAAGCGGCGCCAAAAATGACGAACGCCGCACCAGTATCATTGCGGGCCGCCACTACTGGACTCGCAGAACCTGGAAAATCAGCGCCCGGCGCCCCAATTATGATGTCATCCTTGCCATCCCCGTTTACATCGCCAACCGTCACGGAGAAACCCAGCCTATCACCCGTCTTGCTTCCCAATATAGTTACATTTGCGTCACCGGCATTGGTGTCAAGCGCTCCTGCCAGCGGCGAACGTCCGAACACTATGTAAGCAACGCCGGCGCCGGTACGAGTTTGCGCCGATCCTCCCGGAGGTGTCAGTGTGAACGTGGCATCAGGAGCGCCAACCACGACGTCAGGAATGTTGTCTCCGTTGACGTCTCCGGTGGCGATGGCGTGCGCGCGTATGTTGGTCAGGTTAACGTCAAAGGTTCCCGATGTG
Source organism: Blastocatellia bacterium (assembly GCA_049273835.1). GTDB lineage: Bacteria > Acidobacteriota > Blastocatellia > UBA7656 > UBA7656 > Onstottus_A. The sequence continues at coordinate 5,035 of JBASRM010000090.1, read as the reverse complement.
CCGTTGCCACTTAGATGTTGGCTCGTGCTGGCTCCAAGAATAGTCGCCGTCGCTTCAGTTCCTACGTTAATAATTCGCAGCGCTTGTGCTTGTTGAAAGCTGGCGCTGGTTGAACAAACTAAGCCGAACAGGACAGTCGCGCTGAGGACTATCGCCGATAAGATCGCTCCTTTGCTCGGCGTCCTTCTCGCTTTGTAAAAATTCATTTTGGACTCTGCCTCCTCTGGTAGTGTAGCGGTTCGTGTTCTGCCCACATTCAGGTCAACGTTGGGGAATGATCGACAACGACCGTGAACTCTTACTCTCCCGGTTGTTCGGGCGCTTGTGTTTAGGCTCGGAAGAGAGACCCCTCAAAAACTGATTAGTCGTTCAACTCTACCACTGGATCCCGGTCCGGGCAAATGGACGGGTGAACGACCAGGAGCTAAGACGGCATTATTTGCCCGTATTTTGGATGTCACGATTCGAGTTCCGACCTTCGAATCATCCGTTGCGAGGTAACGACCCAAACGAGGCTGCAACTGATATGCCCGAATTCGATCTGCGTAGTCAGGGCATCTACGGCGAAAAACCGCATATGAACAAACTGGATAACAGTCATCAGCGGGTTCAATGTATACTAAGTTCGTTAACTAAGTATCCAGCGATACTCTATGCCCACTAGTCAAGACAATCTTACCTTGCTGCAATCAAGAATATCGTTCGTTAGTTTTGTCTAAGCCGTTCTGAACCATTACTTCTTCTGACGAGCTTTCTGTCTCAGCTGGTTATTACACCTTCGCAGTTGCGGGCGCTGCCAACCGGGTTGTACCTTGTCAAAGACTACTGCTGGTTTCTATTTTTGTCGGAGGTGAGCCGATGATCGGGCGTGCGGCGATGTACGTTTTTGGAAGGCCGGCTGCTGTCGTGCTTTCCCTTTATCTGCTCGCAGTGCCGACCCTGTGGGTGGAAGGAAGCCACAGGCCATGGACCTCTGGTCAGCGTCAAGCAGCCACCGACCAGCCGGAAACACTTGACTCGCTTCGCTCCCGTATCGCCGCCCATATCGCGCAACCCAGGTTCTCGCCTGCAGCGTGGGGCGTAAAGATTGTATCGCTTGATAGTGGCAAGACCATTTTCGAGCATAATCCGCAAAAGTATTTCAATCCGGCTTCGAATGCGAAACTTTACTCCGCCGCCCTCGCTCTCGAGCGATTGGGAGCGGACTTCCGCATAAGAACCTCGCTGTACGCGACCTCCAGACCGAATGCGTCGGGTACGCTCAAGGGCGACTTGACCGTCTACGGCCGGGGTGATCCGGCGATGGCCGCGAGGCTAAATGGCGGAGACTACTTTAGGGGGCTTGAGCCTCTCATAGCGCAACTGGTTAACGCGGGAGTGCGACGGATTGAAGGCGACTTGATCGGTGACGAGAGCTTTTTTGTGGGTCCGCCGTTCGGCGCGGGCTGGGAATGGGACGATCTTCAAGCTTATTACGGAGCTGAAGTGTCCGCGCTCACCATCGACGACAACGCCGTCGACCTGTTCGTAAAGCCCGCGGATCGCATCGGCATCCCGTGCCGTATCACTACCGGCCCGCCGACGCCGTTTGTCACGCTGATCAACCGTACTCAAACCGCTGCGAAAGGAACCGAACCTCGGATCGTTGTGTATCGACCGGTGGGCGAAAACATTATCTACGTTTCCGGCCGCCTTCCGATTGACAGCAGCACCGGCTTTTACAGCTCGGTAGCGGTTCACAATCCTGCCGGCTTGTTCGTGAGCTTACTTAAGGACGCGCTTGCAGAGCGCGGAATCATAGTCACCGGAAGAACGCGGGTGCTCGATTGGAAATATCGCGAAGTGACGCCGGTCGATTTCACGAAGATGATCGAACTGGGTTCGGTTGAATCGATTCCGCTTGGTGAACTGGTGCGGGAGACATTGAAGCCCTCGCAGAATCTTTACGCCCAGCTGTTGTTGCTTCAGATAGGAGAACAATCCAGGTCAGGGGAATCGCCCGGTAAGGCCACGGCCACACCGCCGTCTGATGGCTCGACACGGTCGACGAAACTCTCGCCATCACCTCAAACCGATTACGTGTCGAGGACGAGCGAGGAGGCAGGCATTGAAGCTTTAAATGACTTTCTGAATGGAATCGGCGTCAACAGGAGCGACGTTTTGCTCGAAGAGGGATCGGGCCTCTCTCGAAGGGATGTTATTACTCCGCGAGCAACGGTCGCGCTGCTTGCTTACATGAGTCGAAGCCGTTGGGGAGAAGTATACAAAAATGCGCTACCGGTGGCGGGGGTCGATGGCACCCTTCAAAACCGAATGAAGGGAACGCCGGCGGCCGGCAACGTTCGCGCGAAGACGGGATCGCTTCGTTACGTCTATGCGCTTGCAGGCTATGTCACGACGGCTGCCGGTGAGCGTCTGGCCTTTTCAATCATGCTCAACAATTACTACAGCGCCGAGCGAGCAGCCGCGCTTCGCGATGTTACCGCGAATCAAACCGGCGGCGTCGTGCCGCCGTCGCCACGGGACGAGTTGGACACAATCGCCATCATGCTTGCGGGCTTCAGGGGGCAAAGCCATTAGCACGACCTCAGGGCGAAACGGTTATTCTCAGTTGCGAGGATGTAGCCGTCGTTGGAGTCGTATCAGTCGCAGTCACGGCGAACGTAAAGCTGCCAGTTGCGGTAGGCTTTCCGGAAATGATCCCCGTCGTCCCGTTCAGAGTTAAGCCAGCCGGGAGTGTGCTCCCACTTGCCAGAGCCCAAGTATAAGGTGGCCTGCCTCCAACCGCGGCAAGCGCAAACGTGTAATCGACGTTCAGTCTGGCTGCCGGCAGTTCGCCGGCACTCGTGATAACGAGAGGCGCCGGGTCGACGACAAGCCTGATCGTGTTCGATGTGACGGTGAGAGGCTGCAAATCAGTAACCTTCACGGTGAATGTGAATGTTCCAAACTGAGTTGGTATACCGGAGATGACTCCGGAGATCGGGTCCATCGCCAGGCCCGCCGGTAAAGTCGCTCCCGGCGAAACCGCCCATGCGTAGGGCGGGGCTCCGCCTTTGGCGACGAAAAATAACGAATATGGCACGTTTACTGTGGCCTTTGCCGCATCACCGCTGTTCAGGATCCGCAATGAACCTGGAACGATGATGATTCGCAACTGCGGCGATGTTACGTTCGCAGTGGCATCCACTAATCGCACCGTAAACACGAACGTCCCTACTTGAGCCGGCTCACCTTCGATAACCCCACTCGTCGGACCAAGCGACAGTCCAGGAGGCAGAGAACCGGTTGCCAAGCTCCAGGTTCTAGGCGGCTGGCCTCCGGTGAACAGCAGCTGGGAGCCATAAGGACTGCCTGTGGAGCCCTGCTCGAGGTCGCCGCTACTGAGTATCCTAAGCGGCTCAACATCGGGGATGATAACCAGGGTATAACTCGCGCTGGCAGTAGCGCCGAGAGAATCGCTTGCACGCACAGTGAAGCTGAAGGCGCCAAACACTGATGGAACACCTGAAATCAATCCCGCGGCGTTCAGCGACAGCCCGGCCGGCAGTGCACCCTGCGACAGAACCCAGGCATAGGGCGGTTTACCATTAGCCGCAAAAAACTGCTGACTGTAGGGATCACCCTTCCTCCCTTTCGCAATATCGATGGTGAGAATGCCGAATACCACGTTCTGGAAGACTATTGTGCGAGTGCCAATCACGGTTGAGTTCCCCGCGGCGTCGAGCAATCGTATCGACAGTGTATGTTCGCCTATCGGGAACTTCGTTGTGTCGATCTGGAAACTGAAGCCTGAACGCGAAGCGTTGGGGAACGCGCCCCAGGCGGCCCCAATGTCGGACCGGCTCAGACCATAAATCGCTTCGCCCGATTTCTGGCCGTCGATGAGCACGTCTATCTGAACAACACCCACGTTGTCGAGCGCCCATCCGCTGCCACTAGCGAGGCTGTTAAGAGTCGCGCGCGAGTCCGGCGTCTCAAGTGCCCCAAACGGCGCCAGGCGGTCAGCAGGCTTGATTACAATGGCAAGCGTGCGCGTAACCGACTGGCCTGCCGCATCGGTTACACGGACTACAAAAACGCTGGTCCCTTGAGAAGCGGCTGAACCTGAAATCGTCCCGCTGGCCGAGAGACTCAACCCCGCTCCGAGACTTCCGCTCGCAATGCTCCACGTGTAAGGCGCTACGCCGCCCGTCGCCTGAAGCGTTTGAGAGTAAGCCCGCTCCGCGGTTGTGTCGGGCAGGGATATAGTCTGAATTACTAGCGGCGGCGGAGGCTGGGCCACAATCAAGAAAAGTGACTTCGTGCTGGAAGTGCCAAGCGAGTCTCTGACTCGAACCACAAACGACGTTGCACCTGCCGTCGAAGGCCGCCCTGAGATTTTTCCGTCGGTGCTCATTGTGAGGCCGTCCGGCAGCGACCCGGTCTCAATGTTCCAGGTGTACGGCCCGAGACCTCCGGATGCCTCGAGCGCTCCGTTGTATGGGAGCCCCTGCAATGCCTGCGGCAGAAACTCGGTTCTTATCGAAAGCGGCGGCGGCGGCGGACCGACCTCGATCGCCAGAGGCTTCGAAGCTTTCCTGTCAATGGCATCGCTCACTATCACTGTGAAATTGGCCAAGCCCTGCGCGGTCGGAGTTCCCGACAGTATCCCATCCGACGATAGCGAAATCCCATCGGGAAAAGCACCGAACTTCTTTTTCTTCTTCTTAACCCAGGTGTAGGGCGCAGTGCCGGCGGTCGCCTTGAGCTCGTAGCGATACGGAACTCCCAAAGCGGCGACCGGGAGCGCGGTCGGACTCAAGACGGTCAACTGAGGCGGCGGGTCCACGTCGAGAGACAGCTGGGCTGTTATTGACTGGCCACTCTGATCGACTGCTCGAACTTCGAAATTTGACTCGCCGGGGGTTGTGGGCGTGCCCGATATTACTCCTGCTTCGGAGAGCTGAAGTCCCTCTGGAAGTCTCCCGGTCTTGATCTCCCAACGATACGGAGCGCTCCCGCCAGAAGCTTTTAGGGTTTCCGTATATGTGGC
>JBASRM010000077.1:0-6636 GCA_049273835.1 Blastocatellia bacterium | reverse complement strand
GTCTACGATACATCGGGCGCGACGAGGCACACTTCGATCGCCAGTCGCACTGCTTCGACTATCGACTCGCGCGAGAGGCTCGGTACGTCAGGGTACTAGTCTGCGGATGTTGAAACGCAGACTGGACAGTCTACGATACATCGGGCGCGACGAGGCACACTTCGATCGCCAGTCGCACTGCTTCGACTATCGACTCGCGCGAGAGGCTCGGTACGTCAGGGTACTTTGCGATGGCCTGCTCGTGAAGATTGGGCAGATGTATGAAACCCGCGATTGAGGGTAGGCGTTCGAGGGATATCGTGTGCATTACGCTGTAAAAGAGTCTGTTGCAGAGATAGGCGCCGGCGCTGTTTGAGATCGCCGCCGGTATTTTCGCCTTCACAATTCGCTCGGTGATCGATCGAATCGGGAGCGTTGAGAAGTACGCTACCGGTCCGCCCTCTACGATGGGTTCATCCTTAGGTTGATTCCCGGAGTTGTCGGGTATGCGAAAGTCATCGACGTTGATCGCGACTCGCTCCGGGTTAATACGGAATCGATTGCTTGCCTCTCCAAGCATAATCACAACATCGGGGTGGTCCTCCCGTAACAGTTCGAGCGCAATGTCAACTGCCCGATGCCGGTCAATAGGCAACTCTGCGACCCTGACGCGTGCGTTTGGAAAGTCGATTCTTTCCATCTGGCGAGCGGCTTCCGTAGAGGGATTAATGCTTTCGCCGGCAAAGGGCTCGAAGGCAGTAAGAAGAAGTTTTTTCACGCTCGTTACCTCATTCTTGCGCAGGTTAACATAGACGATTCTATTTGGACGCGGTCAAATAAACACCGGCCAACACCAGCGCGCCGCCAATGAACGTCGTCAGTGGCGGCCGCTGCGCGAATACGATCATGGCAAGCAGACTCGCGACGACCGGCTCCCCTAAGAACGCAAGTGAGATCGCCGAGGGCCGTACGTGTTTGAGCGCCCAGTTGAAGACAGTGTGACCGATGATCGTCGGCACGATCGCGAGCGCTGCCAGATATCCCCACGTGCTGGCTTTGTAGGGAGCTAACGCGTCTCCAATAAGAAGCACCCATATTAGAAGAATGAGAGAGCATACGACGTAGAGCGGAGTGACGTAGCCAAACAAGCTGATTCGCGAACGCGCCTTTCGGCCGATGATGAAATACCCGACGACCGCCAGGGCGCCCAGCAGCGCGAGGCCATCGCCCTTCAGCGCCGGCTCAAAGCTATTCAGAGCTTCGCGCGCGATGACTAACATTCCAATCAATCCGATTGCGGTCCCGATCACGCCGCGGCGGCTGGGGCTCTCACCGAGAAAAAAATATGAGGCAATCACTACAAATAAGGGATGACTGTTAACCAGCACGACGGAGGTCGCGATCGGAATATACTTCAGCGATGTTATCCAGGCGCCAAAATGGACCGCAAGGAACACTCCGCCCAGTATCAACAAGCCAATGTCCTTGCGGGTGAACGACGCGAGCTCCCTGGGCTTGAAGGTCAACGCAATCGGCAGAAGTAGAACGCTGGCGATTGCCATTCGATAAAACGCGATTACCAGCGGAGGAACATCATCCCGCTCCAGCATGATGATGAATATCGATGCGAATGATAGCGCGACGACGGCCAGCCCCATCGCAGCCATCACTCGGCTGGTGCCTGCGCTAGGTCCTTTGGTCTGTGCCTGGATCACGAGTTAGATAGGGATTCAGCCGCGTCCCAAGGGCAAGTGTAAACAATCGAGGTTCACTCCAGCCGCTCCGGCCCGAACTTTATAGCACTACAAGCATTTGATGAGAAGCCTTCAGGGCATTTGCTTGCCAACCCGGGCCCAAGGTGCTAATAACTCATTTGCTTGCAGTGCTGACACCTGAAAGGATTTTTCGGATTGATGAGACCGATTCCAGCTATCATTCTTTTTGCCGCGCTCACATTCGCCGGCTGCAACGGAACTGAAAAAAACTCAAATTCCAACCTCAACTCAAACGCTAATGCCAACGGAAATCAGGCATTCAAGCCGCCGGTACCGATCAAGCCGGTTGATGTGGCCGACCCGAATTTCAAAGCTTGTAACCCTTATTTCCCGCTCGTGCCCGGATCTATTGCAAAGTACGTGATCAATTATTCGAGCGGTATAGTCGGAGATTTGACGGTCATCGTCGACGCCGCGGACGAGAACGGGCGGAAGGTCTTCAGGCAAAGATCACAGTTGGTTGACCGCAGCGGCGGGATGCAGATAAGTCAGTCAATAGTCAGAACGTTCGGGTGCGATGACGAGAGGGTTCAGATTCTTTCGGAGACAACCGAAAGCAACATCGCGGGACAGGAATCAAAGATCGAATTCAGTTACCGTGAAAGCTCGGTGATGATGGTTGACCCTCAGTCGCTCTCGAGGAAGGGCACGAAATGGACGCACGCTTTTTATCAGATTATTCATAAGCCCGGGCAGCCTCCCTCTCGAAGCGATACGCCGGTAATTATCGAATTTGAAGTGCAAGGTGTTGAGTCCGTGACGACCCCGGCGGGCACGTTTAAGGCGGTAAAGATTCAAAGAAAGGTGGGAGAGAATTCGGCGGTGGACTATTACGCTCCCGGGCTGGGGCTCGTAAGACGCCAGGCGAAGGAAGGCACCATTACCGAGCTAAGAGAGTACAGCGGGTTAAAAGCGTTGGATTGATCACAAATCCAACCAGGTTATGAAGATGACAATCGTAAATCCCGTTGCGTTGGGTCAGCCGCGCGGCTACAACAACGGTGTCCTGGTGGAAACCGGCTCGCTGTTGTTTGTCGCGGGACAGGTCGGCTGGGACCGCGATCAAATAATAGTGAGCGATGATTTTGTCGAGCAGTTTGCGCAGGCTCTGGCGAATGTTGTTGCGGTCGTGCGCGACGCAGGTGGTGAACCCTCAAATATCGCGAGACTGCTGATCTTTGTAACTGACAAGGATGAATACGCCTCGCGGGTCCGCGACGTGGGCTCGGTTTATCGCCAGGTCATGGGCAAGCACTTTCCCGCGATGACTTTGGTCGAAGCGAGCAGCCTGCTCGAGAAGCTTGCAAAGGTCGAGATCGAAGCCATTGCAGTCATCCCCGCCACCAATCCTCCCGATGGTGACCCGCGGTGAATACCCCTGCCGCCATTGACCCAAAGAGCTTCCTGTACGAGGAGCAAGGCCCGATTGCGATAATAACTTTCAATCGGCCTGACCGGCTCAACTCACTCACGTTTGAAGTGTATCGCGAGTTGACCGAGACGCTTGCGGGGCTGCGACTTCGGGAAGAGGTGCGCGTAGTTATCATTACCGGCCAAGGACGCGGTTTCTGTTCCGGTGGAGACGTAGAAGAGATAATTGGCGAGTTGTTCAAGCGCAATATGAGCGGACTGCTCGAGTTCACTCGGATGACGTGTTCGTTGATCCGTAACATTCGCGCGCTGGAGAAGCCGGTAATTGCGTCGCTCAACGGGACAGTCGCCGGGGCGGGGGCGGTCATCGCCCTTGCTTGCGACCTCCGCATCGCAGCCGAGTCGGCAAAGATTGCTTTTTTGTTCGCGAAGGTCGGACTGGCGGGCGCGGACATGGGTGCGGCGTTCTTGCTGCCAAGGGTTGTGGGTCTGAGCAAAGCAACCGAGATGTTGTACACGGGCGATTTCATCAACGCGGCGGAAGCGGGCAGGATCGGGCTGTATAACCGGGTTGTCGCCAACGGCGAGTTGGAGACAGAAACAATCCGATGGGCGGAGAAGCTCGCGGCCGGACCCGCCTTTGCGCTGGGCATGACCAAGGCAGCGCTGAATCGTGAGCTTGACATGAGTCTGGATATGGCCCTGGAGGCCGAAGCCGAGGCTCAGGCTATTTGCATGCGCAATTCGGATTTCCTGGAAGCGTACCAGGCTTATTCTGAGAAACGCGGACCGGAGTTCAATAAGCGAGGTTAGAATGGACGCCGGCATTTATCGTTGGAAGTAAAAAAGAATTGAAGAGGGAGTATCGAGATAATCATACTCCGATGGGGATCGACCGAATACGCAACACATTCTGCTAGCTTCAACGTTGAAACTTTGATCTGTGATTTCCGATTTTTGTAACTCCGAGGGTAACGATGTCATTTGGTCTGCCGCCTCGTTCAGATGAGCCGGGGCTAACATACGCCGGGTATCTCAAAGTCCGCGAGCTGATATCACTTCAGAATCTGCTTTCCGATCCGCCGCAGCATGATGAGATGTTGTTCATCATTATCCATCAGGTCTACGAGCTGTGGTTTAAGGAATTGCTGCACGAGCTCGACACGATCATCGAGCGGCTGGACGCCGATCAACCGCTTGCCGCGCATCGCCTTGTTCGCCGGTGCATCGAGATCGAACGCGTGCTCGTGAGTCAGATCTCGGTGCTCGAGACTATGATGCCGGTGGACTTTCTTGCTTTTCGCGATCACCTGATGCCCGCGAGTGGATTTCAGTCGCATCAATTTCGCGAGCTCGAATACGTCTCGGGGCTGAAGCAGCCTCGATTCTTAAAGAACTATCGGCCTGAATCCCGGGAGCATGGCAGTCTGACCGCGCGATTGGCGCGGCCGTCGGTCGCCGATGCCTTCTATGCTATGCTGCGACGGCACGGGTTCGACCTTCCCGAGGCGCCCGCACAAGACTCGGAGGCCGGCGATGCCGCAGCGCAGAGACGCATCGACGAGCTTAAGCGGATTTACCAGGATGCGGAGAAGCATTACCCGCTCTTCCTGCTGGCGGAGAGCCTTATCGAATACGATGAGATGTTCTCGATGTGGCGGCTGCATCACATCAAGATGGTAGAGCGGATGATTGGCAGTAAGACGGGCACGGGAGGAAGTGAAGGCGCGGCTTACTTGATGAAGACGGTCGATCGAAAGTTTTTCCCTGAGCTTTGGGAGCTGAGAAGTCATCTCAGCAAAAAGAGCGAATTGGTGCCGTAAGCTAACGCGGGCTGCTGAAAAGGGAGGGCGACCAGCAAAACACAATGACACGACGCAACACCCTGTCAATCATTGCAATAGCTTGTGGGCTTGGTGTCCCTTGGTGCCGTCGTGGCTTCGTGGCGATGGGTTAGTTCAGATTAATTCATCGCGCAGACTGGACAGTCTACGATACATATCACAGGAGGGCTTTATGGATGAGCTTTTAGAATGGCGGAAGGAATTCCCGATACTTGATTCAACGGTCTACATGATAAGTCATTCGCTGGGTGCGATGCCTCGCCGGACGCGGGACAGGCTTCAGGAATACACCGATATGTGGTCGCAAAGAGGGATTCGGGCCTGGGAAGAAGGCTGGTGGATGATGGCGACTACGGTCGGTGACATGATCGGCAAAATCATCGGGGCGGGCGAAGGCGAGGTCGTGATGCACCCCAACGTCTCAGTTTGCCAGTCGATCATCACCTCTTGTTTTGCGTTCGGAAGCAAACGAAACAAGATCGTCACCGAGAGCTTGAACTTTCCCTCCAACCTTTACATCTATCACTCGCTGGAGCGCGAAGGTGCTGAGCTGGTGATCGTGCCTTCTGACGACGGGGTGACGGTGCCGCTTGAGAGAATGCTCAACGCAATTGATGAACAGACCTTGCTGGTAAGCGTTTCACATGTAATATTCCGCAGCTCTTTCATCCAGGATCTAAAGGCCATCACCGAGCGAGCTCACGAAGTCGGCGCGGTTGTTGTCGCCGATATCTATCAATCAGCCGGTACTGTACCGCTCGACGTGCGTGAGATTGGGCTGGACTTCGCAACTGGCGGTTCGGTCAAGTGGCTTTGTGGCGGACCAGGCGCGGGGTATCTGTATGTCAGGCGCGATTTGTGGTCGAAGCTCGAGCCGCGATTGACAGGATGGCTTGCACACGAAGATCCGTTCGCGTTTGAGACCGGCCCGAACAGATACGCCGAAAACATTTATCGCTTCCTGAACGGCACGCCGGCCGTGCCTGCGATGTACGCAGCGATGTCAGGGTACGAGATCGTGAATGAAGTCGGAGTCGAAAAGATTCGAGAGAAGTCGATAAAACAGACCACGCGGCTAATCGAGATAGCCGAAGACGCAGGCTTCAAGGTTAACTGCCCGAAGAACCCGGCCAAGCGCGGCGGCACAGTTGTGATTGATGTGCCTCACGGGCAGCAGGTGACCACCGAGCTCCTGCGACGTGATTTTCTGGTTGATTATCGTCCGGGAGCCGGTATACGAGTAGCGCCGCACTTCTATTCGAAGGACGAAGAACTCGAGTTGACGGTGCAGGAGATCACAAAGATTTTGGAAACGAAGGCTTATGAACAGCACTCCGCGGCACAGGCGCATTAGTAAGGTGTAACGATGACAGCCGAGTGTACCGTAGACTGTCTAGTCCGCGGGTTTGAGGGTCGCGATCAAGCGACCCTCTCCATATTTGGGTCAACGAACGATTCGAATCGACAGAGTTCTTGTATACTCGGCGGCTGACGGTTGGCTGTCTCGTACTCGGACCACGAACGTCAAAGTGCCCTTTTTGTCCGGCCTACCGCGTATGGCGCCGGTTGTTCTGTCGAGGGTGAGTTGTGACGGCAGTCTCCCGGCGGCGAGCGACCAGGTGTAAGGCGCCACGCCCCCCGTCGCTTCCAACGTATGGATGTACGTG
>JBASRM010000040.1:0-19665 GCA_049273835.1 Blastocatellia bacterium | reverse complement strand
CTTCTCGAGCGGCTGTGCCGCCCTCTGTGCCGATGGGCTTCGCCCTCGGAGGAGACTACCCAGTGTCTAGAGCGGCTCCGCCGCCCTCTGTGCCGATGGGCTCCGCCCTCGGAGGAGATCACCAGTTTCTAGAGCGGCTCTGCCGCCTGCTGTGCCGATGGGCTCCGCCCTCGGGGAACGACTTGTCACTTCTCGAGCGGCTGTGCCGCCCTCTGTGCCGATGGGCTTCGCCCTCGGAGGAGACCACCAGGTTTCTAGAGCGGCTGTGCCGCCTGCTTTGCCGATGGGCTCCGCCTTCGGAGGAGACTGCCCATTGTCTAGAGCGGCTGTGCCGCCTGCTGTGCCAATGAGCTACCAACATCCACACTTAAGGAGGATACCGTGGCACGCTTACTGTTAGTTCTGACTGTCTTGCTGACAGCGACCACCGCGTTCGCCCAGGCGCCGGTGGCTGAAATCAAGTTCGAAGCGAATGTCGATTTCCTCAAGCTCCCGCCGGACCTGCACCTGGGTGAAGTATCCGGTGTAGCCGTCAACTCGAAGGGCCACGTGTTCGTCTTCCAGCGCGGCAATACAACCGGCCCGGCCTATGCGGCGACGGCGGCTCAGCTCCTGGAATTCGACAGAAACGGGAAATACGTTCGCGAGATCGGCAAGAACCTCTACGCCTGGTCTTACGCGCACACCGTGCGGATCGACAAAGATGACAACATCTGGGCCGTAGACAAGGGCTCGGACATGATCATCAAGTTCAACCCTGAAGGCCGCGTGGTAATGGTGTTCGGCCGGAAGAAGGAAGCGTCGGATGAAGCAGTGCCCTGGACTCGAGTGACTCCGCCGCGTCCTGCGGTGGACGGTCTGTTCCGGCAGCCCACCGATGTGACCTGGGACACCGACGGCAACATCTTTATCAGCGACGGGTACATCAACTCACGGGTCGCGAAGTTCGACAAGAACGGGGCGTGGGTGAAACAGTGGGGCGATCGCGGAAACAAGCCGGGCGAATTCAACACGCCTCACAGCATCGCCGCCGACGCCAAAGGGAACATCTATGTGGCGGATCGCGGGAACCGGCGGATTCAGGTGTTCGATCCTAACGGCACATTCATTCGAGCGATGACGATAGATGTTCCGTTCGATCCGAGCGCGCGCCCTGCGCAGGGCAATATGCCTTCACCCGAAGCCGCGGCCGCGCAGAACGGCGCGCCGTGGGCAATTTGCATTACGCCCGGGCCGAACCAGGTGCTGTACTCCTCGGACGCGTATCCCGGGAGACTTTATAAGCTCACACTCGAGGGTAAGGTGCTGGGGGTTGTGGGCAAGACTGGAAAGCAGCCAAAACAATTCGGATGGATTCACGAGATCGCCTGCCCATCCGAAAACGAGATCTACGTTGCCGAGCTCTTGAACTGGCGGGTGCAGAAGCTCACTCTGCATCCAGATGCGCGGCAGATATCGAGTCGTTGATCCTGGGCTGGACGGAAGCTATCTCTGGATCGCCGATGCAAGACAAAGTTAACAAGGCATTGGAAGAGGAGGCAATTCTCGTCACCGCTTTCAAGGTTTACCACGGGGAGTGCCGATAGCCGTTTAGGCTTTCGGAAGAAGTTAGGACGAGAAACTGTTAGACTTCGCGGGCTCCCAGTGCTAGAGTGTGGACTTCAATAAGCCTCAGACACCCACCAAGGAGGAGTCTGATATGAAATCCAAGTGGAAGCTCGCTGTCCTCGCGGCGTTTGCGTTCGCCGCTGCAGCCATCGCGATTCCAGCGGCCGCCGATTCCAACGAAAACGCCGTTCCCGCGAAACCAACCTTCGCCAAAGACATCGCACGAATTCTTCAGGAGAAGTGCGAAGATTGTCATCGAAAGGGGACCGCGGCGCCGATGTCCCTCGTGACTTATCAAGAGGTGCGTCCCTGGGCGAAAGCAATCAGGGAACGCGTGGTCACGCGGAACATGCCGCCGTGGCATATCGACAAGACCGTCGGAATTCAGAGCTTCCAGAATGATCGCTCGCTTACCGACGAGCAGATCAACACCATCGTCCGCTGGGTGGATGCCGGCGCTCCTCTCGGCGATCCGAAGGACATGCCGCCTACCAAACAGTGGCCGGAAGACCAGGGTTGGGTGCTCGCTAAACAGTTCGGCCCGCCCGACCTCGTGCTCAAGTCCGAGGACTACACGATGCCGGCCCAGGCACAGGACGCATGGTGGAGACCGGTCACCGATGTGCCGCTGACGGAGCCGCGCTGGGTCCGGGCGGTCGAGATGCGACCGGGTACGCTGGCGGGACGCAAAATCATGCATCACGTGCTCGCCGGTCTTATCCAGGACGAACCGGGTGCACGGCCGAATCGAGCCAACCCGGCTGACGCCAATGCCACCGACCGCAGCACTGACGATAACGCGGCGCCGCAAGGACCCGGACTGTTGATGGAATGGGCGATCGGAAAGAACTACGACGTCTACCGTCCCAACACCGGCAAGCTGCTCCTGCCCGGGTCACGTATTTCCTGGGAGCTTCACCTTCACGCGGTTGGCGAACAGATTCGAGACCACGCCGAATTGGCGGTGTATCTATATCCAAAAGGGGAGACGCCCAAGTATCGCACTCGGTTGACGCTGTTCGGAGCCACGTCGACGAACACCAGCAGCCGGCTCGACATACCCCCTAACACAATTGCTGCAACTCAGGGTTTTCATGTATTGAGACAGCCGGCGCGGCTCGAGAACTTCCAACCGCACATGCATCTGCGCGGCAAGGCGATGGCAATAGAAGCAATCCTTCCAAACGGCACAACCCAGATGCTGAGCTACGTCAACAATTTCAATTTCAACTGGATGAACAACTACATCTACTCGGCCGACGCGGCGCCGGTCCTGCCGAAGGGCACAATCATCCACGTTACCGCGTGGCATGACAACACGCCTGCCAACAAGAACAACCCCGATCCGGATCAATGGGTCGGGTGGGGCGACCGCACAGTCGATGAAATGGCGCACGCGTGGGTCAATGTAACTTACATTTCAGAGGAAGACTATCAGGCCTGGGCCGCGCAGAATAAAGCGAACCGGCTCGCGCCTACCGCCTCTCGTTAACAGCAACGGTTCACCTGCCAGGAATTTGACACGACGAGGAGCGGCAGCGCATAGACTGCTGCTTCTCGTTTTGTATGCGGACCCTGGGATCACTTATCAGGAGGAGACGTCTCGATGAAAGCGCGGGGCTCGGCAGTTTTACGCTTGCTTATCGTCATCCTGCTTGCCGGCTGGACAGTCGTTTCCGGGCAACAGTTGCCCATGGAGCCGACACACGAATCGGGTCAGAGCATCACCGGCGCTTTTGAAGGTTGGTTTGCCAACCCGGACGGCAGCTACAGTCTTCTTCTCGGTTATTACAATCGAAACACGAAGCTGGAGCTGGACATTCCGCTTGGCCCTAACAATCGTATCGAGCCCGGTGGCCCAGACCAGGGGCAGCCAACTCACTTCATGACCGGCAGGCAATGGGGTGTATTCACCGTAACAGTGCCGAAGGATTTCGGCGTCAAGAAGCTGACATGGACACTGGTCGCGAACGGCAAGACCACGGTGATTCCGATGAGTCTGAATCCTCTGTACGAGGTCTCCCCTTTCATAGAGGCGAGCGGAAACACACCACCATCCATCAGCTTTGAAGAAGGAAAGCTCGGTGCACAGGGCCCGCGCGGGAACACTACAACGCTCGCGACCACATTATCAGATCCGCTTACGCTGACGGTTTGGGTTGGGGATGACGCAAAGGCGCCCCGCTCAGCGAGCCAGGGTCTCAGAACTGGTGCCGTAACCGTTTCGTGGACAAAGTTCCGAGGACCGGGAACGGTTACCTTTGCCAATAACAAGCCGACTGTGGAGAAGACGGAGACGAAAGTCACGCCGCTCCCTGCCTTCACCGGCAAGGCTACGACGACTGCCACCTTCAGCGAGCCTGGTGAGTACGTGTTGCGGCTGGTGGCCAACGATGCATCCGGAGACGGCGGCCGGGGGTTCCAGTGCTGCTGGTCGAATGCTCAGGTGAAGGTTTCCGTCAAGCCGGGCGCTTGAATAAATTAGAACTGGGCGCCACTAAGAACAAAGACTCGAAGCTACACCAACTCAATCATTGCAATTCATTGCGGGTTTTGTGTTCCTTCGTGGGTTCGTAGCGATGGGTTAGTTTTTCAGCCTGCTAACTGGTTACTCCGCTCGATCATCTCTTCCCAAACAATCTCGACCAAAGTCCACGCTTGGGAGCGTTGGGGTTTTTCTTCGCTTCATCGCTTACGTAGGAATCGGCATCCTGAGTGAGAGGGGCCAAAACCTCCGCCGCCGTCTTTTCGTTGTGCGCAACGCCCCAGCGAACATAATTCACTTGATCCATCGCGAGGCGCTGGAGATTCTCTGCCGGCACATTCACATTCTCGGCAACTGCCATCCGGACTGCTGCGACCGGATCCTTCGCAAGGGCATCGAGTGTGCTAGTTGGAGTTCGCAGGTTATCGGCTACGGCCTCTCGGACATCGCTCGAGGCATCGCGCGAGAGTTTGTCCAATACCTCGGTTGATCGCGCGGCCGATGCGATTGTGAGCCTTGAACTCGGGCAATGTTCGATCAGGAGCAGGAGGTCTTCATCTGAGAGAGTCTTCGCCCAGTCTTTCTCGATCCGTAGATCATATGTTCCGTGGGCGATCTCATCGCGGTGCTGGCTGATGAACTCAACGAAATCGTCCCAGTCTTCAGGTACTATTTGCTGCTTTGCAACGTTTTCCATGATTGCGAACCAGTGCTTCGTAGTCGCTGGTCCGCCTAACCAGCATGCTTAGTTTAAGGGTTTCTGGTTTGGGGTTTATGGTTTTGTGGGCGTCGGGGTTGCTGACAACTCCTTGCGACTAAGCCATGCCAGAAACGAGAAACCATAAACCAGAAACGAGAAACTATGAAACAGAAACCACAAACCAATCCGAACTCTGAATCCTACAAGTTCTCAATGATCGCCGATGCGAACTCGCTCGTTTTGAGCCTGGCAGCGCCTTCCATCTGCCGGTGAAGATCATAGGTGACGCGCTTTTGCGTGATTGTCTTCGTCAAAGCGTCGACGATCCGAGTGCTCACCTCGCGCCAGCCGATGTGCTCGAACATCATCACCCCAGATAGAATCACAGAAGAAGGATTGACCATATCTTTGTCGGCGTACTTTGGCGCGGTGCCGTGAGTTGCTTCGAACACCGCGGCTCGGTCCCCGATGTTGGCTCCCGGAGCCATTCCCAGGCCGCCCACCTGCGCCGCCGCTGCATCGGATAGATAGTCTCCATTCAAGTTGGGAGTAGCCAGAATCGAATATTCACCGGGTCTTATCAAAATCTGTTGGAATATCGAGTCGGCAATGCGGTCCTTGATCAGCACTTTTTTCTTCCACTCACCCATTCCGTGAGTCGACCAGATTGCCCCGAGCGTTTGCTTTACCTCTTCCACAATTGGGGGTCGCTGTTTCTCGGACATCTGCTCGAATCCCGGCTCGATCATCAGAGCATTTTCCTCAGCGCTTATCGAAGGGTTATTTTCACGATTGTTGAGTATCCAGGTCTCGCGCTCGGTGACGATGAGGTTCCGGAACTCCTCCTTCGCGAGCTCGTAGCCCCAATCTCGAAACGCGCCCTCGGTGAACTTCATGATGTTGCCCTTGTGAACGAGCGTGACCGACGGCTTATTGAAGTCGAGCGCGTACTGAATGGCGCGGCGCACAAGCCGCTTGGTCCCGGTGGGCGAAATCGGTTTGATGCCGATGCCGCTGTCAGACCGCACCTTGTATCCATACTTGTCATTTAAGAGCGATATGATTTCCCGTGCCCGTTCGCTTTCAGAGGCGAACTCAACCCCGGCGTAGACGTCTTCGGTGTTCTCTCGAAAGATCACGACATCGACATTTTCCGGGTGTTTGACCGGAGACGGGACGCCGTCGAAGTAACGCACAGGCCGTACACACGCGTAGAGATCAAGCACCTGGCGGAGCGTAACGTTCAAGCTCCGGATGCCTCCACCAACCGGAGTGGTCAAGGGGCCTTTGATTGCAACCACGAACTCGGCGATGGCTTTGACCGAGTCCTCGGTGAGCCATTCGCCGAACTGGTTGAACGCCTTTTCGCCCGCGAATATCTCGTACCAAACGATTCGCCGGCTCGCGCGGTAAGCCTTCTCCACTGCCGCGTCGAAAACGCGGCGCGAGGCGCTCCAAATATCCCGGCCGGTGCCGTCGCCCTCGATAAACGGAATAATGGGGCGGTCGGGCACCTTGAGAGTCATTCCATCAACCGTAATCTTTTGACCATCGGCGGGGACTTCTATACCATTGAACCTCGCCATTTGCTCCGGACCTCCTTGGTGCGAATCGTGGCAATGTAACCACTCGGCGAGCGCAAGTGTCAAGATTCCCAAGTCCGACGCAGTGTCAATATCGCCGGTTGGGTCTAAGACTTAGGGCTGAAATGGTAGAGAGAAAGATGGAGACCGATCCGATCGACGAGGATTCGATCGACGAGATTCACCGGCGGATCCAGCAGTCGGAATCGGCCAATCTGACTGCGGAACCGGACACGCCCAATCCCTGGGAGCGTGTCAAACTGGCGCGTCACCCGAACCGTCCCTACACACTCGACTACATCGGGCTGTTGTTCGCCGACTTCTTCGAGATTCACGGTGACCGTCGGTTCGGCGACGACCCGGCGATGGTAGCCGGGTTCGCGCGATTTCACGACGAACCGTGTGTGGTGATCGGGCACCAGAAGGGCCGAACGACCCGACAGCGGCAGCACCGCAATTTCGGCATGCCAAAACCCGAAGGCTATCGAAAGGCATTGCGCGTGATGAAACTCGCTGAGAAGTTTCGCAGGCCGATCTTCGCGCTGATTGACACGCCAGGCGCATATCCGGGCATCGACGCCGAGGAGCGCGGTCAGGCCGAAGCTATCGCCTACAACCTGCGCGAGATGGCTCGTTTGCGTGTGCCCATGATAGTGGCGGTCACCGGCGAAGGGGGTTCCGGCGGTGCGCTTGCGATTGGCATGGGCGATCGAGTGTTGATGCTCGAGAACGCGATATATTCGGTTATCTCGCCGGAGTCGTGCTCGGCAATCCTCTGGCGCGATCAGGCGCATGCGGAGGAAGCGGCGCGCGCACTCCGATTGACCGCGCCGGACTTGTTAGAGTTCGGATTGATCGACCAGATCGTACCCGAGCCTGAGGGCGGCGCCCATATGAATCCTGAGAAAGCAGGCAACCTGTTGGATGCATCACTGTCTGAAGCCCTGCGATCGGTGCGTGATCTCACTTGTGATGAACGCATCGCCCGGCGCTATGACAAGTTTCGCAAGATGGGCGAGTTTGAAGACCGCGCGGCCCAGACTCACTCGCAAAACGGCAGTTAGAATGCGCGCAGAGACGGCCATTGTTTGGATTGATCGGCTTGTACCGGCTGACCGCATGCCCCATCAGTGAAGCGAATTATGGGTAGGAGACTATGACGATGAGAACTCGGATTATTTCGATTTTGCTTTTTACAATGACAAACGTGATCACCGCGAACGCGTGGTCCGACGGCGTGTCCCTGAAGCCGGTGTTCAAGCCGGGGCAGGAATATCGTTACGCGATAAATGTGTCGGTTGACACCCAGGTCACTCCGACCGGGACGAACGGCATCGCCGGTAGCGTTCATCGAGAGACGGAGGCTACTGTAGTGCTTCGAGCACTTGCTATCGAGAACGGCGAAGTGACCAACGAAGCGATCATCGAGGCGATCACATCTCACACCACGGTCGATGGAGTTGACAGACCGGGGACAGGCACGTCTCTCATCGGACAAAAAATCCAGTACCGGTTGGACGCGCAGGGCAGAGTCGCCAAGATCTTCCTTCCGGTCGCGGCCACCGAAACGGGCCTGCCTGATTTGATTTTCAGTCTGACACTATGGTCGCCGGCCGGCGAAGTTGCGGTTGGCCAGACGTGGTGCGCGGGTGGTGAGAACTGCATTGGCGATCTTGGGTACATATCCGGCATCACCGAAATCCCAAAGAGCGTGGCAGTCCTTTACAAACTGTCATCCCTGAGTGACTCCAAAGCAACGGTCGAAGGCGCCATTACGCTGAACCAAAGCGGTTCTTCGTTGCTGACCACGAAGGAGGCTCGCATAGACGTGGCAGTGATAGCAGCCGGGAAGGGCAGCAGCCTGGTCGAGTACGACGTGGCTGGGAGCCGCATCATCACGGCCACAACCGAAACGACGCTCGAGGGCCGTCTCTCAACGACTCCTCCAACACGAGCCGGCGAAAAGCTCCAGCCTCGCGAAGGCTCGGTTGTAGAGAAGGCGAAGTTCTCAGTCAGGCTAATTCAATAGCAACAGGGGTTGGGGGTTGTAGTTTCTGGTTTGTGGTTTCTAGTTTCTGGTTCAACCCTGAACCGCGATCCTAAACCCTGAAGTCCGATTCCTGAACCTCGAACGATGTTTCATGTTCTTCGATTGCTTCATTTTTGACTTCGACGGAACGCTAGCCCACTCCGAGCCTGCGTATCGCGGCGCGTTTTTACACTCGATCAGATTGCACACGGGACTCGAGATAAACGGCGACGAGTTTCGCGATTTCTGGAACGTGACCCCTCAGGAAGTGCTAGGGCGATATAGCCGCGAATTGCTTGACGAAATGCTGGTCAGTTTCGAAGAGCATTATTACGCCAATCACCATCACCATCTCACGCCTTATGCCGGTATTGCCGAGCTGCTCGAATCGTTGAATAGTGGCGGCGCAAGCATTGCGGTCGTTTCGTTAAAGCCCAGGCGGGCGGGCGAAAGGGAGATCGACTTTACCGGGCTCCGGTCGATGATCGACGTGAGTGTCTGGGGTGACGACGTTAAAAGACCCAAGCCGGAACCCGACGGCGTGATTCGCGCGATGGCTGACCTTGGGGCTGATCCGCACACTACGCTGGTAATCGGCGACAGCCCGGCCGACATAATGATGGGGCGAGCGGCGGGAACGCGAACGGCGGCGGCGTTGTGGGGTGGCTCGACCCGTGAGAGATTGCTTGAGGCATCACCAGACCTCGCATTAGCAGCGCCGGCAGACTTGCTACGAGTCATAGGTCGAGCGGCAGAATAGCATCGAAGTTGCAGACAGTTCGGACAACCGAGCCTGAGACCTAACATGTTTGATCTGTACGAAGAATTCAAATCCATCATCTCGGCTCTTGATGAGGAAAAGATAGATTATGCTTTGTGCGGCGGGCTCGCGATGGCTGTGCATGGACTTCCGCGAGCTACGATAGATATCGACTTGCTCGTACTCGCTGAGCGTCTGGACGAAGCTAAGTCAGTAGTGCGCAGTCTGGGTTATACTATTGAGGCGCTACCGATGAGCTTCTCGAAAGGAGCAATCGAGATTCGGCGATTGTCAAAGATAGATCCGACCGATGGTGATTTGCTGATGGTCGATTTCTTGGTGGTCACCCCTGCGATTGCGGATGCGTGGAACAATCGGATTAGAGTGGCTTCAAAAAAGAGCACTGTGTCCGTTGTATCCCCCGAGGGGTTGATTGCACTTAAGTCGTTTCGAAGAAGCGCTCAGGATATTGCTGACATTGAACGCTTGAAAGGTAGGCCACGATGAAAGTTGATATGTCCCCGGAGGCGGTGACCATGCGATTGAAACGAGTCTCGCAGTTGCGCCGCTTATGTCTCGAATTGGGTAAGATGAACCCCGTTCTCTCAATAAAGACAACCGCTGCCGAAACCGAGGCCGTCGACAGGCGATCGGCTATTGATTCTCTTGAGCAGCGTGATCCGGTGTATGCCCGGCGCTCTTGATTTCAGAGCAAAGATTATGGCAATTCCTGACTTCCAGTCTTTGATGTTACCGCTCCTCAGCGACTTGGCAGGTTCCACGGAACGCACAAATCAGGAAACGTTGGACGCGCTCGCGGTGAATTCAAATCTAAGCAACGACGAACGCACACAGCTTCTGCCAAGCGGCCGACAAACGGTATTTCGTAACCGCGTTGCTTGGGCTAAATCATACCTTAAGCGTGCTGGGCTCATCGACTCGCCGCGACGCGGAGTCTATCGAATCACGGACCTTGGTCACCAAGTGCTTGCTGGTCGCCCAGCACGAATCGACCTCAAATTCCTGGATAGCTTTCCGGGGTCTCGTGGGTTCAGGGCTCCAACCAAACTCTCCAAAGAAATCCAAATCACCGCTGGTTCCGACGCAATGACTCCAGAGGATCATCTTGCGCTTGGTTATCAGCAAATTCGTGAGGCGCTAGCGATTGACTTACTCCGTAGTATTAAGGACTGTGCTCCGGATTTCTTTGAACAGCTTGTTGTAGATCTCTTGCTTGCTATGGGATCAAGGGCATATCAACCTCATCCTTCACCAAAGAAGCACGGGAGTTTGTCGCATCCATCGATAGCAAGATCATCCTCATCGACGGAGAAGCTCTCACTACCTTCATGATAGATTACGGCGTCGGGGTGACGGACGTGGCCTCGTATTTGGTAAAGCGAGTTGATTCGGATTACTTCGGTCAAGAGTAGCCCCGGACGTCCTGAACCCTCATCAAGCGGAATAAATCCAGCCGAATCGGATACAGGTAACGAAGCGTGCGTGAAGTTCGGCGCGTATGCAATCAGTGCTAGAATTTAAGCACCTATGTTGATCAAGAAACCAGACGACATCAAAAGCAGCGAGATCACCGACGAGAAGTTGTATTTGACACGGCGGCTGTTTATCCGGGGCGCGGTGGTTGCAGCCAGCGCGGTGGCGACCGGTCTCGTCTATCGAACATTTACAACACCCAGCGAAGAATCGCAGGCCGGAGAGAAGATTGCCGATGTTCAGGCTGCGCCGGCCGCGACTCAAACACTGGACGAGAAGAAGACTCCATACGAAGACGCAACTCACTACAACAACTACTACGAGTTCTCGACCGACAAACGGGCGGTCGCCGACAAGGCCAAACGGTTCGTGACTCGGCCGTGGACGGTTGCGGTCGGAGGGCTGGTTCACAAGCCGCGTGTTTTCGATATCGATGAGCTGCTCAAGATCAGCCCACCCGAAGAACGGGTGTATCGCCATCGCTGTGTTGAAGCCTGGTCGATGGTGATTCCATGGGTCGGGTTCCCGCTGGCGAAGCTGCTGGATCAGGTGGAACCAATGTCACAGGCCAAATACGTCGCCTTTGAAACGCTGGCCGACCCGAAGCAAATGCCGAATGTTTCGAGCGATGTTTTGGAGTGGCCATACGTCGAAGGCCTGCGCCTGGACGAAGCGATGCATCCGCTGACGATCCTGGCGAGCGGGCTTTATGGCGAGACGCTCCCGCCTCAAAACGGCGCGCCGCTCAGATTGGTTGTGCCGTGGAAATACGGCTTCAAGGGGATCAAGTCGATCGTCAGAATCGACCTGGTTGAAAATGAACCGCCGACTAGCTGGAACATCGCCGGGCCCAGCGAATACGGCTTTTACTCGAATGTGAACCCGAACGTCAACCACCCGCGCTGGAGCCAGAAGACCGAGCGCCGAATCGGCGAGTTCGGGTTGAGGGACACATTGCTGTTCAATGGGTACGGCGATCAGGTCGCGCAGCTCTACAGCGGAATGGATTTGAAGAAGTACTATTGAGCGGTGCGTTAAGTCATCCGCAGACTAGACAGTCTACGGTACATCATCACGGATTTCTGAATGAAAGACACTCGCTTTGCACAACTGGTGATTTTTGTTAACAGCGCGGTGCCGCTCTCGCTGCTCGGTTGGGACTGGTATCATCATCGCCTCGGTGCAAACCCGACCGAATTCGCGACCCGCACGACCGGAGTGCTGACGTTGTTGTTCCTGATACTCTCGCTTGCCGTCACTCCGCTCCGCAAATCGCTCGGGCTTCCATGGATGATCAAGTTTCGGCGGCTGCTCGGACTCTACGGGTTCTTCTACGGCTGCCTTCATCTACTGACCTATATTTGGTTCGACAAGTTTTTTGGCGTCGGGCTTATCGCCGAAGACATCGTCAAGCGGCCGTTCATCACCGTTGGCATGGCCAGCTTTGTTATGCTGGTGCCCCTCGCCCTGACTTCCACTCAAAAGAGCATAAAGCGGTTGGGGGGAAAGCGGTGGAACCGGCTGCACACACTGGCTTACCTGGCGGCCATCGGCGGTGTGATTCACTACTACATGCTCGTCAAGGCAGACACGCGCGAGCCGATCTTGTTTGGCGTGGCGGTGGCGGTGTTGTTGCTCTATCGCGGGGCTAACAGATTCCTGCCTCGCCTCACTCAGCGAACCCCCTCGCGAGCGCAACGCTAGCGATACCCTTCGGCCTGCAACGCGAACAACTCCGCGTACAATCCGCCGAGGTTGACCAGCTCCTGGTGCGACCCGTCTTCAATAACCATCCCGTTTTGAAGGACGATGATCCGATCCGCCATCCTCACCGTCGAGAAGCGGTGCGAGATGATCACCGCCATTCTTCCGGCTACCAGTTTCGAAAACCGAATAAAGACTTCGTACTCCGCGCGGGCATCAAGCGACGCCGTCGGCTCGTCCAGAATCAGCACCTGGGCCTCGCGCATGTAAGCGCGGGCCAGCGCGATCTTTTGCCATTCTCCGCCCGAAAGCTCGACCCCTTCGTCAAACCTCCGGCCCAGCATCTGTTTGTAGCCCTTCGAGAATCGCGGCAGCAACGCCGAAGCCTGCGATTTCTCCGAAGCGGAAACAATCGAGCCCGGCACTGCGCCGTTGCCGTCAACCGGCTCAATTGAGTCGCGCTCTTTTTCACCCGCGGCGGATGCGTCGAGATAAGAGCGGACATCGTCGATCTCGCCTACGCCGACGTTTTCGTCGAAACGCAGATCGTATTTGACGAAGTCCTGGAAGATCACCCCGATCGCTCGCCGCACAGAATGAATGTCATACTCCCGGAGGTCTCTACCCTCGAGCAGAATGCGCCCCTCGGTCGGATCATAAAGCCGCGCAAGCAACTTGGTCAGCGTAGTTTTGCCCGCTCCGTTTTCACCCACCAGCGCGACGCGCTCGCCTGGACGCAGCTCGAAGCTCACTTGCCGGACTGCCCACGTCTCGCTCCCAGGGTATCGAAAGCCGACGTCCTCGAACACAAATCCTTCGCGGATCGGCCGCGGCACTTGTGGCGCGCCCGGCTGTGAAGCGATCGACGGTTTCATCTCGAAAAAATCGAACAGGTCTTTGAGATAAAGACATTGTTGATAGATTCCACCGGCGCTCATCAACAACACCTCGATCAACCCGCGGCTTCGAGCAAATGACCCGGCGATGAACGTCAGCTCTCCGATCGAGATCGTCCCTTTGACCGCCCGCACCAGTATGATCGCGTAGGCGCTGTAGTAGCCCAGGCTCCCTATCAGCGAGAGGGCGGTGCTGACGTACGCTTTGCGAATCGACAGTCGTTTGTTCTCTTCGTAAAACCTCCAGGACAACCTACGGAACCGCTCGATCAACCAGGGCGAGAGGCCGAAGAGCTGTACTTCTTTCGCCGTTCTGTCGCTGGCGGCGACATAGCGCAAATAGTCGAGCTGTCTTCTCTGCGGCGTCCACCGAAACTGCATCGAGTATTCGAGTGAAGCGAAGTGAGTCTCGCCGAAGAAACTCGGCAGCACCGCTATCGCAAGCAGCAGCAGGAGCCACGGGCTGTAAACTATCAGCGCCGCGCCAAGGGATATCAATGTGAGCCCGTCTTGCCCAATGGAAAGAAGCTGAGCGACCAACCCGATCCGGCTGGTCGTCTGCCGCCGCGCGCGTTCGAGCTGATCGTAGAATGCCGGGTCCTCAAAGTGCGCAAGGTCGAGAGTGGCGGCGTGCTCCATCAACCGCACGCTGGTGTGGTTTGAGAAGAGATCGCCAAGCAGGCTCTCAACCAGGGATGATGCCCTGGCAAGGACATCGTTCGCGAACACGATCACGATTTCGAGAGCGACGAGTCTCCACAGCCTTGTGTAGTCCGGGGTTGATTGGCGGGATGCAACCACTGCGTCGATGATCAGCTTGCCGACCCAGAGCATTGCGACGGGTATCCCGGCTCGCATCAGACGCAGCACCGCCATACCGGTCGTGTAGCCGCGATGTGTCTCCCACACGAGCTTGATCAGCGGTGGAATGTAGCGGAGTGCTGCGAATCGCTGATGCAGCGTTGGCCGCTCAGCGCCGGGGGCCGGAGCAAAAGAGAAATGCATTGCCATAGAGAGATGAATGGTTCATGCGATGTCGGCGGTTGTACCGTAGGACTGTCTAGTCTGCGGTTTCCGTCTCTCGCAGACTAGACAGTCTACGGTACATTTAGCGGATCACACATCACTTTGTTTCACGAATATCACGGAGCAACTCATCGCGAAAGTATCCCGACGGGATGGTGCCTTGCTTTATGAAGAGAAGGTGAAACGTCTTGGCGGAGAAACGATCCCCAAGCAGCTTCGCCGCTTCTTCGCGAAGAGCGTAGATCTGATCCTTCCCAAGACGATACGTGATCGCTTGTGTAGGCCACTTGGAATAGCGAAAGATCGCGCCTTCGGCCGATTTGCAGCTCGCTCGCTTATCGTCTTTCGCTGTTGCCGCGGCATCGCGACACGATCCCGGCAAGAAATCGACTACCTGCGAGAACAAATCGACCGCGTCGTCAAAACTCATCCTGCCGGTGTGAATCCCTGTGTCGACGCGAACGCGCAGATCGCGATAGAGCTTGCCTTGCAACTGGTAGAGCCTTTCTTCCGGCGTGTAGAAACCTTGCGGAGCACCCGGCTGCGGCTCAGCCATCAATGCCTCCGAGTACAGAGCCCAGCCTTCCGACGGCATCGAATCCTCCCACATCGACGACGAATCTTCGACTGCTCCCGGGGTCAGCCATCTAACCGCGCCGATCTGATCGCGATAACCGGTCAATACCTTGTAATACCAGTCGTGCCCGGGGAAACCTTCGTGGGCAGAAAGATCGGCGAGCGCTGAACGGTTATTCGATTTCAACGCGGCGATGTCGTTGTCGGTGGGGGTTACGTAGTAACGTCCAACGCCGGTTGTCTTGAACGGCGGAGCCGGGTAGTAGGCCGCTCCGTCGATCGAAGCCCGCAGCGGCGGCGGAGTCTCGACCACTTCGAGCTTGTAGTCCGCGGGCACGTCGAAGATTCCCGTTTTGCGAGCGTAGTCAACCAGACGGAACGCCGCCTCGCGATACCATGAGATCATCTCGGTGTCGGACCTGGGATAGTCCTTCGACAGTTCATCGAAGACCGCGCGCACAGCCGCGGGGCCTTCGGTGGGAAGCGTCCACCCGTGTGTCTTACCGATCTCACGGGCAAGATCGACCATCTCTTTCTGTGTCGCTTCCACTATCGGCCACGCCTCATCGTAAAGCTGAGCCGCGGTCTTCTCCAGGTAAAAATTGTTCTTGAGCGCCCAGTTGTACTCGGCTTCGCCCATTGCGAATCGATCGCCGGCGAATTGCGGTTTCACTCTGGCGGAAGTCACATCGTCAAAAAACGTCTTCGCGACGAAGTCTCGCAACGCGCGATAGGCTCCCGCTGCCTGTTTCGAGGCATTGCGAATCTGCCCGAGTAACTGTTCTCGCCCGGCGCCGGCAATTCGTTCTTCGGCAAGCTTCGGGAGAGTCTCGTCAAAGTACTTCGCGTCGGCCTCCGAGGTGCTTATTCCGTTGCGGTTGAGCATGCGAAAGTCCGGCGTGTTGTTGGACGCTATGCCTGCCGAGAGTTGTTCCTGCGCAACCCCGAGGAAACGTGGTACGGCGCCGATCCGTCTGGCGACCAGCGACCACTCTTCCGCGGTGCCATAAGTCTTCTCGCCGGTTTGGGTCATTCCCTGCAACTGCCAGTCAAGCGCGCGAAACGGCTCGTCGGTGTAAGTGTCGAGGGCGCGCTCCTGATATCGGCGCGCCTGATGTTGATGTAACAGAAATCGGATCTGCGCGAGCGCGACTTCGCGATCGATGCGCAGGTTAGCAGAAAGGGTGTCGGCAGCGATGCCCTCGAAAGATTTCTGGGCCTCGGCGAGCCAGCGGTCTTCGGCCTCGAGGGCCGCAGCCGAGTGATCGCGCAACGTGCCGTCTACATCCTTTAGCGAAGGATCAAACCCCGCGCCTCCAAGATACGTGTTAACCGTCGGATTTCGCCGCAGGAACTCGACGACGTAGGCGTCGTGAGTCTTTTTGAATTCGCCGTCGCCGGTGTTGGTCATCGTTTGTTGGTTGTTCTTCGTCGTACAAGCTGCCATCGTGGCGATTAGTGTACAAACCAGGAGTTTTCTCATCTAGTCACCTCAAGCCAGGCGCGTCCACACGCGAAACTTAACCGCGAAGCCTAACGCCTCGCTCGCATGTGCTGGTATCTCTCAGAGATTACCACTGCCACTCTTCTTCATCCCACCCAGTGCAGATCAGAACGTCTCCGTCGGCAGACGATCGTCATCTTCGATTCGCATAAGACTAAATGCTTTTCCCGGCTTGCCCGGCGTTGCCGTAGACTGTCGAGTCAGCGGGTTCCGTCCTCCGCAGACTGGACACTCTACGGTACATTTAGCGGGGGGCAAGCGAACATTCTTCTCGCGAAGTTTTGGCGAGTCGAGCGGAATCCGGCTATCCAAACATCTCGATATATCGTCAACCTCTTGTCAACTGACGGTACTTGATTCGATGCGGCTGATCGGCTGCTGCGCCTAACCTGGCCTTTCGATCCGCTTCATACTCGGTGTAGTTTCCGTCAAACCACTCGACGTGACTGTTGCCTTCAAATGCAAGGATGTGGGTCGCTATGCGGTCCAGAAACCACCGGTCGTGGCTGATGACAACAGCGCAGCCGGCGAAGTTCTCGAGCGCTTCCTCGAGCGCCCTCATAGTGTTTACATCGAGGTCATTGGTTGGCTCGTCGAGCAGCAGAACGTTTGCGCCCTCCTTCAACATTTTCGCCAGATGGACGCGATTTCGCTCCCCGCCCGACAGCAAGCCTACTTTCTTTTGCTGATCCGTTCCTGAAAAATTAAACCTGGCGACATAGGCTCGCGAGTTCACCTGCCGCTTCCCTAGCTCGATCGTATCGTTGCCGCCCGCAATCTCTTCCCAGATTGTATTGCTCGCATCAAGCGTATCCCGGCTCTGATCGACGTATCCGAGCTTGACGGTTGTTCCGACCTTAAACGACCCGCTGTCGGGGCCCTCCTGACCGGCGATCATTCTGAACAGCGTGGTCTTGCCGGCGCCGTTTGGTCCAATGACGCCGATGATACCGCCGGGAGGAAGCGAGAATGACATGCCCTCGATCAAAAGGTTGTCGCCGTAAGCCTTGCCGACGTCTTTCGCTTCGATGACCGTGTCGCCGAGCCGGGGACCAGGAGGTATGTATATCTCAAGCTCTCGCCCTCGCTTTTCACTTTCCTGCGAGAGCAACGCTTCGTAAGAGCTGATGCGAGCCTTCGATTTTGCGTGACGGCCTTTTGGCGACATGCGAATCCATTCGAGCTCGCGTTCGAGCGTCTTTTGCCGCTGCGATTCGCTTTTCTCTTCGTGCGCCAGTCGAGTTTGCTTTTGTTCGAGCCAGGATGAGTAGTTGCCTTCCCACGGGATTCCACGTCCCTGATCAAGTTCTAGAATCCAACCCGCGACGTTGTCGAGAAAATAGCGGTCGTGAGTCACGGCGATCACGGTTCCTGGATACTTCTGAAGATGTTGTTCGAGCCACCCTACCGATTCGGCATCAAGGTGATTGGTGGGCTCGTCGAGCAGAAGTATGTCAGGCTCCTTGAGCAACAGCCGGCAAAGGGCAACTCGCCGGCGCTCGCCCCCCGAGAGAATGCTGATCGGCGTCTGTCCGGGCGCACACCTCAATGCATCCATGGCCATTTCGAGCCGGCTGTCCAGGTCCCAGGCGTTTGCGGCGTCGAGCTTCTCTTGAACGTCTCCCTGCCGTTCGAGCAATGCGGTCATCTCGTCGTCGCTCATCGGCTCGGCGAACTTCTCGTTGATTTCTTCGAACTGCTTCAGCAAGGCGATGGTTTCGTGAACTCCCTCTTCGACGATCTCGCGGACAGTTTTTGATTCATCCAGACGCGGCTCCTGTTCAAGAAACCCGGCGCTGAACCCGGGCGAAATAACGGTCTCGCCGACGAACTCCTTATCAACGCCGGCGATGATTCGGAGCAACGAACTCTTGCCCGAGCCGTTTAGTCCGATCACCCCGATCTTCGCGCCGTAAAAGTAAGAGAGATAAATGTCCTTGATGACCGGTTTCTTATCGTAGTACTTACCGACTCCGACCATTGAGTAGATGACTTTGTTTGGTGCACTGCTCATGCGTGGATACAGATCCTCTCTTTTTGGGCATGGACATCCGGGTTATTTGAGACTTTCCTTTTCCATAATCACCATATGCTCGCCGCGGCTGACCATGCCTGCCAGCACATAGCCTTCAGACTGCGCTTCCGCTACTTCTTTCTGCAGCGTCGAAGTCTTTGTCGTAGCGAGGAGTTTGTACTCGTACCGCTTGTCCTGCTTTGGCGAACGCTCGAGCAGCACAACGACTTCAACCCCGCCTACCAGTTGCGTTTTCGCGATCATTGTTCGCACGAGCAGCCGATAGCCTTCCTGCGCGGCCTCGTTTAGTTCCTTCTGCATGGTTCCTGTGCGGGTCGTAGCCAGCAGGCGGTACTTGTAGGTGTCTGGTGGTTGGGCCGCCCGCTCCATAAGTATCGCCATTTCCGAGCCGCTGGTTGGTGAACCCATCACCACCCGATATCCTTTCGCCGATGACTCATCAAGCTCTTTTTGCATCGTAGAGGTTTTTGTTGTGGCAAGAAGCATATACCGGTCCTGCTCTTGGGCATGTCCGGATAATGCGCCCACCAACAAGAACGCCGTAACATAAACGATTTTCTTCACGGTCATAAGCTATTCCCCCTTTTATCAGACTTGGCATTAACGCGGAGACGCCGCGCAAACTAGGAACAAACTTTAGGCTTGTTGGCAGACGAGTCCTTGAAATTCGGCGAGCCGCGTCGCATCCAGCCAGTAAACGACATTTGCTACTCAAGTCTTCTTTAGGAGCGCAATCTGCCCAGCGTGATAAAGATCGTGTTGAATCACGCCGTGCAACAAGAAGTACACTGAGTACTGAGTGCCGGGCACAATCTCCGAGAGACGGGACTCATCCAACCGCGCAACAACTTCTCTCAAAGTCTCGTGGTTTAGTCTGAGCCGGTTCAGAGCGTTCTTCCAGGCGTGTTCTGTAGTCTCACCCACCGGCGACCAGTCTTCTTCATCGGGCACTTCAATTGGCAGCCATTCCTCGACTCGTCTTCGCGCAATTCGCTCCCACGTTTGAATATGAAGAACAAGCTCCCAGATGCTGTGTGCCGATGGAATCGGATGCGCCGCAGCTTGCTCGGCAGTCACATCGGCCAGAACCTCCATCACTGATGGGCCGTGCCATGCCGTACCTTCAAAGGCTCGCTTAAGTTGATCGCTGATTCGTTTGATCTCGCTCATGGTCTTTCGCTCCGCGAATAATAGGGTTCAGGGTTCCGAATTTGTGGTTTCTGGTTTCGAAGTGGAAGGGCCTTTTGAAAGGATACCGCCTGGGC
>JBASRM010000022.1:0-4549 GCA_049273835.1 Blastocatellia bacterium | reverse complement strand
CCCGAGAACCGGCAGAGGATGCTGAGCCGGACGCGAAGCATCATGAAATCGAATTATCCAATCATTCAAGAATGGGCTGATGCCAACGATCTCTCCTTCGTCCCGCCGCAAGCCGGCGCCATTGCCTACCTGCGCTACCACCTCGACATCGGCTCGCTCGAGTTTGCCAATAGACTCAGGGAGGAGAAGAGCGTGCTGATCGTGCCCGGCGAGCAGTTCTTGATGGGAAAATATCTGAGGATCGGATTCGGTTCAAACGCAGATCAGCTTCGCGAGGGCCTCGAGTTGATCGGCAATTTCATCTCGGAGCTTTAGACTGGGCCGCAGGACTGGACAGTCTACGGTACATCGTGGGTGGCTGCCTGATTTCATTCCATGGAACTACAACTGGCCTTTATCGGGTTCGGCAACGTAGCTCGATCATTCGCCCGGATTCTGGGTGAACATCACAATGAGGTTGGGGACCAGTATGGACTTCGATGGAAGACTACGGCTATCGCGACCGGCCATCACGGTTGCATTACTTCGGTTGAGGGCATCGATCTCCTTCAAGCCGCGTCGTGCGTTGAGCGAGGAAGCAACCTGGCTGAGGTTCCTGGAACGGTCAGCATCCCCGATCCTCACACGCTAACACAAATCTGCAACGCCGATATCCTGTTCGAGACGACTCCACTCAATGTTGAGAACGGCGAACCCGCAATCACGATTATTCGCCGTGCGCTCGCCCGAGGCATACATGTCATTACCGCCAACAAGGGTCCCATCGCGTTCGCCTATTCTGAGTTGAGATCGCTGGCGCTCGAGCGTCGCGTCAAGTTTCTCTTTGAGGGAACGGTGATGGATGGAACACCTGTTTTCAATATGGTTGAGCGTTGCCTGCCCGGCGCCCGCGTACTGGCCTTCGGCGGAGTCCTCAACAGCACAACCAATCTCATCTTGACCGGCATGGAGACTGGCCATTCAGTTGAAGAATCATTGGCCGAGGCGCAGCGGCGCGGAATCGCCGAGGCGAACCCTGCTTACGATATCGACGGCTGGGATGCAGCAGTCAAAGCCGTCGCGCTCGCCAACGTTTTGATGGAAGCAGAGGCCCGCCCGTCTGAAGTTGCTCGAGAGGGGATCGGCAAGATAACGACTGCTGACTTGAGGGCCGCGGCGAAAGCCGGAAATGTCATCCGGCTGATTGCTCGCGGAAAGCGATCCACGAATGGAGTGATGCTGACCGTTGCGCCCGAAAGCGTTCCTCTCAACTCAGCTCTCGGCTCGGTTCGCGGGACGTCAAACGTGCTGGTGCTTCAAACAGATTTGATGGGAGAGATCGCGATAGTGGAAAACGACCCCGGTATCGAGCAAACCGCCTACGCGCTTCTCAGCGATCTGCTGCGAATTCATTCGAATCTTTAAAAAGCCTGCCGGGTCAATTCGCCTTTAAGGCCGTTTGCCGTTATACGACGGGACGATCGGCAACAACACCCGTGACGGGTGGGCGCGGTCGTAATGAATTGTATTCCTTGCAACGCGAGTTTCGTCGTCCGCACGCAACGGTTTTCCGGTGTTGGGGTTCGGGTCGAATCGCGGATCATTCGAACTGGTAACGTGAATGGCGATGCGATGACCTTTGTTGAAAATGATGCTAGTCGACCAGAGATCGAGAGAGAACTTGTACACCTCGCCCTTTTTCATGAAGACTTCGCGATCGATTCCATCCCGGAATCTGGCCCGCACCGCCGAGTCGAGCACCAACCGCTCGGTTCCGTCCGGGTAGACGTCCACCAGTTTTGCCATAAAGTCGGTATCAGGTGCATCGCTCTCAGCCCACAGCTCGACCTTAACACGGCCGGTAACCTCGACCGGCGATGTCAGGACCGGCGTCACAAACTTCAAAATGTCTTTTCGATCGCCGGTAGCGCGCTGGTCCATAGGTCCCTTCTTGACGCTCAAGTTCGCTCCGCCAATCGTGGGAACCGGATTCTTTGGATCGTAGGTGTAAGTAGCGGAACTCTCCTGTTCGAAGGGCAGCTTCTCGCCGAGCGCTCCGCCGGTCTTTAGAAAATAGGAGGTTGGTTTCGAAGGGACGGGCCAGCTGAGTGCGGTGCGCCACTCGTTGCCGGGAGCTTGCGCGCTGGTTACGTCGCCCATCACGTAATAACGCACCGGCGGCTCGTCCATAATGCCGTTGTCTTTGCCCTTGAGCCAATAGTCAAACCAGCGCATCGCTTCTTCCGTAGCATTGACCACCGAGTCCGTTGGATACTTTACCTCTTCAACTTTGCCGTGTCCCCACGGTCCCATGATCAGCTTTTGATTTCCTGCCGCGAGCCCCGCCCCGCCCGATTGCAACCCGACGAAGTTATCGATGTTGCCTTGCCCAAATATGTCATACCACCCGCCGTAGTTGTAGACGGGCACGTGAATTTCGTGCCAGTGCTTGGGCATTTCGGCCAGATCAAAGTAGCCGTCGTAGACCGAATGCTTGATTGTTTCGGCGATCACCCACTCAGCGTTTTGGCGCTTAAGCCAGGGGTCGTTCAGTTCTTTGCGATAGACGCCGCCCATGAAAGCCGACTGATGATAGATGCTCGCGCGCGCCACCATAACAAAGTTAGCCAAGAGGTGCGGGGGGTTCATCATCGACGCCAGGTTTGCGGCGATCCCCATCGCCGACGCGCCGTACATGCCTATTTTACCGTTTGACCAGGCCTGTTTCGCGATCCATTCGATCGTGTCGTAGCCGTCCAGGTGATCGGTCATGAACGGACGATACTCGCCTTCGCTCTTGAATCTTCCGCGGCAGTCCTGAACCACGAGCGCGAATTCGCGGTTGGTCCACAGGGAGTTTCCGGTTGCTTGCAGGTCCTTGCCGTAAGGCGTTCGCACAAGCACAACCGGCCACGGACCCTTGCCCTGGGGCAGGAAGATGCTGGTCGCGAGCTTGACGCTGTCCCGCATGGGGACCATCTGCTCGATCGGCTTCGCAGATTGAACCGCTGGTTGAGAGGCGGGACCAGGTTGTTGCGACGCGGCCGTAACTAACGCGCCCGCAAGCAGGACCAAAATGAATGCAAGTGATGTGAAAACGAATCGGCGACGCGACGACCACGCGTTGCGTGCAATCGCACGCGTAATCGCGTTGGTGTGATCGTTATTGTCAACTTTTTTCATAGCGTGAACTCAAAAACCAAAGTGATTGCCGGGAGACGGCGGCGGCAATATACTAACTTTCCGGCCTCGTTTCAACTCTGTGATCAACTTTAACTCAGGAACCCACCTCTCCGAGGTGGGTATGCGCAAATAATCTGACGCCCACCCATCAACACTGTGATCGACTCTAAGATTATTCTTTCATCAAGGACAATCTCTACAATTTTTAATTTCAATTTGTCGAAGGATGCGGTAAAACAGCAGTGCTACAAGTTGTCAATCTAACAACCTGTTCGAGTTACACTGGAGGCCCTTTGATCGACCGAAGAAGAGCGAAGCGGTTTAGGGTGGA
This sequence comes from Blastocatellia bacterium, assembly GCA_049273835.1. Classification (GTDB taxonomy): domain Bacteria; phylum Acidobacteriota; class Blastocatellia; order UBA7656; family UBA7656; genus Onstottus_A. The sequence continues at coordinate 1,056 of JBASRM010000022.1, read as the reverse complement.
TTGGCCAATTCGCGTTGAAGGCGCCGACGACGGTGCGGCAAGCTTCATCGTGCCCGGCGTGCTTCGCAACATAAGCTCCGTTGGCGCGCTGCTGTCGCTGCGAAAACCCCTATCAGCTGGCACAAAAATCGATGTGTATATCAAGCTGCCGCTGCGAGGAAAGAGGTGGATGAAGTACCCGGCAAGCGTCGTGAGAGTTGAAGCCGACATAGCGTCTGCTGTCACCGCAGTCAGATTCAACAGTGCGCGTCCTGACTTCGGAAGCCAAATCATCCCGTCGTAATTTAGGGAGCGAGCCTCTCAACCACCCATTTCCCGTCGCTCATCAGTCGATACCGAATCCGGTCGTGGAGGCGACTCGGGCGACCCTGCCAGAACTCGAACGCCACCGGCGTCAGACGGAAGCCTCCCCAGTACGGTGGCAGCGGTATCGGCCTCGCCTGATACTCTTTCTCCAGTTCGTCCATTCTTGCTTCAAGAACATCACGCCCGCTGATCACCTCGCTTTGATTTGAAGCCAATGCGCCAAGCTGGCTGTCAAGCGGGCGGCTGCGAAAATAGGCTTCAGACTCATCGCGCGATGTGCGGGCGACAGTACCAGTAATCCGAACCTGTCGCGTTAGCTCCGCCCAATAGAAAGTCAGGGCAGCAACCGGATTCTCGCTTAGTTCGCTTCCTTTCTGGCTATCGTAATTCGTGTAAAAGACAAATCCGCGTTCATCGAAGTCTTTTAACAGGACCATGCGCGCTGAAGGGAAACCGGCTGTCGTAGCGGTCGCAAGGTTTACGGCGTTTGGCAGAATGGTCACCGCTTCTTCCGCCTGCTTGAACCATTTTTCAAATTGCTTAAACGGATTCGGGTCAACGCTCTTCTCATCAAGTTCGGCAGACTCACTTTGTTTAGAATCAGGCATAAAACTCTCTTCGTGGAATGACGTACCGTAGACTGTCCAGTCTGCGTGCTCCGACAGGTGTACCGTAGACTGTCCAGTCTGCGTGCTCCGACAGTGTACCGTAGACTGTCCAGTCTGCGTGCTCCGACAGTGTACCGTAGAC
>JBASRM010000019.1:0-7511 GCA_049273835.1 Blastocatellia bacterium | reverse complement strand
GTCTACGGTACAGTCTACGGTACGGGTTTGATGTAGCGTAGACTGTCCAGTCTGCGCGTGGTTCTGACGAGCTATGCGATCAGCGGCAGACCAGCGGCAGATCAGCGGCAGCTCAGCCGCAGCTCAGCCGCAGACTAGACAGTCTACGGTACAGTCTACGGTACGCTACGGTACGCTCTACGGTACCTAGCTACGGTTTTCAGGGAGAGTGAAGCAATGAAAAGAATGATCTCACAATCGAGGCGCATGCTGGCGGCGACGATCGTGATGGCGCTCGCGACTATGTTCGCAGCCGCCCAGGCTCCAAAGCCGTCCTCAAAGGGGCTTGTCATCAAAGGCAAGGCACCCATCAGCAAAGACGTGCTGAAGGTACAACTGCCGAAGGCTTATGAAACAAAACTCAGCAACGGCTTGCAGGTGATCGTGCTCGAAGCGCACAAGCTGCCGACGTTCAACATGCAAATGGTCATACAGAGCGGCGGGCTTGCAGATCCCGATGACCAGCACGGCGCAGCGCTGAGCACCGCCTCGTCGCTCCGTGAAGGGACGAAGACGCGCACGAGCAAACAAATCGCCGAGCAGATTGACTCACTTGGCGCGTCGCTGACGGCAAACTCCGGACTCTCTTCAATTGACAGCAGGGTTTCGGCGTCTGGTTTGACCGACAACTTCGACCAGATCATGGAGCTGTTCGCGGATGTAATTCTCAATCCGAGCTTCCCCGCCGATGAGCTCAACAAGTTCAAAACCCGCGCGCTCGCGCAGCTTAGATTACAGCGTTCGAATCCCGGCTTTCTGGCCAACGAGATGTTTCAAAAGGTGATGTACGGATCGCACCCGGCAGCGCGCGTCTCGCTAACCGCCGACGAGATTCAACGTCTCTCGCCGGAAGTGCTGCAGAAATTTCACGCCACGCATTACAAACCCAACAACGCGATCTTCGCCATCGTCGGCGACGTCAAACCGGCAGAGGTCGTGGCCAGGCTCGAAAAAACCTTCGGTTCATGGCAGCGCGGAGACGTGCCGCCGAGCAGCATTCCAAAAGTAAGCGAGACCCACCCGGCGAAGATTTACCTGGTTAATCGGGTCCCGTCAGTGCAGACGAATCTCATCCTCGGAAATCTCACGATTGAGCGGACTGATCCGGATTACTTCGCCCTCGACGTTATGAACCAGGTCGTGGGCGGCGGCGCGAGCGCGAGACTCTTCTTAAACTTGCGGGAAGACAAAGGCTACACCTATGGCGCGTACACCGGATTCTCCGCGCCAAAATATCGAGGAACGTTCCGCGCCAACACCGAAGTACGGACCGAGGTGACCAAAGGCTCAATGGACGAATTGATGTACGAGATCAAGCGCATTCGGGACGAGAAGGTTCCACCCGAGGAGTTCGAACGGGCAAAGCGTACGATCATCGGCGGCTTCGCGTTGCAGCTCGAGTCTCCCCAGGCGCTGTTAAACAACATCATCACCCAGAAGCTCTATGGTTTGCCCGCCGATTACTGGGACACGTACACGCTAAAGATCGCCGCCATCACTTCGGATGATGTGCAGCGAGTGGCGAAGAAATATCTGGACCTCGGTCACTTGCAAATCATCGCGGTGGGCGACGCCAGCAAGATCGCGGATGTGCTCAAGCAATACGGGACAGTTGAAGTCTACGACACCGAAGGAAAGCCCGCGAAGTTAGGCGGCGGGGGAAGGTAGCGAATGGAAGATGGCGGGGTAAGAGAAATCGGGAGCTATTTTCCATTTTTCATTTATCATTTGTCATTTTCGGACGCGGGTCTTCCATTGACTAAGGAGAGCGGAAAATGACAAATGGGAAATGGAAAACCCGAGAAGACAAAATAGAACATTGCAAATCAGAACGGAATGACGAGCTACGATGCCTGACGAACGAATAAGAGTACTCCTGGCAAAACCCGGGTTGGACGGTCATGACCGCGGCGTAAAAGTCATCGCCCGAGCCCTGCGCGACGCCGGCATGGAAGTGATCTACACCGGGTTGAGGCAAACGTCCGAACAAGTGGTTGCAGCCGCCGTCCAGGAAGACGTTGACGCCATCGGCCTGTCGATCCTATCGGGTGCGCATATGACTTTGTTCCCGCGTGTGGTTGAGCTTGCAAGACGGGAGGGACTGGATGACGTGATCATCTTCGGCGGCGGTATCATCCCCGATGAGGACATCCCCCGTCTCAAAGACCTGGGCGTAACAGAGGTTTTTACGCCGGGCGCCCGAATGCAAGACATAATTGATTTCATAAAAGCGAACGTCCATCGCGAACCTCAGGCTGCGTAAGAACAAATAAGCGGTCGGTCCCCGTCTCACCCCTTCCTGATCGACGACAGGTCCCTCAATCGAATAATTAAGCATGCTACAACCTCCGGTCTTAGCGAATTCGCTTGCGCGAGTCTCCCTATTGAGATAAAAGACTCGTGCTTCATCATAACCACGAACCGCCGCCGCGAAGTCCGACAGAATGTACTATGTCGCTGACTGTTGCCGCGTCGCTTCGGAAACCGCGATTGAAAGTTTGTGTGAGATTTCCTCCAGGAGCGTAGGCCATGCGAAAGAACATCCTTTTGACTCTGATCCTTGCCGTCGCTGGACTCGGCGTTGTCATTCAAAGCGCTCCCCCTCGAAGCGCGCTTGCCCAGGGGCGACAGGCAAACCCGGAACTGGTTTCCAAGCGAAACTCGATCGAGACGGAGCTCCAATCGATTGCGATTGTCGAGCGCAAGCTCATGGTGCCGATGCGTGACGGCAGGCGAATCGCGACTGACGTCTATCGCCCGAAAGACACATCAAAGAAATATCCGACGATCTTTGTTCGTACTCCGTACAACTTCAACTTCTGGGACGTCCGCACCGGCGCGCCACGCGATCTGACCAATGAGCTCGAAGCGGTGAAGCGCGGCTACGCCTTCGTCGAGATGAATGAGCGCGGTCATTTCTTCTCCGAGGGAAACTACGACATCCTCGGCCCACCGCTCAGCGATGGTGATGACGAGTTGTCGTGGATTGCCAAACAACCCTGGTCGAACGGCAAGGTCGGCACTATCGGCTGCTCCTCGACCGCGGAATGGCAGATGGCGGTCGCGGCTCAGGGCAATCCGGCTTACGCCGCGATGATCCCGCAAGGATTTGGCGCAGGGGTCGGACGGGTGGGTGGCTACTACGAACAGGGGAACTGGTATCGCGGCGGCGCGGTACAGATGCTGTTCATCGCCTGGCTGTACGGGCAGCAGAACCAGGTGCGGCCTCAGTTTCCGCCCAACACCTCGCAGGAGGATCTGATTCGAGCGTCTAAGTCGTTCGATCTCGCTCAGCAGTTGCCGCCCGTCGATTGGTCAAAGGCGCTTCGACACCTTCCGGTCATGGACATAATGAAGAGCGTTGACGGTCCGGTTGGTATCTTCGCCGATCCGATGCCGGTAGACACGGGCGGCGCGATGATCAGGCGCGCGCCAAACGATCCCGCCTGGTACAAGGGCGGATTGTGGCACGACAACATGAAGATCAACGTGCCGGGCTTCTGGTTCATGTCGTGGTACGACGTATCAGTAGGCCCGAACCTTGCCGCTTACAATCGCGTGCGGAAGACGGCAAGACCCGAGATCGCGAATCAACAGTACGCGGTGATCGCGCCCACGCTTCATTGCGCATACAAGCGAGCTACGGAGAACACGATCGTAGGCGAGCGCAGCATGGGTGACGCGCGTTTGAACTACGACGAACTTACCTACGCGTGGTTTGATCACTTTCTCAAGGGAGAGAACAACCGCGTTCTCGAGACGATGCCGAAGGTGCGCTACTTCACGATGGGGATCAACAAGTGGCAGACTTCCGACACGTGGCCTCCGCAGGGCGCCCAGCCGATGAGCTTCTTTTTGTCGGGCAGCGGGAAGGCTAATACTCTCGACGGCGACGGTGTTCTCGCCGATGCGGCGCCCGCAACGGATAGTCCCGACAAATTCGACTACGACCCGATGAACCCTGTGCCGTCGTACGGCGGCAATGTCTGTTGCACCGGGAACGCGGTGGCCGGCGGCGCATTCGATCAGCGAAAGATGGAGACCCGCCCCGACATTTTGGTTTACAGCACCGAGCCCCTGAAGCAAGGCATCGAAGTGAGCGGACCGATAGAGGTGACGCTGTATGTGTCGTCGGATGCAAGGGACACCGACTTCACGGTGAAGCTGATCGACGTGTATCCGGACGGCCGGGCCTATAATTTGGATGAGACTATCCAGCGGGTGAGGTATCGAAACGGATACGATAAGCCGGAGGTCTGGATGGAACCAGGCAAGGTGTATAAGGTGACGCTCCAACCGATGACCACCAGCAATTTTTTTGAGGCGGGTCATCGGATTCGACTGGAGGTATCGAGCAGTAACTTCCCGCGCTTCGATCGGAACATGAACACCGGCGGGAAGAACTACGATGAGTCGAAGGGTGTGGTTGCTCACAATGCGGTCCACCACTCGAGGCGGTATCCGTCTGAGGTCAAGATCACGGTTGTGAGGAAGCCGCGCGATTGAGGAAAGGGGACCGCTGGTTCGTGCGCATACCGACCTCTAATGCGGCTGGGTATGGGCGAAATCTGGGTCGCGCCCGCTGCTTCTCGCGGTAGCGCGAGATGGTATAGAATGCGCCATCTAAGCCATCGACCTCAGCATAATGACTCGACAAGATGGAGGTGTGAGATGAAAAAGCTATTCAGTGTCGCGCTTCTTTTGGCGACCGTTGCCGTTTTTGCCCTGGCTCAAGAATCAAAGACTCAAACGCATGTTGCCTTGACTCCGGCCGAAGTTAAGTGGGGCCCGCCGCCGCCCAGTCTTCGGAAGGGCGCCCAGTTCGCCGTCGTCTCGGGCGATCCGAGCAAGGCGGGGCCTTTTGCAATCAGGCTCAAGTTTCCCGCCGGTTATCAAGTCAGGCCCCACTGGCACCCAACTGATGAACACGTGACCGTGCTCTCAGGGACGCTCGCTTTCGGAATGGGCGAGAAGTTTGACAAGGCGGCGATGAAGGACATGCCTGCGGGGAGCTACGCGATGATGCCTGCTGAGATGCGCCATTTCGCGATGGCGAAGACAGCGGTAACGCTTCAGGTCCACGGGATGGGTCCGTTTGTGCTGAACTACGTCGACCCCGCTGACGACCCTGCCAAGACCAGCGCCGCTAAGTGAGGTTGATCCCTGGTAATTCGATAATCAACGCGCATAAGTTTTGCGAGCCTGGCGCAGACTTCTTTGATGAAACCGTCGATGGTTGAGACCAGCAGCGCGACAGCTCGCGCAATACTCCCCAGTAGACGTCGCGAGCGTGTCTTTTATGTCGGGATATCAGTTGTGATTGCGACTACCGTCGTAGCCGGCTTCGCTCGCACCTATTTTTTCAAGTCGTATTTCGGGTCACCGCCGCTGATTCCGCTTCTCCATCTGCACGGCATCGTGTTCACGTCCTGGATAGTGCTGTTACTCACCCAGACTACTCTGGTTGCGGCGAACCGCACCGATATTCATCGCCGCTTAGGAATGGTTGGAGGAGCGATAGCCGTGATGATGGTGTTGGTCGGCACGACCACGGCCATCACCAGGGCCAAGCAGGGAGCTGCGCCGCCGGGCGGACCTCCTCCGCTTGTGTTTCTGTCGATCCCGCTCTTTGACATGTTGGTGTTCTCAACTCTGGTCGCTGCAGGGTTCTATTTCCGTCGACGGCCCGATATGCACAAAAGGCTGATGGTGCTGGCTACGATCTCAATTTTGGCAGCGGCGATCGCTCGACTGCCCTTCAGCATTCTCCAGGCTGGTCCACCGGCCTTCTTTGGTCTCACCGATCTCTTTATTGTCGCCTGCATAGTGTACGATTTGATCTCACGAGGTCGCATCCATCGCGCTACGGTGTGGGGCGGGTTGTTGATTATCTTGTCCCAGCCGCTGCGACTGGTAATTTCGGGCACCGGCGCTTGGATGTCTTTCGCGACCTGGCTGACCAGTTGAGTTTTTTTAGAGCACGGGATTTTCACCGCTCCCTGATTCACCTGTCTTTCATAGACAGCTCCCGCCGGACCCCAGATCATACGTTGTCGTCAACAGACAGTCGCTACTGAGCGAAGATTGCTTCAGCAAAACTTACGATTTATGTGTGACCGCGCCTAAGGTAAAATGATCCGCGTTATATATTGATTCGATGATTGAGTGAGAGATCAGTGGTGCGAATCGAAGGAGTCATCTCAACTACGTGGTGCGAGACGGCCGAGACCTGATCACGTTCGCTCAAAAGACAATGACAACGATCAAACGAACAACGTTCAATTCGGTTCTTGTCCTGGTATTTTCGCTTGCGTTTTACAACTCGCAGGCGCCGCTGATTGGAGCCGCTGGCGATGAACCAAACTGGCCTCAATGGCGAGGGCCGGGAGGCAGCGGGGTCTCGACTGAAAAGAATTTGCCAACTGAATGGAGCGAAACCAAAAACGTTCAATGGAGGACCGCGATTCCAGGGCGTGGCCATTCGTCGCCGATCATATGGGGCAAGAAAATCTTTCTGACCACCTCGATTGAAGGCCCTATCGTTGCTGGCGCGAAGGCCGTCACCCACGTTCGCCGCGGCCAGGTGTATGTCCATCCCGATAGCGTGGGCGGAGATCATAGCTACACGATCAAAGTCCTTTGCCTGGATCGTGAGACAGGCAACATCCTCTGGGAGAAAACCGCCTACGAAGGGACCGTCTATGATGACCGCCATCGGAAAAATACTTTCGCGTCGGCCACCCCGGTGACCGATGGAAAGTATGTGTACACGCTGTTCGATGCCGAGGGGGTCTACTGTTACGACTTCGACGGCAAACTCGTCTGGAAAACATCGCTGGGTAAGTTCGCCAAGATGGGGATGGGCAATGGCATGTCGCCGGTATTGTACGAAAGCCTTGTCATTCTCCAGTGCGATCAAGAAGACGGCGGGCCGGGTTCCTTCATCACGGCCCTGGAGAAGGCGTCAGGCAAAGAGACCTGGCGCGTATCTCGCACGCAGCGTAAAACCTGGGCTACGCCGGTGCTTGTCCGCACCGCGGAGCGCACCGAATTGATTGCAAGCGGGGCTGAAAGCACCGTCTCATATGATCCTTCAACCGGCCGGGAGCTCTGGCGCTCTGAAGGAGTCATCTCTCATGCGATCCCTAGCGCGGTGACCGGCCACGGCATGGTTTTCGTCTCGGGAGGATCGTCGGGTCAGCCAAAAGTCGCGATGGGTATTCGTCTCGGCGGGAACGGCAACCTCAAGGGCACGCCTTATGTCGTTTGGAAGTACAACAAGGGCACGGCCTATGTGCCGTCACCCATTTTGTACGGCGACTTCCTTTATCTAATGACAGACGTTGGCATCATTACCTGTCTCGACGCCAGGACCGGCGAGGTCAAATATGAAGGCGGCCGCGTTCCGGTGCCCGCCACATTCTCATCTTCACCGGTGGCTTTCGATGATAAGATTCTGCTGACGAGTGAAG
>JBASRM010000017.1:0-4725 GCA_049273835.1 Blastocatellia bacterium | reverse complement strand
GCTTGCGACTTCCCAGTTAGCAACCGGCAAGCTAAAGCTTGAACTCAGAACGCTGGCTCTGCGCAAAGGGATGATCGCCTCATGCCGGACAAGATCAAAGTCGGGGTTCTGGGTGCGACCGGCGCAGTTGGACAAAAGTTTGTCACCCTGCTCGAGAACCATCCGTGGTTCGAATTGACCGAGCTTGCGGCTTCTGACCGGTCCGCAGGTAAGACCTATCGGGACGCGTCGGTTTGGCGCCAATACAAACCCATCCCGGAGACCTTGAAAGATCGAAGGGTAAAGCCTTGTGAGCCTACGTTGGATTGCCGCGTCGTCTTTTCAGGACTGGATTCATCGGTTGCCGGGGAAGTCGAGGAGGCGTTTGCGCGCGCCGGCTACACGGTTCTTAGCAACTCCAAGAACCATCGCATGGATGAAGACGTTCCGTTGTTGGTTCCGGAAATAAATCCCGATCACCTCGGGCTTATCAAAGTTCAGCGCGAGCGGCGCGGGTGGGAGGGCGCAATAGTCACGAATCCCAACTGCTCGACGATCGGTCTGGTGATGGCGCTTGCTCCGATTCATCGAGCGTTCGGAGTGAAGCGAACAATCGTTGCAACTATGCAAGCGTTATCAGGCGCCGGATATCCGGGGCATTCAGCGATTGATATGCTGGGCAACGTGATTCCGTTCATCGGCGGTGAAGAGGACAAGGTCGAGTCTGAGCCACTCAAGATCATGGGAGAAATTGATGGCGATCGAATTCGCTACGCCGGCTGCCGGATCAGCGCCCACACAAATCGCGTCTTTGTCGAAGACGGCCATATGGAATGCGTATCGGTCGAGCTCGAAAAAAAGGGGACGCCCGACGAAGTTGCGCGCGTGCTCGCCGGATTCAAGTCGCTCCCCCAGGAGCTTAAACTGCCTACCGCACCGGAACGGCCTGTGATTGTTACCGACGAGCGCGATCGTCCGCAGCCCCGTTTTGACCGCGACGCCGGGAACGGAATGAGCGCGGTGGTTGGGCGCATTCGCGAGTGCCCGGTCTTCGATATTCGCTTTGTGGTGCTTTCACACAACACAATTCGCGGGGCGGCGGGTGCCGCAATTCTCAATGCCGAATTGATGAAGGCGCAGGGGCTATTGGAGTAGGTTTCGCGTTTGTGGTTCCGGGTTTGTAGTTCAGGGTTCAGAGTTCCGGGTTCAGGGCTCCGGGTTCAGAGTTCCGGGTTGACCCTGAACCACGAACCCTAAACCCTAAACCCTGAACCCGGAACCGTTTCAATATGATCGTAATGAAATTTGGGGGCACCTCGGTCGAGGACGCCCCATCAATCGAACGCGTGGCAGAAATCATTCGCGCGCGGCTCAGCTTCAAACCAGTCGTAGTCGTTTCGGCGATGGGCAAGACCACGCGCAAGCTCTTGCAAGCCGCCGAAGCTTCGGCTGCGGGCGACAGCAGAACCACACTCGGGATAGTTGCCGATCTCAAGACTCGCCATACGAGTGAAGCTCGCCGGCTGGTTAAAAAATCAGAAGGCCGAGAAGTCTTCGCCCTGATCGATAAACACTTCGATGAACTCAAGAAGCTGCTTGAAGGCCTCGCAATACTTGGCGAAGTTCCGCCGCGCGGGCTGGACAAGATCCTCGCCTACGGGGAGCTTTTGTCATCGGCGGTGCTGGCCGATGCGCTCTCCGAGCGCGGGATACCGGCGGCATTGCTCGACGCTCGGGAAATGATATTGACCGATGATCGTTACGGTTCGGCGTCGCCGCTGTTTGAGATTACGAATCAAAAAATCAATCAAGCGATTGCCCCTATCCTTGCGAGCGGCTCGGTGCCGGTTATTCAAGGTTTCATCGGTTCGTCCCGCGACGGCGCAACTACCACCCTGGGATTTGAGGGCTCGGATTATACGGCCACGATCGTAGGCGCGGCGCTGGACGCAGACGACATTCAGATATGGAAGGATGTTTCGGGTTTGATGACCGCGGACCCGGCGATATTCTCCGCGGCCCGCACCGTCAAAATTTGTTCATTCGCCGAGGCCGCCGACCTGACCCACTTCGGCGCGAAGGTGCTTCATCCCAAGGCCATCCACCCGGCCGCGCGAAAGAACATACCGGTTCACATCTTCAACTCGAAGCGGCCGGAGGCTGTTGGCACTTCGATAACCGCGGACGCGGCGCGATGCGCGAATCCGATAAAGTCGATCGCATACAAGCGGCCGGTAACAATTATTAACGCGACCGCAGCCACGATAGCGGACGGGTCTCGCTTCGTTTCCGCGGATGACTTGCTCAGAGCGATGCTGAACATTCTCGCGAAGCGCCGGATTCAGCCGCTGATAACTTCGGTGTCAGCATCGAATGTCGTGATGGCGATTGACTCGCGCGAGCTTAGTCATGGAGGACGCGACTTCATCGAAGCGATCTCAGATTACGGAAGCGCGATTGCGGAAGCCGACCAGGCGATCGTTTCGCTGGTTGGCGAAGGGCTCAGAAGCGACCCCAGGCTTTTGGGCCGGGTTTTCAAGGCAATCGACGAGATAGAGCTGGGGTCGATTTTGCATGGGTCGTCGCCGATCACGATGAGCTTTGTTGTGGCCGAGGCGAATGTCGAAAAAGTAATAGGAAGACTGCACGACGCTTTCTTCGACAGCCTCGACCCGCATGTCTTCGAGTGACTATGAACTGCGCGGTTTCGTAGGTCGGTCTATGCGAGCGACACATCAGGCGGCACAGCAGAACGCCCACTTCTAATCAAACCCGTCTAGAGACCGAACTACGAACGATTTGTCGGACTGCTCCTTCAACGTTTAGAATCTCTTCTTTATTAATCGAGAGGTGTTCAAGTTCAGATGTTGACAGCAGACCGAATCAAAATAGCCTTGAGTATTACAGTCGCGGCCTTCCTGCCGATGATAGTATGTTCAGCGGCCGCAAATTCGACGCCGGCGGCAAGGAATTCCTGGCGCGGCATCACTCCTTTGCGATCTTCCGCCGAAGATGTGGCTCGACTCATAGGCGTTGAGGCCGATTCCTCGGAAGCGATGATCAGCGGACCGTTCAAAGTCGAGGGCGGCGAGGTGACCTTCTCGTACGTGACGATGAGTCTTGCGAAGATCTATCACGCTCCTCGTTCGATGGTCGGCAAGGTGTTCACGATATACTTCAAACCGGATGACCCGCTGTCTCGCGCGGACCTGACGCTCGCCACGGGATTCAAGCGTTGCGTCGAAACTCGCGACAGAACTTTTTATTACTTTGTAAGCGAGGGCGGTCTGGCCTATCGCTTCTCGCATGAAAGTGATCGCGTCGAGACGATTATATATCAGCCCTCTCGCGCTGAAGTTCGAAGCCTGGCGGTGAATACCGAGTGCGTATTCTGAGATAACAACCGGTGTAAGCCCGGAGCGACTTATGAAACACGCCGGCAAGGCGTTCTTATTCGATTACGGACAGTTCGCATTGAACACTGAGCGATGACTATGAAGCTGGCCTTGTTTGGATACGGGAAGATGGGGCGAATGGTTGAGCAAGCCGCAGCGCGCGCCGGTATCGAAACCGTTTGCGTAATCGATCCGATCGCCGGTTCGCGCGGCGAGCTGAATGACGCCGAAGTTGCAATAGACTTTACAGAGCCGAACGCGGCGATAGAAAACATCAACACCGCGGCCGCCGCGCGCGTTGCGATGGTTGTAGGTACGACCGGTTGGTACGACCGGTTGGACGAGGCCCGGCGCCTCGTTGAAGACGGCGGGATTGGATTAGTCTACGGCTCCAACTTCAGCGTCGGCGTTAACCTGATGTTCAAGGTGACGCGATATGCCGCTGAGCTGTTCAAACGATTTCCCTCGTACGATCCGTTTATCGAAGAAGCGCATCACAAGTTCAAAAAAGACGCGCCGTCGGGCACTGCGATTTTTCTGAAGCGAAACATCGAGGCCGAATATGATCGCGAGGTCCCGACTTCAAGCACCCGCGCGGGCTATATCCCAGGCAGCCATACTGTCGGATTCGACTCAGAGGCTGACACTTTGACGATCACTCACACGGCTCGCAGCCGGGCGGGGTTTGCGGAAGGCGCGTTACTTGCGGCCCGGTGGATCGCCGGCCGAAAAGGGTTTTACGAGTTTTCCGAGATCATCGAGGAGCAATTGCGCAGTCAGCCGTAAGGCATCAGACTCATTCAAACTGCCAGCGTTCGAACTCTCCGAGCCGGGTTTGAGTGGGAGGTGTTCTATGAAGAAGGCCCTACTGATCGCGCTGGTTCTAGGCTCAGTCTCGACGGCAACAGCGCAAACATCGAACATAGCGTCTTCACGGGCGAATGAGTGCAAGTTGAAGCTCGCACAGGCGCCCGCGATTCGAGGTATTCATCTTGGCATGACCGCCAGCCAGGTGCTTTCCATTTTTCCTGGCGCTGAAAAATCTGAGACGATTCAGGAAGGGTTATCGCGGCCGCGGTTCGGCTTTATTGATGCCGACGTTGTGCCCTCTTACTATGGATGTAAACCGGCGGTTGGCGGGAAGGCGCTTTTCTGCGATGGCTTTGAAGTGTCGGTTCAAATGCGGACGGAAAACTCAGGTAATATGATCAAGGTCAGAAACCTGTAGAAAGAGGCCGACGCAATAGTTCGTAAGCGCGAAGAAGCAGTGAAAGACGAAGCTCGCCGGGCTTTCAAACCGTAGATTGGCTCAAGGTGGAAAAACAGATGTTTGATCTCTCGACCTTAAGAG
>JBASRM010000014.1:0-6594 GCA_049273835.1 Blastocatellia bacterium | reverse complement strand
GTCTACGGTACATCCCTTATAGACCAAGTCTGCGTTTCAGTCATCCGCAGACTAGACAGTCTACGGTACGTCCAGGTACGTCCAGGTACGTCCAGGTACGTCCAGGTACGTCCAGGATTACCCTGATGCGCCTTCCTTGATGAGCGCCCGGCCGATCACCATTCGCTGAATCTGATTCGTGCCCTCATAGATCTGTGTGATCTTTGCGTCACGCATGAACTTCTCGATCGGATAGTCGCGACAGTAACCGTAGCCGCCGAACAATTGAACCGCGTCGGTTGCCACTTTCATCGCGGTGTCGGTAGCAAAGACTTTCGACATCGCGGATATCTTGGAGACATCCTTAACGCCGGCGTCCACCGCCCGGGCCGCAGCGTAAACCAGGTACCGCGCCGCCTCCACTTGAGTTGCCATATCGGCAAGCATGAACTGGATCCCCTGGAAAGAAGCGATCGACTGACCGAACTGTTGTCGTTGCTTGGTGTATTCGAGCGCCAAGTCCAGAGCGCCCTGCGCGATGCCCAATCCTTGAGCCGCGACGAACGGGCGAGCGACATCCAGCGTCATCATGGCGTGCTTAAAGCCTCGCCCCTCGGAGCCTCCAAGCAGCGCGTCGCCCCCGACCCGGCAGTCACGAAAGTGGGTCTCGTTGACCGGGACACAGCGAATTCCCATCAGGTCTTCGCGTTTGCCCAGCTCAAATCCCTGCGTGTCGCGATCCACGATGAACGCGGTTACGCCTCTGGTTCCGCGCTCCGGATTCACTGTCGCAAACACGGTGTAAATGCTCGCGGCGGCTCCGTTCGTGGTCCACTTCTTATCGCCATTTATCACATATCCATCGCCGGTGTGTACCGCGTGCGTCTTCAGGCTTCCGGCATCCGAGCCCGCGTTCTTTTCGGATAGGCAAAACGCGATCAGCTTTTTCCCGGACGCGATCTCTGGCAGGTACTTTTTCTTTTGCTCTTCGGTCCCCCCTAGCACAATCGGCAGCGATCCCAAGGCATTAACAACATATGTGCACCCGATTCCACCGCAAACGCGAGATATCTCTTCGACGATAATGCAAAGGTTCAAAAGCCCAGAACCCTCGCCGCCGTAGTCCTTCGGTATCCATACTCCCATCAAACCCTGTTCTTGAAGCGCCTTGATCACGGTCCACGGATACTCACCAGTCCGGTCCAGCTCTGCGGCAACGGGCTTGACGTACTTTTCGGCGATGCTCCGCGCGAGGTCGCGATAGTGCAGGTTATCCTTACTCAAGAGTTCGTCCACGAATCGGTCCTCCTTGCAGTCTCGTTTACCCGGGATGAATGATTGGCGGATTGTATAGGCCGAAACTCGGGCAGTCAAACTTGCGCCATACGGTCGCACTTAAGACCCTTCAATGGCGGTCTGTCGAAGGGCAGACGAGCGCTCCAGCCGGGTAAGTGTTGCCGCTTAAATCAGCTTGACAATCCCGCTGGAAAAAATAATCATATGCGGGTCTAAGCAGGCTTCCTAGTTTTAAAATTCATAGTTTTGATTACAGGTTGACGGCGCCTCGCGGAGCGCCAATTCCAGCGCGAAGCGCTAATTCGAGATTTGTGGGTCGTATCTGGCCTTATGCACACGACTGATACTGAGCGAATGGTGTCCGACACTCCCGCGCCATGAGTCGTCAGTTCAGGCTGAAGCTTAGCTCGCTCCGCTCATAGAACGGAGTTTGAATCGAACGAAATCGCTACCCGCTCACAGGAATTGAAAGGAGATATACATGCACATTAAGTTCAGAATCCTGCTGCTGAGTGTCGCGTTGTTGACACTTGCAGTGAGGACCACCCTCCCCGTCATGGCGCAGAATCCAACTGGTTCGATCCGAGGCACGGTGACCGACCAGCAGGGTGCTGTAATACAGAATGCGAACGTCACCGTTACCAACAAGGCGACCGGCGACAGCCGGAAGGTAACCACGGGCACCGATGGCATTTATTCTGTCGAGAATATGCTGCCCGGCGAGTACGAAGTGAAGATCGAAGCACAGGGCTTCGCCACTCAAAACTCGACAGTTCTTGTTCAAACCGGCAGCACCACAACCGGGGACGCAGCGTTGCGCGCGGGCAAGGTGGGCGAGGTTGTCGATGTAGTCGCCGAGGCGCCGATTATCGACAAACAGAACTTCAAGATCGACGGCGTCATAACCCGGCAGAAAATCGACGCGTTACCGCTGAATGGACGCAACTTCTTACAGCTCGCGGTGTTGGAGCCCGGAGTGGCGGTCAACACGGGTAACGTCGGAAACGCCAACGTCTTGTTCAGCGTTTCAATCGGCGGCGGGTCCTCCGCGCTGACTCGTCTCACTGTTGATGGAGGCAGCATCCTCGATCCGGTGACTGGGAACGCGGGGCAGAACTTCTCGACCGAAACGATTCAAGAATTTCAGATCTCAACGTTCAACTTCGACCTCTCGACTGGCGTCACTTCAGTGGGAGCGATCAATATTGTATCGCGCACCGGGACCAACGAGTTGCACGGCAACGCGTTTCTCTACTTCCGTGATCACACCTTATCCGCGCTTCCGACGTTCTCGCGACCAAGCGCAACCTTTGATCCGTTCTTTCGCCGGTATCAGTGGGGTGGCGCGGTTGGCGGGCCGATCAAGAAAGACAGAGCGTTCTTTTTCGCAAACGTAGAGAGGCTTGACCAGGAAGCGGTTATCGGCTCGTTTATCAGCGGGTTCGGCGTATTCCAGAACGCTTTCAGCCAGTTCAACACCACATTCAGCAGCCCCTACAAGGGTTGGCTCTTCAACGCTCGGACCGATGTGAAGCTCAGCGATAAGCACAATTTGTTTGGGCGGTTCAGCTACGACAATAACCACGCGTTTGCTCCAACCGGGACAAACGATCTGCCGTCCGCCTGGCGTAACAACAAAAACCGCGATCCGAATGCGCAGGTCGGTGTCACGACCATCATGACGCAGAACCTGGTCAATGACGCGCGGTTCAATTATCAGCGGATCACCAATGAGAGTGACATTCCAACTGCGGCAGATTGCCCGCCGACCGACCCGGCCTGCATCGGACTTGGCGGTCCGGCGATCAGCGTTGTCGGCACGAACTTCAATATCGGTAACAACAGCGCAGCGCCGCAGAGCCGGTTCCTTGACCGGTATCAGACCACCGACAACGTCAATTGGGTAAAGGGTTCTCATCGAATCCGCTTTGGCGGTGAGTGGGAGCATAACTACGGACACGGGACCTTCGGGTTCGCTCAGCCCGCCGTCATTGTTCTCCACAACCCAAGCACCGTCGCCGGCGTGAATGCGCTTGTGAATGCTTTGCTTCCCGCGGCTGTGAGACCGCTGTATACCATCCCGCTGCCGGCGTCGTTTGCTACCGGCGGCATCACTTACAACGACATTCTTCAGATTCCTATGGCCGCCGGAGCTGTCGGTTTCGGCAACATTCAGCAGCCGCAACCCTTCCACGAAGCCATAGCTCGTCAAAGCAATCGCTATCGAGGATACGGGCAAGACTCGTGGCTGATTCGCCCCGGCTTCACGTTCAGCTACGGAGTGTCTTACACCTACGAAACCAACTTGCAGAATCACGATCTAGCCAAGCCGAAGTTGATCCAGCCGTTGCTTGGCGATATCGGAAACCCAAAGACGGATACAAATAACTGGGCGCCATCTGTTGGGTTTGCGTGGGACGTTGGAAACAAGGGCAAGACGGTTATTCGAGGCGGCGCGGGAATCTACTACGATACCGTTCTGTTCTTCAATCGGCTGGGCGAGCGCGCGCTGGTTGGACCCGCCGGTAACGGCCGGGTGTTGATACCCACCGCGTTCTTCCAGAACAACATCGCGTTCCCGCGGATTCCCGGAATCCCGGAGCCGTTCGCGTCAATCAATCCTGCCGTGGGTACGGGCATCAACTTCGTGGTCATCCCGACCAAGTTCACGGGACAGAACTTCATCAACCTGGCTGAGTGCAATCCGACGAACAGCATTGGAGACTGCAAAATAAGCTTCCTTTCGGGGGTTCTCGCCGCGGCCGGAGCTCAGGGTTTGACCGGCATCGACGTGTTCAAGGCGACACCGCCGTCCGCCGCGCTGTCACTGCTCGACACTCATCTGCAGATCCCCTACACACAGCAAATGACAATCGGGGTCCAGCGCCAGTTGCCGGGCAATATGTCGGTGGCGGCGGACTTCGTTTTACGGCAGCGCCGGCATGCTCTCAGCGAGGGCGGCGGCCAGTTGTTCCTTGAAGACCTCAACCTGTTCAATCGAAGCGCTGCCCGCGGCGGTCCAAGGATCCGCAAGTGCGTCGGCGCAGAGGCAATCAGCCTTACCGCGCAATGTTCGAACGGACCGATTGCTGTGCTTCAGAGCAGCGGACGTGAAGCATACAAGGCCCTGCTGCTGAAAGTGGACAAGCGGTTCTCGAACCACGTTCAATTCACCGCGTCGTATGCGTTCTCGCACCTGGACGGATTCTACGTAACCGAAGATCAGTCGGACTGGTTCGCAAATCCAGGACCGCTTGATACCGATGTGCATCACCGGTTCAGCTTCAGCGGGGTGTTCGAACTTCCGAAGAACTTCCAAATATCCCTTATCTCGATCTATGCGAGCCGTCCGCCGTTCAACGCTCGTTTGGGCGGCACGGTCGATATCAACGGCGACGGTACTGGTGGCGATACGCTTCCTGGACTGAAGATCGCAACCCTCGGGCGTAAAGTAGGCAAGACGGAATTGTTCCGCCTGGTGAATGACTTCAACGTGAACTACGTCGGGCCGACTTCGCTTCTCTCAAGCACTTGCGCAAGCGGAGTTAAGGGCTGTGACGGGCAGGGTGCGACGATATCAGCTATTACACTGCCCAAGACGTTCGAATTTGGCGATGACTTCTGGTCACAGGATGTCCGGTTAACCAAGTCCGTCAAGATCAGCGAGCGGTTCCAGATACAGGGTTTCTTCGAGATGTTCAATATCTTCAACATCTCGAATCTAACTGGATTCAGCTCGACGATCGGCAGCAGTTTCGGGCAGCCCACGGCTCGAGTGGGACAGGCGTTTGGAACTGGCGGACCCAGGGCAATTCAGCTCGGAGGACGCTTCTCGTTCTAGTTAGCCGTTCATAAGCTTTGGCTTTGCCAATAGCCACGGGGGGCGTGAGATGCATTGCAATCTCAATCGCTCTCCGTGGCTTTGTTTTGAGCAGGCAGCGGAAGGCTCGCTTTTCGGCAAGGCCACGTTGACCGCCCCTACCACCAGACTCCGCGGGATGGTTTTGATGGATTCGAAACGGCCGCGCGGTTTGTTGTGAATTGGGTGTCCATTCATAACGGGGCGTTTGACAGTAGACACTGCTTCGACTAGCATCACGGATCAAATCCACACACAAGACAGGATCGGAGGCTAAATGAATCACCTGGGTAACCCGCTCAAGCGGTTCTTCGGAATATCTACGTCATTTTCCCGGAGGAGCCATCACCACATTCTTTCAATCATACTTGTTGCGGTCACAGCGCTTGGCAGCACCGCTATGTTGGGCACCAGCCATCTCAAGAAGTGGCTTCAGCGAACCGCCTTTGCCGACAGTACTGCGCAAACATTGCCGTTCACACAGAATTGGAGCAACACCGGTCTCATCACCGCAAATGACAACTGGAGCGGCGTGCCCGCGATTGAGGGTTTCCTTGGGCAGGACATTACCACGAGCACCGGCGTAGATCCGCAAACATTACTTACTACCAGCGCCGTTGCTAATGATCTCGATGTTATCGCCAATCAGGCGGCTCCTAATACGCTTGCTAACGGCGGGGTCGCGGAGTTCGACGGCATTGCAGACCCAACCATCGCGCTGAACGGTTCGGGCACCGCGGACGCGCCTTACGTTCTGATCCACCTCAACACTACCAGTCAACAGAGCATAAACGTCGCATACAACCTCCGCGACCTTGATGGCTCTACCGACAACTCCATACAGCGCGTAGCGCTCCAGTTTCGAGTAGGCAATTCCGGGAACTTTACGAATGTACCGGCCGCCTTCGTCGCCGATGCGACAACCGGTCCGAGTCTGGCGACCCTGGTGACTCCGGTGAGCGTCACGCTGCCGGCGGCTGCCGATAATCAACCTCTGGTTCAGCTCCGCATCATTACTACCAACGCGGTTGGCAACGACGAATGGGTCGGAGTTGATGACATCAACATAACCGGGACGCCAATCGGCCCCACCCCAAACCTGAGCATCAACGACGCAACGGTTACCGAAGGCAACGGCGGCACAGTGACGGCCAATTTTACCGTGAGCCTTACTTCCATGAGTTCGAGCGACGTCACATTCGATATTGCGACTCAAGATAATTCGGCGACGACAGCCGACAACGACTACGCAGGAAAATCTCTGACCGGCCAAACAATTATGGCAGGCAACACGAGCTATATGTTCTCAGTCACGGTCAACGGCGATACAAACGTCGAGCCCGATGAGAAGTTCTTCGTAAACGTCACGAATATCATGGGCGCAACCGCCGGAGACACTCAAGGCGGCGGAAACATCACGAATGATGACTTCGCCCCGACGCCGATCCACACTATTCAAG
>JBASRM010000011.1:0-8552 GCA_049273835.1 Blastocatellia bacterium | reverse complement strand
GTCTACGGTACTCGGGTCTTTACCAGCCGCAGACTGACAGTCTACGGTACTCGGGTCTGCGGATTTACCAGCCGCAGACTGACAGTCTACGGTACTCGGGTCTTTACCAGCCGCAGACTGACAGTCTACGGTACTCGGGTCTTTACCAGACGCAGACTGACAGTCTACGGTACTCGGGTCAGCGGATTTACCAGCCGCAGACTGACAGTCTACTGTACTCGTCTGCGGACTTACCGGCCGCAGACTGACAGTCTACGGTACAGTTAGTGCGGAGCGATTGCGACCGTTACTTCCGTTACGCTCAAAGCTCGTCGAAGGTCATTAGGGTCGATCGACACGAGGAACCCTCGCTTACCCCCGTTGATGTAAATCAGCGGCAGATGAAAAATCGTTTTTTCTGCACAGACCCGAAGCGGCTTGCGAGTGCCGAACGGGCTTGTGCCTCCCACCTGGTAACCTGTGTGCTTTTGGGCGGCGGCCGGATCGCACTGCGACACACTCTTAACTGCGAGCACGCGAGCAAGCTCTTTAGTCGATACTTCACGATCGCCATGCATCAGCACAATCAACGGGGAATGAGAGTCGGTTTCCATCACCAGCGTCTTGATGACCGTGTGCTCTTCGACTTCAAGCTGCTCGGACGAATGCTTAGTCCCGCCGCGTTCTTTGTAATCGTACAGGTGCGGTTCGAATGCGATTCCATTTTCGCGAAGCGCTCGCACTGCCGGAGTCACCGGGTGATTTACCTTTTCTATCGTCTTGACCTTGGACATTGCTGAAGCGGCTTCAAAGGACCTGAGCTTGAACGGCGGTGATGGCTATGGCGTCCCGGATATCTTCAGCCTTGCATCCGCGTGAGAGATCGTTCGCCGGCCGCGCGAGTCCCTGCAATATCGGGCCGATCGCAGCGGCTCCCCCAAGGCGTTCGACAAGTTTGTAGCCGATGTTTCCCGCATCGAGGTTCGGGAAGATCAGAACATTTGCGCGGCCCCCAACCTGGCTGCCGGGCGCTTTGCTTTCCGCCACAACGGGCACAAGAGCGGCATCAGCTTGCAACTCGCCGTCGACCTTCAGGTCGGGAGCGCGCACGCGAAGAGTTCGCGTCGCCTCAATTACCTTGTCTGCAAGCGGATGGCGCGCGCTGCCTCTGGTCGAAAATGAAAGCATTGCCACACGCGGCTCAACTTGAAGGAGCGCTCTCGCGGAATCGGCGGAAGCGATCGCTATATCGGCAAGTTCCGACGCGGATGGCTCAACGACAACGCCACAATCCGCAAAGATGAACGCTCCACCCTCGCTTGACTGGGATGCTGGAACAACCATCAAGAAGAAACTCGAGACGATCTTCAACCCCGGCTTCGGTCCGATACATCTGAGCGCGGCGCCGACTGTGTGCCCGGTGGTGTGAGTAGCACCGGACACGCTGCCGTCAGCCCTTCCTTCGCGGACCATCATGTTCCCGAAGTAGAGCGGGTCATTCATCTGCTGGCGCGCTTCATCCAGTGTTATTCCTTTAGCCCGGCGGGCCTCGTGATACCTTGCCGCAAACTGTTCGAGGTCGCGGAAGCGGCGATGATCGAGTATTGAAACACCGGTGATCTCAACACCCAGCTTCGAAGCCTTGTCGCGTATAACGTCTTCGCGGCCGATCAATGTGACCTGAGCCAGACGTTCTTGAACTGAGAGAGCGGCTGCGCGAATGGTTCTCTCGTCCTCCCCTTCCGGCAGCACAATGTGTTTTGGATCAGACGCCGCGCGCGCGCGGATTCGTTCTAACACTTGCATCGAGTAAATGGCCTCCCGCTTCTCAGCGAACACTTGCGGCTTGCCTGTTGACAAGCTTGTTGACGCTGGTCTCGAATGCGAGAGCAAGATTCTAGCGGATTTCGATGAAGCGGGCGAGGAAGGCTCGGGGACAGGAAGGCTCGGGGAGTCCCGGGAAGCAGATGTGAGGAGTCTTTACAGATTCATAATCTTTTAGAAGGCTGAGCGTGAGTCTCCCTCACCGCTCAGCCTCGCAAAAACAACCACAGCGCCATTGCGATGACCCGGAGCTAGCACCGCGGGTAATTCTCCCCTTTTCCCCGCGCACCTCGCGTGACTCTCCCGATCGCGCGAGGATGGTCAACAATCGCCGCCGGCGCCGTGGTATCTCAAAGAAGAGAAAAATTAGTCGCTGCCGTCGGTCCTCGATCGCTGGGCGGGCCTGCCCGCTTCGCTAAACAGTATGTCGGTCAGGTCCAATCCCTCGCGACGATCGATATCTCGTTCGATCGTTTTCAGACGGGCCCGTTGTTCCTGAATTCGAGTCGCAAGTTTCGCAAGATCAGCCGAGTGCATGGTTTGGAGTTGGGTCTCGAGGCTGACGAGCTGTGCTTTGATCGTTTCTTTTTGCTCCCGTTCATTGTCAGCGATCAACTTATTGACCAGAGTTCGAACCTCATTCCGTATCTGTTCGCTATTCGAGTCATTGAGCGACGCGCTCTGCGCCGTAGACGCAGCTTCGGGTTGCGTGTTTCGGTTGCGACGCAGCAAGTCCGCATGAAATGAGAAGCCTCCCCGTCCCACGCTCACGTCAGTGCCCAGCACCGCTAGCACAAAGACTGCTGCAGCCACAGCTCCCAGCGCCTTCGCCCACAGCGGCGTTACCATGAATAGCTCCTTCACCACCGCCAGCATCGAGCGCGAACCGGGCGGAGCGTCCGCAACAACCCGGACGACCGGCAGGTCATCGAGTTGCCATTGTTGAAGCACCCCTCGAACGCGTTCAAATGCTTGAATCTCGCTTTTGCAATCAGAGCAATCACTGAGGTGTGCTTCGAAACGCTTGCTTTCTTCGGGTGTCGCTTCGTCGTAAAGATATGCGACGAGCGCCTCGTGCATATTGCAGTTCGGGGTTTTTTCTTTGTTCATTTCGTCACCAATCATTTCAAACTGTCGCGCTCACATTGCCTCGCGCAAGTGCGCAAGCCGCTTCCGGAGTTCCGAGAGTCCCGTGTACATTCGGGTCTTGACGGTCGAGATCGGAATGCCAAGAACGTCCGAAATCTCCGCAAATTTCAACCCTTCATATTCCTTCATTATGATCACCTGTCGCATCTCCGGCGGCAGCCCCTGGAGCGCGCGCCGGACATGCCGCGTGATTTGTTCCTGCTGGATACCACTGCCAAGATCGTCAGCATCAGCTGCAAGCTCGAATCCGCTTATCTCTCGCTGCT
This sequence comes from Blastocatellia bacterium, assembly GCA_049273835.1. Taxonomy (GTDB): domain Bacteria; phylum Acidobacteriota; class Blastocatellia; order UBA7656; family UBA7656; genus Onstottus_A. The sequence continues at coordinate 5,334 of JBASRM010000011.1, read as the reverse complement.
CTTCAATTGAGATCGTTACTCTGGATCGGCTCCTCAGCCTGGTATTGCAGATGTTGAGGGCGATTCGATAAATCCACGATGAAAACTTTGCTTCGCCGCGGAACTTCGAGAGGTTGCGATAGGCCGACAGAAACGTCTCTTGTGTGGCGTCTTTCGCCTCCTCATCCCGACCCAGCATTCGAAGCGTCAGGCCGTAAATCTGGCGCTCCCAGCGACGGACCAGTACGTTAAAAGCGTCGGGTTCGCCGCCAAGCGTGCGTTCGATTATTTGAATATCACTCAGTTCCAAGTCGCTCTCGCGCCACCTATCCAAAGGATAGAGCCCCATCCGCTTCAATAGTATAGACTGAGCCACTGCCGAAAAAGTCGGAAAATCAATCAACATCAGGGTTTGTAGCTTCAATTGAGCATTCGATCAGGGCTCGGATTGTTGATAAGATCGGAGCTAGGCGGTAGCGGAAATTGTTCGAAAGGCGAATATGTCGATAGAAGCCCTGCTCAACGAACTCGTTTCAAGCGTAGACGGAGCGACTTCCGCGATCCTTTTGGAGACCGATGGAGAAGCTGTGCAATGGTGCTCGGCTACAGACAACGAGCGCCTGAAACTGCGAGGCGCTTATGTATCGGTAGTGCTTCGGTCTTTTCGGCAGCTTGCCGATCCCGCAAATATGGAAGGCTCGAGATGCCTGGTCCTCGAGTACGAGGGTTCTAACCTGGTAGCGAAGGAAATCAACCACGATTGCTTCGTTATGCTCGAGTTGGGCGCTTCCACCAATATCGGTGAAGCGATGTTTAGGCTTAAGCGGACGGCTGAGGAACTTCGGGTTGAGATGGGTTTATAGACGTGACGCCGGTGCGGCTGCAAACCAGGCACCCGGTCTGGGGGTCGCCTAACGCGGGACGACGTCGACGTTGATCCGCACGGGTACATTCACCAGAGTCACCGGCCTTCCTTTGATCGTAGCCGGACGGAACGTTGACCGGGCCAGGGCCTCAACAGCGGATTCGGTCATGAACGGGACCTCTCGGATCACCACGATGTCGGTGATCTTACCATCCTCACCAAACGTCGCTCGCAGCCATACTTCGCCCTTGACCTTGTTGGCTTGCGCTTCAGGGGTGATCATCGGTGTTGGGCGGTGAAGCCAAACAATACTTGTGGTATCGGGAAAGTTACGAATCAGGTTGTACGGGATTGGACCTTTGACGTCGTCACTTCCACTGGGCACACCGACTCGTCCTTTGCCACCTGAGCCTCCCTGATCGCCTTTGCCGGCGCCCGGTCCGTTTCCGCGACCGGCGCCGGAGCCATCCCGGCCCCCCAGACCGCCGCCCTTCCCAGGGCCGGGCGATGGAGCATCCGCAATCACGCCGGAAGGGATCCCGAGCACAATTCCCTGCGGAGGTGGTGAGCTGTCAGGTCCAACTATTGTCGGCGGCAGTTGAATTGTGGGAAGAACCACATGGGGAGCGTTCGGCTTGACGATCTGAGGCTTGTTCGACATCTGCGGAGTCGGACCCTTAGTAGCCGGCAGTGGCTTCTCATCTCCGCCCCCGCCGCCGCCCTTATCTTTGTTGCCGCGCGGTAGATTACTGTCGCTCGTCTTCTCAGGATCATTCGGACGCACCCACGACACTCGGGGTACGTCGGCCTCGGGCTGCTTTATGAAGATCGTCCTCACTCCAAAAACCGCGATCGCCGAAAGAACGACGACGTGGAGCGCGGCCGCAACCGTCAAGCCGATGTAGATTCGTTGGCGGCGCTTCGCGTCTTTGGTTTCGGCCGAGGATAGGTTTTTGAGAAAACGCGAAGGATCCTGAGCAAGTTCGGTCGCAGCCGCGCGGATTTCCCGCCAAAGGCGTGAAATCAGGTTGCGTTGTTCGATTAAAGAAAACGGCGGAGCATCAGCGTGAATGTTTCCAACAAACTCTGATGTCACTACTGAAGGCATGTTGAGGTGAGCCACTTGCGCGGGAGGACATAGCTTAAATGCGTGGGCCGCGATCACAATGACCGCGGCCCGTCTCGCTATCTCAAGTTGAATTCAATATCGACAGCCTGCCAGAATGAAACGGGCTGTCCGCCCTTCATCGCCGGCTTGAACCTCATTTGGTAAGCAGCCTGTATCGCCTGCTCGTCCAAGCCGTCCGGTAACCCGCGCACCACCGTTACTCGCTTGACCAACCCGTCACTGCCGATCAGCACGCGAACTTTTACAACCCCCTGGATCTTGTCTTTTCGCGCTTCTTCAGTGTACCGGGGTTGCGGACTGTTCAGCGGAAGCGGCTTTGAATCAACGCTCGTCGCCGGAGCTCCGGACCCGCCACCGAGCCTCGGATCACCTCCGCCCATGTTGTACCCGGTGCCTGGCCCTACACCGCGGCCGTCACCCGGTCCCATGCCTCCGCCTTTTCCATCGCCCATTCCACCTCCGGAGCCTGGACCCGCGGAAGGGGGACCCGGGACGCCGTTGGGCAGACCGGTCATCGCGAGCTCATCTCGTTTGGGCTCAAGCCTGGGATCAACCTGAACCGTCTCCGGAACTGGGAGTGATGGCGGACGCGGAGTTGGCTCCGGTCGCGGCGCGATGAGCGGAGGGGTCAGCGAAAACTTGGGCAACTGGCCCTTGGAAGCCGGCGTTGGCGTGTTGCGTCCACCGCCGCCGCCGCCGCCGGCTTTCTTTTCGGCCTTGGGCATCTCTATTTCAACCGGCTTGAAATCGTCCGGGTTGATCATGTGAACTTCGAGCTCATCCTGCGGACCGCCGCCTGCTTTGGCATGGATTGACCATAAGACAAGGATCGCACCGAAGAATAAGGCGTAGACTACAATACCTATCGCGAGCCCAAAACGCAGAAGCATCTTGCGGCGATGGCCCCCCAGGCCGTCCCCTTTGAAGGCGCTGGCGATGTACGCTTGTGGGCTTTCGCGGAACTCGCGGCTGGCTTCCGAAAACTCATTGAATAGCCGAATAATGATAAACGGCTCATTCATGAATGCGTCGGCGAACAATGCTTTCTCTGGCATTTCCTCTCTCCAGAAGCCTGATGCTGCTCTTGGTTCGTGCCGCAACTGGCTCAGAGGTTACACGAGGGAAGGGTCCCTCTACACATCCTGTTCCTGCACCGTTCTCAAAAGCGATTTGGTTGAGACGGCGTTCATATTGTCACTTGGGGCTCTCATTAGTGTCAAGACTGCATACCTGAAAACTCATTGGCTAGTACGATCTATTATCCGGCAACGTTCGGATGCTTCGTGAAAACCAGTCCTGACATTCGGCCCAATTGTAGAATGATTTCGGCGGCTCCGGCTTGCAGTTTTACTTCAAACGTTGCCACCAGATTTTTAGTGCTCTCGATCGACCACTAAGATGCCCGTCGATCGTTTAGATTGTTGCGATTGTTATATAAATTTGCCCCCTAAATTTGAGTATGCCACCGACAAACCCAACCAAACATCGACTGAGTGTCCCGTAACAATCGATTGGTCTGTGTTCAGACCCCAAATACAATAGAAATCGCCAACACCAGCCCAAATCCACACCACTTCGGCAACCAACCGCCAAAACTCAGCAACAAAGCGCAAGATTTCGCCAGTGTGTTCTGATTGAATAGAACCGTCCTTACGCGCGCGGACCGCAGGCGTCTCCCAGAAAGGAACTCACTTACATGCCAACTCAAAAAGAAAAAAACCCGGTCGCGGTTGAGGAACCCAAAGGCAAGCTCGGTGTTCTTCTTGTCGGGCTGGGTGCAGTTAGCACTACATTCATCGCGGGCGTCGAAGCCATCAAACGCGGTATCGCGGAGCCCATCGGCTCGTTAACACAAATGGGCACGATTCGGCTGGGCAAGCGCACGGATAACCGCGTTCCGTTAATCCGTGATTTCGTTCCGCTAGCATCAATCAACGATCTGGTGTTCGGCGCCTGGGATATTTTCGAAGAGGACGCGTATGAGGCAGCTCTCCATGCCGGCGTCCTCGAGCGCGACCTGGTGAATCAGCTAAAGCCTGAGCTTCAGGCGGTCAGACCAATGAAAGCCGTTTTTGACCAGCGTTATGTCAAGCGCCTCAACGGAGTTCACATCAAGAATGGTCAGAACAAGATGGATCTTGCTCAACAATTGATGGAGGACATCACCCGCTTCAAGCGCGAAAACGAGTGCGATCGACTGGTGATGGTCTGGTGTGCCTCAACTGAGATCTTCAAGCAGGCCGGCGACGAGCACGACAACCTCAAATCATTCGAACGCGCAATGATTGAAAACAGCGATGCGATCGCGCCGTCGATGATCTACGCATACGCCGCCCTGAAGTCAGAAGTGCCCTTCGCCAACGGCGCGCCGAATTTGACGGTGGACATCCCAGCTCTTACAAAGCTGGCGGTCGATCAGGGGCTCCCGGTTTGCGGGAAGGACTTCAAGACCGGCCAGACGCTGATGAAGACCATGGTCGCGCCCGGGCTCAAAGCCAGAATGCTCGGGCTCCACGGGTGGTTTTCGACTAACATCCTCGGCAACCGCGACGGCGAAGTTCTTGATGACCCCGAGTCGTTCAAGACGAAAGAGGAGTCCAAGCTCTCAGTGCTTGAATACATTTTGCAACCGGATGTCTACCCGACCCTGTACAAAGACTTCAGCCACATCGTACGGATCAACTACTATCCCCCGCGTGGCGACAATAAAGAAGGATGGGACAACATCGATATCTTCGGCTGGCTCGGCTATCCGATGCAGATCAAGATCGACTTTCTGTGTCGCGACTCAATATTGGCTGCGCCGATCGTTTTGGACCTGGCGCTGTTCATGGACCTGGCCAGGCGGGCGGGAATGCGCGGCGTGCAAGAGTGGTTGTCGTTCTACTTCAAGAGCCCGATGACTGCCCCGGGGTTGTATCCCGAGCACGACCTGTTTATTCAATTGATGAAGCTCAAGAACACGCTGCGTCACGTACGAGGCGAAGAACTGATCACTCACCTCGGTCTCGAATACTACGACTAGCCCGGAAGCCAAGAGACGGGCGAGAATCACTGGCCGACGACGAGTAGAGTTCGTAGTCCGAACCCTACTCTTCGTCGGCCTCACTATTCATATCCGCTACGCCGGCTGCGGAGCCTGTTTTTTGCTTCGACGTGAGACGGCCAGAGCGATGCCCCCAAAGAGCGATCCAATGACCGTGGTAAACCCGATCCACATAATCATCTGCGGCACTACCGCAAGCTGAATATACTTGGTCCAAAAATCCATGTTCTGGGGGAATTCAGGTGGAATCGCATCGTAGTGCGTGCCCCAGCTCCCCCGCATCGCGAAGTACATCAAGATCACCACCGGTATTCT
>JBASRM010000006.1:0-3673 GCA_049273835.1 Blastocatellia bacterium | reverse complement strand
CCTTGATATCAACTCCGCGGACCGTATAACCGCGGCCGACGAGATATTTCACCAGGTGGTGCCCGATGAACCCTCCCGCGCCGGTAACAAGCACCTTCATTGGATCTGCCATTGTGAATGTATCTCCTGGGATATAGTGCTCTTTATTAAGATAGTTCGCGATAAAGCGCAAGCGTGCGATTAACCATTCGATCCAGTGTAAACTCCTGTTCGACGCGGAGTCTTCCCGCCGCACCGTAAGTTGCGCGTAGCTTGGAATCATCGAGCAGCAGATTTATGGCGTGAGCGAGCGCATCTGAATCGGCTGGGGCAACAGTTAAGCCTGTGACGCGATCCAGTGAAACGAAGGGCACCCCTGAGTTGAGTCGAGTATTGACGACCGGTTTACCACAGGCCATCGCTTCCAACTGCACGATTCCGAATGCTTCGCTGCGAGCCACCGACGCAAGCACAAACACCTCGGCTGCGTGGTAGTAGGGTGCGATGTTCTCGTTACTTATCTCGCCAAGAAAAGCCACACGGTCCATAACGCCGCTCTCGCGCGCCTGCCGCTCCAACCTGCCTCGCAGCGGACCTTCGCCAATTATCAGCAACCGCGCGTCTACTCGGGACATTGCCCGTATCAAGTACTCGAATCCTTTGTAGTAGATTAACCGGCCGACGCTGACGATGATTCGCGGTCCGTATTGCTCGTGGATTCTTGCTACGGCGCCGCCGTCGCATTGTAGAAACCTTTCGTGAGGGATTCCGTAGGGAATGACGCTGCAGCGAGCGCGATGCGCTGCAAGGACAGGCGAGCTGTCAACGTAGTTGGGAGAGGTGGCTATGACAGCAGCGGACCGCCTCAGGGCCTTATCCAGAATTGGCTGAAATCCTCGGGCCAGCATTTGTTGCCGAACTATATCGCTATGATAAGTAAGAACCAGGAGACCGCGATGACCGCTGGCAAGATAGGACAGAATCGCCGCGGGATTAGGAAGATGAATGTGAACAATATCGCTATTCGAGTTTCGAATCTTGCTCACCATCGCGGGACAGATCGGGGCGGCGGCGAGATTGAGTAAGGTCCCAGCGCGCGTAACGCTGACACCGTCAACCGATTCACGTTGTGTCCTTCGTCCATCATTGGCTACTACCACCCCGACATCGATTGTATCTTTCAGCTTTTCGCAAAGTGCTTGAAGATGAGTCTCCATCCCACCCATATGTGGCGGGTAGAATTTTCCTACGTGCAAAACACGCAACCGGCCGTTACCGCTCATTGAACAAACCCTGGTTTTGAAACACCCAATCGTAGAGCATATCCAGACCGCTGCGCCATCCGACCCTCGGCGACCATGCCAACTCACGCGAAGCGAGTCGAATATCACTCACATAGACCCGCTGATCGCCAGCGCGCCAATCACCGCTCGTATAAGGCAGCGGTTCTCCTCGCTTTTTCTCGAGATAAGCCAGCAGATCGAGCAGCGAGAGGGTGTTTCGCGGGCCACCCCCAATGTTGTAGACCCGCCCAGCCACGGATCTGATACGTAGTCTAGCCGCGTCGAACGCGTCCAGCAGATCGTCAATAAACAGCACGTCTCGTATCTGTTTGCCGTCGCCATATACCGTGATCGACCGTCCGAGAATGCTCGCTATGATGAACCAGGCCACCCAGCCCTGGTCCTCCACACCAAATTGGCGGTATCCGTAGATGCATGACTGCCGAAGTACCACGGTATTGAGCCCGTAAATCCGATGATAGTCTCGAACGTACTGGTCCGCCGCACCTTTTGAACAACCGTAAGGCGAATGAAAGTCCAGGTTCCTGTCTTCGGATACGCCATTCGGTAGATCGGCATAGGCATAACGTCCGTCCCTCTCGACGGCATGCGCGTCTTCCATCCCGCCGTAGACTTTGTTGGTGGAAGCGAAAACGAAGGGCGCCTTGATGCCGGCCTTCCGGGTGGCTTCCAGTACATTAAACGTACCGAGGGCGTTGGACTCGAAATCGCTCCGAGGATCGGTTACCGACGTGGTCACCGCGACCTGGCCCGCTAGATGTAGGATCAACTGCGCGTCTTCGTGTTCCTTGAAAGCTCTATTTATTTGTTCGGCTTCACGGATGTCGGCTTTGAGAAACAGGAGGTGGCCCTGCGGCTCCAACCACTCGAGGTTTTTCTCCGCGCCGACGCGCGACAGGTCGTCGATCACTACGACTTGATCGCCTCGCCTAAGGAAGCGGCTGGCGGCATTACATCCTATAAAGCCGGCTCCGCCGGTAATGATTGCTTTCATCAGGAAATCGACTGATGCGGACGACCGGCACGAACCGCATCCATATCTGAGCCCACCATCTCGCGCACAAGATCGCCAAAGGTGTATCTCGGCTCCCAGCCCAGCTCCTTTTTTGCTTTGGAGGCGTTGCCCACGAGAAGGTCCACCTCTGCGGGCCGGTAGAACTGCTCGTCCCTCTTTACGTATTTTTGATAGTCGAGACCGGCCTCCGAAAACGCCAACTCGCAGAACTCGCGCACTGTATGAGTGTTGCCTGTAGCAATCACGTAATCGTCGGGTTCCGGTCGTTGCAGCATCATATGCATCGCGCGAACGTAGTCAGCAGCGTGGCCCCAGTCCCGACGCGCCTCCAGATTGCCGATCCTCAACTCCGATCCCAGCCCTGCTTTGATCCGGGCGACTGCATTGGTGATCTTGCGACTCACGAATTCAAATCCGCGCCGCGGGCTCTCGTGGTTGAAGAGCATCCCGCTGAGGCAAAACATTCCATAAGCCTCGCGATAGTTTCTTGTGAGGTCAAAGCCCGCGACTTTGCTGATGCCATAAGGGCTTCTGGGGTGAAACGGCGTCGTTTCGTTTTGGGGAGTTTCGCGCACCTTCCCAAACATCTCGCTCGAGCCGGCAAAGTAGAACTTGCACCGCGGCCGCACTTCGCGCAGAGCAGCAAGCATGTAATGAGTCCCATTGATGTTGGTGTTCATCGTGGAGAAGCCGTCGGTGAAGCTTTCCGCGACGAAGCTTTGCGCGGCAAGGTGATAGCATTCGTCAAAGTCATGCTGACTGACAACGTGGAATATGCTTGCATAGCTCTCAACGCTCGCGGGGTGCAGTTTGACTCGATCGAGTATGTGCGCGATACGCCCAAACCGCCGCTCCGGATCTTCCATTGCCACTCGGCGCACAAGCCCGTGAACTTCGTAGTCGAGACCCAAAAGGAGCTCAGCCAGGTAGCTTCCGTCTTGTCCGGTTATTCCGGTGATCAGAGCCTTTTTTCTCAACGTGTCTTATTCCTTAGAAGCTGATGCACCCCACTAAATGTACCGTAGACTGTCTGGTCTGCGGAGGACGGAAACCGTAGACTGTCTGGTCTGCGGACGACGGAACCCGCAGACTGTCTGGTCTGCGGAGGACGGAACCCGCAGCTATCTGGTCTGCGGAGGACGGAACCCGCAGACTATCTGGTCTGCGGAGGACGGAAACCGTAGATGTCTGGTCTGCGGAGGACGGAAACCGCAGATGTCTGGTCTGCGGAGGACGGAAACCGTAGACTGTCTGGTCTGCGGAGGACGGAAACCACAGACTGTCTGGTCTGCGGAGGGCGGAACCCGCAGACTGTCTGGTCTGCGGAGGACGAAACCCGCAGACTGTCTGGTCTGCGGACGACGGAACCGTAGAC
>JBASRM010000005.1:0-26253 GCA_049273835.1 Blastocatellia bacterium | reverse complement strand
GAGAATACAGTGACCCGTCTACTGCTGAAAACAGCTACACCACCTTCGACATCGAAGGTAATATTTTGATATTCTGGCCTATTCTTCTTGGGTGCAAAATGAACCGCAAGGTCCGGGACACCGTCTGCATGAATTCCGCGCATTGGGAATGATCGATCTACTGCCACAGTCACGTGGCCGCTAGGTGTACCTCGGACTTTCACGTTTCCGTAAACAGAGAGATCGTTCTCGAAGCCCTGGTTAGCGCTGATCGTAAGCCCGTACGGAGCGAGAAATAGCGTGAAGAGAAGCAGCAAACCGATACAACGGGATTTGTTCATTTTGTGCCTCCTCTGCAAAGATCTGGATTGAAGTGGGACAATCTTGCAGCATTTACTCTTGAGGTTCGCAACACTAACACATGACACAGCACCAGTCAACAACAATTACTTCTTTTGTGTATGCACAATTACTGCTTCACAACTGAGGGAGACTGGTACAAGGTTGAATGCGCCCCGTCTCGGTTCAGGGCTTCGCCGGCAAAGAGCGGACGGTCATCATTCGCTCGATTTCATCAGCTTCAGACGGCAGCTTGGCGCTCATCTTAATCAGTCCCTTCTCGGTCACCAGATAGTCATCCTCGATTCTGACGCCGAAGCCTTCTTCTGGAAGATAGATTCCCGGCTCAATTGTGAACACTGAGCCCACGGGCAACACGCCATAGCTACCAACGTCATGCACGTCCATACCGATCCAGTGTCCGAGTCCGTGAATGAAGTACTTCTCCAGCGTATTGCCCTGCTTGTCGCGCAACGGGCTCGACTTCATCGTCTCTCTAGCGGCGCGTTGAAGATCGGCCAGGCTCGATTTGCCAGGCACGAAGGCTTTCTCCGCCGCGCGCTGCGCGTCGAGCACAAGTTGATAGATGTCGCGTTGGCGGGTGGTGAACTTGCCCGAAGCCGGAAATGTGCGGGTGATATCGGCAGTGTAGTAGCTGTACTCAGCCGCCGCATCGACGACGACAAGCTCTCCGGCTTCAATTCGCTTCCGGTTTTCGTTGTAGTGAAGAATCGTGCCGTTGATCCCGGACCCAACGATGGACGGATAGCCGGGTCGTTCGGATCCATGGCGCGTCCACGCAGCCTCGAGCGCGGCTTGTGCCTCGTATTCATAAGCACCGGGTTTGAGGGCGCGGGCCAGCTCGCGGTGCCCTTCGATCGAGACGTCCACTGCTTTTTGTAGAAGCTCGATCTCCGCTGGCGACTTCACCTTGCGCATCTCGGCGACGATCCTTGACACATCGACGATTTCATTCTTTGGATAGGCCTGACGCAGCATCTCGACAAACCGGCTTTCCCGACTGATGTCTGAACCCGGCCCGGTCGGAATCAAGGTATAGATCTTTAACGCCGGCTTACCTTCTGCTGCAGGCTGCGAAAGCAACTGATTCAATCGCTCTTTGAAAGTGGTAGAAGCGGCTACCTCTTCAATTCCAAAGAGGCGCTCGGTGTCCGGCCCCGGTCCGAGTTGAACCCCGGTCCACTGTTCGTGTCTGATATCACGCGGTGGAATGAAGGCCGTCTCATGTTGCGGTTTGCCCGGAATGACGTTGGCAGGAACAAAGATCAAGTAGGCTGCGGGTGTCTGAACTCCGGTCAGGTACATAAAATCGTTGTGCTGGCGGAAGCGTCCGACCTCGCCCAGGTCTTCTTCTCTCACGCCAATCATCACCACGATTCCATCTTTGATTTGGTCGAGCAATTTTTGACGCCGGGCGTGATATTCGGACCGGGGAATGTTCGCGAGCTTGTCATTGCTTACTGCCCCAGCGGGGAGCGCGACCGCCGCGGCGATCATCGCAATAGTGAGCGCTTGTCTGAGGGTGTTGCTTTTCATGGTGGTAGAGCATAGCAGGAGCCAAAGAGTCACGGAAGTGGCGGAGCTAGCCTACCGATGTCTGACTTTGCCTCCGTCGGGCGTATAATGATCGAAAGTGCCAAAGAAAATCGACAAAATAACAATCGAAAAGGACAAGCTGAGGCCGCGCCCGCGCGCGCCAATTTTGCCTTCCAAAAAGTTTGAAGATAAAAAGACCCGTGAAGAGCGGCGCGAGAAACATAAAAAAGACCCTCGGCGGCTAGTCGACGAATAGCGGAAAGCACCTGCCCAAGGTTTGAACGCAAGGTCCGGATGGACCCAGTCCGGCCCGCTCAATATCATGTTCGCGCCGCGATAAAAGGTCCTTTTAGCCAGGTTTGTTGCCACGTTTCATTGATACAAAAAACGTGCGGATTGAGCGGAACCAGGGACACTTTTTTTTCGTTCTAATCGACACAGCGAGCTCCAATAAATCAGCCGAGAACAAGGGTACCCACATGAACTTTGGGCTCAACAATTGGAAACAGACGACCTTGAAGGAGTAGAGAATGGCCACTCAAATAGATCTTCGTTCGGACCTTCAGGATTGGCGCAAGAGGCTCGAAAGCGCCATTGATGAATTTGAAGACAGCTCCCATCTGGTCCCGCTACTTTCGGAGGTTGATTCAGCGCTTCACAGAATGGAGACAGGGTCAGCAGGGATTTGCGAACTGTGCCGCGAGGAGATTGAGGACGACGCGACAAAAGATCCCATCGCGCGCTTTTGCCTCGAGTGTCTCAACAAACAGGAACAACACGCGCTTCAACACGATCTGGATAACGTCTCGCTTGTGCAGCACACACTGCTGCCAAAACAGGATGTTAGTCTCGAAGGCTGGCTGGCGTTTTACCACTACGAGGCGGCTGGTCCGGTGAGCGGCGACTACTGCGACCTGGTCACCAATGAGACTGGAGACCTGTTCTTCCTCCTGGGCGATGTATCAGGCAAAGGTATAGCCGCATCGATGCTGATGGCGCACCTTCACGCTATCTTTCGCAGCCTCATCACCCTCGATCTTCCGGTCGATAAATTGGTTGAACGAGCCAACCAGGTTTTTGCGAATGCGACGATGCCTGCTTATTACGCGACACTGGTTTGCGGAAGAGCCCGCAAATCAGGAGCGATTGAGATCTGCAATGCGGGACATTGCCCTCCGCTTGTGATTCGCAAAAGTGAAGTCACAAGCATCGAGGCGACCGGGCTGCCGGTGGGAATCTTCTGCCGTGAGAAATACATGGCTTGTGAGATACAGCTTGAGCCGGGCGACAGCCTATTGCTTTACACCGATGGTCTGACCGAGTCCAGGGATCCACTTGAGGCTGAGTATGGCGCCGAGCGGCTAAGCCACATGGTTGGCGCCCGGCACTCGTTCGGACCTCGGGCGCTCACGGCCGCCTGTTTGGCGGACGCTAGGTCCTTTCGGGCGGGCCAACCCACAACAGATGACTTGACGGTTATGGTGATCCAGCGAGCCGCTTATGCCGGCAGCCATTGACGTACCGTAGACTGTCTAGTCTGCGGATCAACCGCAGACTGGACAGTCTACGGTACATTCACACCCTTGTTCTGCGACTCTTGTTTGTTGTTGCTGCGTAAACCTGCGGCTCTTCCAACGTAACTCGCACCACGTTCAGCGCGCTCTTATGTCGTGCACTGAAGAGAAAGCGCCTTGATCGTACCGTAGACTGTCTAGTCTGCGGATCACTCAACCGCAGACTCGACAGTCTACGGTACATCCATACGCCACCGCCACACTCAACCGCAGACTCGACAGTCTACGGTACATTCAAGTTCTGCGACTCTCTGCTTATCAGGGGCAGTCGCGCAAAGACTCGCTCATCGCAACACGCTGCGCACGTCACGAGCTATAGAGACGTCCAGCAACGTCGGGCCTTTTTCGTGGAGCGCCCAATCCAACGCCGGCCGAAGCTCCGCAGCCCTGGAGACACGCCGCGCATCCAGTCCCATCGATTCGGCAAGCTTTACAAAATCAATCTCCGGCTCAGTCATATCCATCCCGACAAACACCCCTCGCTCAGCCGAGTCACCCTTCATCGCTACAAGCCCGCCTTTCAGAATCATGTAGCTTGAATTGTTGAACACCACAAACGTCACCGCGAGCCCGTAACGCGCCGCCGTCCATAGTCCTTGAATCGTATACAGAGCCGTTCCATCGCCGATCGAGCAGATGACTTGTCGATCGGGCATCGCCAGCTTGACGCCGATCGCTTCGGGCAAGCCCAACCCGAGCGAGCCGCCCTTGGCATAGAAGAACGAGTTGGGTTCGTTCAATTCAAAGATCGTCCGCACGAATGCAGTCGACGTAACCGACTCATCCACCAGCACGGCATCGTGGGCCGCCGCGAGTCGCATCTCGCGAGCGACATAGCCGGGCGACATCGGTCCTTCCGCCGGAGCACTCACCGCATGCCCAACAAATTTCGCGCGAGCTTCGGCGATGTGCGTGGTTATCATCTCGCGCCGGCGTGAAATCATTTCCGCCGAACTGGTTGTGAAAGGGACCAGAGCCTCGATCAACTCCTCCAGTGCCGAGCGTGGGTCAGCCACTATCGCGACCTCGGCCGGGTAGGTCTTTCCGAGCTCGTGATCCCCGGCGTCGATCTGAATCATTCGCACGCCGTCGGGAATCATCTGAGTCCCGGTGTAAACAAGCGGAGCAAGATTGTTGACTCCGATAGCCAGAATCACATCCACGCCTTCAAGCAATCCCCGAGTTTGCTTTGCGTTTGGGAACAGCGGCCCGGCAAACAGCGGGTGACCGGTTGGAAAAACGAGCAGCGAGTTCAAGGGCTCGGCGTGAACTCGCGCGGCGATCGTTTCCGCGAGCTTCGCAAGCTCGCCGAGCGCGCTTGATCGAGCACAGCCGTCGCCGGCGATGATCGCCGGATTCTTCGAGCTCGCCAGCAACGCCGCCGCTTCTTTGATCTTCGAGAGGTCGCCTCGAACTCGCGAGCCGATATGGGTGACCGGGGCCAATTCGATGTCGGCTCGCTCTTCCATGACGTTCACCGGCAACGACAGGAACACCGGACCGGTGGGCGGGGTCTGCGCGATCTTGAACGCCCGGGCCATCGCCTTTGGAATTTCGGCCGGGTGATGAACCTCCCAACACCACTTGGTGTGTTGGCGTGCGAGCTCGAGCATGTCGGCATACAGCAGCGGCTCATCGATCATCGACCGGGTGTCTTGCTGGCCGGCAGTTACGATGAGCGGAGTCCCGGCTCGATAAACGTTGTAAAGATTACCCAACGCGTGGGCGAGTCCGGGATTGGTGTGCAGATTGACCACCGCAGGCTTGCCCGTTGCTTCGGCGTAACCGGCGGCGATGCCGAGCGCCGAGTCCTCGTGAAGCGCGAGTATGTATTTGATCTCATCTCGCGCCGCAAACAAATCCATCAACGGAAGCTCGGTCGTCCCGGGATTGCCGAAGACGTAGCGAACCCCCTCACGGACCATGAATTCGAACATCGCTTGCGCACCGGTCATCTCCGGCATGTCATTCCTCCGTGGATAAAGGTTCGATGTCGCCGGATTATATCCGAACGAGGATGGCTTCAGAAGGGCGGTCGCTCAGTTGTGGTTGGCGATATGACGCTCAATGTTGGCAGTCAAAGCATTCAAATTTTGCTGGGTGGTCTTTTGCGCAACTGACAGAGCTCTTATGTTTTGCTCGGTGCTCCTTTGAAAAGCGTTCAGGTTTTGTTCAGTGACCTTTTGACTCTCCTCCATCTCAACGTGGCGTTCTGCCAACGTCGCAAGAACCGCGCTTGTTTTTGTTTGAGACGTGGCGACTTCGGCTAGTAAGTTCTCTATCTCCGCAATGCGCTCCGCGGACTGCGTCATGCTCTTATCAAAGCACTCAATGACCTCGGCAAATCGCTCAATAAACCCAGCTTGTCGAGCCTCGAGGCGCGCTTGCTGCTCGAGTAGAAACTGTACTGTCTTCTCAATGTCCATTGATCTGCGTGAAAATATCACAACGACAAGGAAGACCAAAGAGCGGTTGAGAATAAACTTCCTGCCCCAAATATATCATGCCTCTCTTGTAACATCTGATAGAATCTGCCCGCACACGGACGTGTAACTTTCGACTCGTGAAGGGGCGATGGAGAAGCGGCGCGCGAATGGGGTTATGGTCAAGTTCGGGATAGCGGCTTTAGCCTGCTACGCGATACATGCGGGCTTCCACGTGGCTCAGGGCCGGCCCGAAGAAGTGCTCTGGATGTGCCACCTCGGAGCGGCCCTGGTTGGAGTCGGCCTGCTGATCTCGTCAGCTACCACGAATGGGATCGGCACTTCGTTTCTGCTTGTGGGTACGCCCCTCTGGTTGATGTACCTTGCAGGAGGTGGTGAATTCTATCCGACCTCGTGCTTTCCGCACATCGGCGGGCTTGCAATTGGACTGTATGCAGTTCGGCGTTTAGGATTGCCATCCGGCACCTGGTGGAAAGCCGTGATCGCACTGATCACGTTGGTCGGGCTGTGCCGGCTGATAACTCCCCGGCAGGCAAATGTGAATGTCGCGTTCGCGGTCTATCCCGGAGTGGAGCAATACTTCACTTCGCACGGGATTTACCTTGTCACTATGATGTGCCTGGCAGCGGGATATTTTCTGGTCTCCGAATATCTGCAGAGACGGTGGCTCGTATCCAGGACGGTGCGGGAAGGAGCGAGATGAAAGACTCGATAGCTCCGGAAGGGCTTCGGCAAAAAATCCTGATGTGGGCGGCAATCGCCGGGCTTTTCTTCGGCTTGATGCCGCCTTACGTATTGACCATTGTGGTTGTAGCTACCTGGGGCGTGCCGCCGTTAGAACCGCCAGACGAGCAGGCGTTTCGTGCAGTCTATTTCCTTCGGCTGGTTTTGGGGAACGTGCTGGGCCTAACGGTAGGAGCCTTTCTAGCAGCCTTCGCCACCAACCTGGGTTTGCGTTGGGCCGGTAAGGCGACATATCTCCGAGGAGCGATCGGCGGCGCCTTGCTCGGCGCCGGGGTTGGCGCGCTGACCGCGGGTTCGGCTCCTTTTCTGTTGTTGATCAGCTCGACGAATAAAAACTGGGCCTGGATAATGATCGAGCGATCGTTTCTGGTTGGAGGTTTGATGGGGCTCACCAACGGCTTTTTCGCCGGCCTGGTCATCGTTTACTTCATCAAACGGCAATCAAGTTGATAGCCTGAGCTCTCGGGCATCGCCATAGTCTCAGACTACTATCATCGCAACAGTAGCAGCGGTCATCACCACCGCCGTCGCCCAGCCGAGCCACTTCAACCACGGCGAATTGACTCGCTCACCCATCACCTTCTTATCGCTGGTAAGCATCGTTACAAGCACAATCAACGGCGGCGCGAGCACTCCATTTATTACCGCCGCATAGAAGAGCATCTTCACTGCGTTGACCTTGAAGTAGTTCAATGCCAGTCCCAGCGCTACGGACGCCCCAAGCACGCCGTAAAACTTCTTTGCCACTCGAGGCCGGTCGTTAAGCGAGCCGCGCCAGTGCAATGCTTCCGCCACCGCGCAGGCCGCCGAACCCGCAAGCGCCGGTATCCCGAGCATCCCTGTTCCCACAAGCCCGACTGTGAACAGCAAATAGGCGGCGTCGCCGGCCAGCGGTCGCAACGCCTCGGCAGCCTCCCTGGCAGTTTCGATGTCCCGATGGCCTGTCTCATAAAGCGTTGCTCCGGTAGTCAGAATGATGAAATACATCACCACGCCGGCAAAGATCATCCCGGTCAAGACATCAATTCGCGCGGCTCGCAGTTCTTTGTCGGTTGCGCCGCGCCGCGCGTGAACGGTCTTTCTGCCCATCGCGCGTTCCTCTTCAACCTCTTGCGCGGCCTGCCAGAAGAATAGATAAGGCGAGATTGTGGTGCCCAGTATCGCTACAAAAGTGGCGATGTACTTCGAGTTCCACTCGATGTGCGGAACGAACGTGGCCCGCAGAACCAGATTCCAATTCGGGTGAGCCATGAAAGCTGCCGCGACGTACGAGAACAACACCAGCGTCAACCACTTGAACACTCGCGCCATTTGACGATAGCTCGACCATATCAACAACACGACGATCAGTCCGGCGAACAAGGGCAGCCACAACAAAGCCGGCAGCCCGGTTATCAACTGCATCGCTTCGGCCATCCCCCCCAGGTCAGCGCCAATGTTGACGGTATTGGCGAACGTCAGCAGCGCGCACGCACCCAACAGAACCCATTTCGGATAACGCGTCCGGAGTACGCCGGCCAACCCCCGGCCGGACACCAGCCCAAGCCGCGCGCACATAATTTGTACCGCGGTCATCAGCGGGAACGCGAAAAACACCGTCCACAATTGCGCGAACCCAAAAGCGGCCCCGGTCACCGAATAAGTTGATATCCCCGACGGGTCGTCATCAGCGGCGCCGGTGATAAGCCCCGGGCCAAGCTCGGCGAAGAACCGCCGAACATGAGATCCAGGTCGCTTTGTGGGAGAACTGCTCACTATTTTTTCCATTCTTGAGCGAAGGTCTGACCAGCGGATTCCTGGGCATCAGACGCGGCAACAACCTCTATGGCCTTTTCGATCTCTTCAGGGCTTCCAAACAGCACTATTATGTCGTCCGGCGCGAACTTGAACTCAGGCCCGGGATTTATCTGACTATCTCCATCTCGGATTGCTGCTATAAGCGTTGCGCCGGTGCGCCTTCTCAAATCCATCTCGCCCAAAGTCTTTCCTACCGCAGGCGAGGTTGCATCCACAAACAGAGTTTGAGTTGAGGCGGTGCCGAGCGCCTCAGCCATTGTGCCGGCTTCGATGTGTGGTGCCGATGGAAGTCTTAGCTTCTGATAACCTTCGTGTCTGATCTTATCCGCTTCGCGTTGCACCACGTTGCGGGCAAATCCGTACTCTCTCAACACTCTGGAGAATATTTCGATGCTGGTCTCAAATTCTTCCGGGATGACCTGATTGGCGCCTAGTTTGTGAAGGTCGGTCATTTCCGACATATAGCGAGTCCGCACGATGATGTGAATATCGATATTCATTTCACGTGCCAGCGCAACTGTGCGGCGCGTGGCAATTGGATCCGAGATTGCCACCACCAGTATCCGCGCATGCTCGAGCTCCGCGCGATGCAGCACTTCTTTTCGGGTAGAGTCACCGTACAGAATCGGCGCCCCACGATCTTTGGCCTCGCGAACGACATCGGGGTTTAGTTCAAGCACTACAAACGAGACATTAACCGCTTGAAGCACATTCGACAGATTTCGCCCGTTCAACCCATATCCGACGATCACTACATGTCCCCTGAGTTGTTCCTGAACACCGAAGCCTCCGATTGTAGGCTCGAGTAGCGACCGCGGCGCCAAAATGGATTGCAGCGCATAGCCGATCCGCGGCGCCGCCTGAATCAAGAACGGCGTCGCGATCATGGACATGATGGCCGCTGCCAGAAAGGTTTGATAGTCGGTGTCTGACAGCAATCGCTGGCCAATGCCGACCTTGGCCAGAATGAAAGAGAACTCTCCAACTTGCGCGAGCCCTATCCCGGCCATCGCCGAAACCCGCAGCGAGTTGCCGAGTATTCGCACCGCCACCAGCGCCACCAAGGCCTTCCCTAAAATCAGTCCGCCTACCCATGCGAGCACCGGCAGGAGGTTCATAACAACGAAGCTTACCGATAGCAACATTCCAATCGAGACGAAAAAGATGCTGTTAAAGACGTCCCGGAATGGGAGGATGTCTGCCACAATTTGATGGCTATACTCCGACTCTGAAAGGACAAGACCGGCGATGAATGCGCCAAGCGCCAACGACAATCCAAATTGAGCGGTCAGCCAGGAGGTTCCCAGAGTCACCAGCACTACAAAAATGATAAACACCTCCGAGCTTCGCAGCCGAACAATGCTATGCAGGGCTCGCGGGACGATGATCCTCGCGGCAACAATAATGATGACGATAGCCAGCAACGCCCCTCCAAGGGTTAGTGCGATATGTACCGCCGAGGACCCCTCCTTGCCGCTCAAGATCGGAACCATCAGCATCATCGGCACGATGCACAAATCCTGAAAGAGCAAAATCCCCACAGCCGCTTTTCCGTGCGGCGTGTCCATCTCCCGGCGATCCATGTAGGTCTTTAGCACAATTGCGGTGCTGGAGAGTGTAAACAGAAACCCGAAGAATATCTGCTGGCTCAATGGGCGGCCAAGCAGGTAGGTGACTCCAATTATCAACAGGGTCGTTAGGACAACCTGAAGACCGCCGCCCCACAGTACCAGCCGCTTCATCTCCACTATGCGGCGTAGTGAAAACTCCAAACCGATGGTGAACAACAGAAGCACGACGCCGATTTCCGCGAGGATCTCGACAGCGTGGACATCTCGGATCAGGCCGAACCCGAACGGCCCAATTACAATTCCGGAGATCATGAAACCGATGATTACCGGCAGTCGAAGCCGGTCACAGATAAAGGCAATGGGTACGGAAACCAGTAGCAGAATAAGCAGATCGTTGAATACTGGTACGTCGTGCATGAATCATTTCGCTTTCTCTTGGAATCTATGTCCGCAGAACTTGCACTTGTAGTACTGACCTGGTTTTTTCGGCTTGTAAGCTGACGCCTTTTTGCAATGCGTGCACACTTTCATCGCATCTTTGACGGCTCGGTATATCATCTGCGACCAAATCGGGTTCATCGCTCAACTCCCTGGCAAAAAGTACCGCACACTGTCGGGCTGTGAGCATCTCGCGAACTCAGGCCACTCCACACAGACTGGACAGTCTCGCCATATTCTCATCGTTTGAGGACGCCGGATCCGACGATATGACGACTTCTTACTAATGCAAAGCCGGCAGGACTCGTGTCCCATCCGAACCAGCAACTGGAAAGGTTATCGACGCTTGAGGAGGACCTTAGCCGTGTAGCTCACGACGACTTCGTCGCGCTGGTTGATTACTTCGTTGAGCATTGTGACGATGCCGCTGCGTTCATCTCGCTCGGTCTTGCCTTCGACTCTTTGCTTGACTCGAATCGTGTCGCCGATAAAGGTCGGCTTTACAAAGCGCAACCTGTCCAGCCCATAGAACGCAATAACCGTGTCAGCCGTCTGGCCCATTCTCACCGAGAGCCCGGTCGCGATCGAAAATACCAGCGCGCCGTGGGCGATCCGCTGTTTGAATGGTCCTCGCTCGGCAAGTTCCTTGTTGGTGTGAATTTCATTCCAGTCACCGGTGATGCCGGCGAAGTTTACTATGTCGGTTTCAGTCACCGTGCGCCCGGCGGTGGTTGATTCTTCGCCCGGTTCGAAATCCTCAAAGTACTTTCCCATCATCGCTCCTCGTTAAGGTTTAGGGTCGAGCCATCGTCCTTTTTTCCAATCGTCAATTGGAACAGCGGATCGGCTGCTTCGCTGAACACAAAGCACGAGTTGCGAAGCCCGGGCATCCATCCGAGCACCATCTCGCGGCGCAGCCGCGCGTCGTCTCGCACCGCGCGCATCCGGGCCGCGGCTTCGGGCTTCTGCTTTGCGTCTACGTAATTCATCTGAAAGGCGCAGGCGGCCATGTTGGTCACCAGAGTGTGCAGATGGCTGCAGCTCGCGGCGCCCCCGACTACTTCGCCCGCGCGTTTTCGAAATCCCCGGCCTATTCGCTCGCCAACCAGTCCTTCGAGCGCCGCGAGCGAGCCCTGGCAGAACCCGGGATACGGCATGCTGGTGATATCGCCGGTCGCTTCGCGAATCAAAAAGTCAGGAAAACTGACAACAAAGCGCGCGGTGAGCGAATGGACGTTGTCGTTGAGAGCACCCCGAATCTCGAAGCTCGTTGAATCCAGCCAGTCCATTTCTATATTCACTGCTCTTGAAAATGCGGGCATGAAGCTCCTTGATTGCCGAACTGTACGGGCGTCTCTGTGCGACGGTTCGGTTCGGCAAGGTTGATGAGGGCGTCCGCGGACCAACGGCATACAGGTGCTGATAATTAACCGGCTATCTATCCGTTGCCGCGCCGCTCGATCTGCCTCGATTCCGAATCTCAGTAGCGCGGGTTTCGATGGTCTTTAGTAATTTTTCAAACGGCTCGACAAACAACCTTACAGCTTCCGCCAACACGTGCCCGGTTACCTGATCGAGGCTGATACCAACCTCTTCAAGCCGAGCCAGCACCGCGCGCTCATCATCCAGGTTGTCATTGAGGGTCACGCGAGCGCGGCCGTGATCGCGGAACGCAACGATGGTCGCCGGAGGCAGCGTGTCTATCGTCTCCGGACCGATCAGCGCTTCAGGATAATAGACGTCCGGGTAGGCCGGGTTCTTCGTCGAGGTGGATGCCCAAAGCGGACGCTGAACCTGTGCGCCTTTCTGTTTTAGCGCCGCAAACCGCGCGCCGTGAAACACCTTCTTGTATCGCTGATAGGCTACTTTTGCGTTGGCAATCGCTATTCGGCCGAGCAACGATTGTAGTTTGGCCTTTTCTGCTTCGTCGGCCGACTGGCTCATGCGCCGCTCGAGTTCCTTATCTACCGCCGAGTCTATGCGGCTCACAAAGAAGCTCGCGACTGACGAGATGTTGTTGATCGGTTTGCCTTCACCGTCTCGTCGCTCGAGTCCGCGTATGTAAGCTTCCATCGTCTGCTCATAGGATTGAAGCGAGAACAGCAAGGTTATATTGATGTTGATTCCCTCATAGATGCATTGCTCTATAGCTGGTATCCCGGCATCGGTGCCGGGGATCTTGATCATCACGTTCTTGCGATCTACCAGGCGCCAAAGCCGGCGGGCCTCTTCAATCGTGGCGCCGGTATCGTTGGCCAACAAAGGCGAGCACTCGAGGCTGACAAATCCATCGGTGCCGCCGGTCTTTTCAAATACACTCGCCAGCACATCGGCGGCCATTTGAATGTCCTGGATGGCAAGCGCTTCGTAGATCTCCTGTGCGCCCTTTCCTTTCTCCGCGAGATCTCGCAACTGATCTCCGTAAAGATCAGAACCGGCGATCGCCTTCTCGAATATCGCAGGATTCGAAGTTACTCCGCTCAGCCCATCTTCATCGATTAGCCGTTTCAGCTCACCCGACGTGACGAGCTTGCGCTCGATATTGTCATTCCAAATCGACTGCCCAAGATTGGTGAGTTCAATAAGTGGATTAGTGCTCATGGTTTCTCCTTTTCAAAAGAAGTATGCGGTTAAAGGGGGTGAGCGCGCAAAGAGATGAGCGCGTCAAGGTGAGTATCAGCCGGCAGATCACGCGGCTATTATCTGCATGGGCCGCGGTCGAGCGCAACAGCTAAGCGGCCGCCACCGAATCGCCGATTGGATCGGGCGGGTGTGCGCGATCGGTTTTGAGCATAAGCGCGAGTCCGAAGCGCGGGCCGTTCCGAGTTCAAGCTTTAACTTGCTATCGATTCGCCGCCGCCATTCATAGGCGAATGCGAGCAAGCTATAGCTTGAACTCAGAACGCCGGGAATCACTCGGTGCCCACGGCCGAGGGAGCGTCCGGGTCGGCGATGAACTCCGCCATTCGCTGCCTGTAGCGTTGATACAAAAATGACACCACCAGTAGGATCGCGCCCAAGACGATGAACGAGATGATGCGATAGAGCTTCTCGAGCGACGATAGATCGAACAGAAAAACTTTGAATATCGTCAGCCCTAACAACAGAAGCGCCATCACGCGAAGCAGCTTGCTTCGCTTCGCAATTCCGACCGTCAGCATTGCTCCGCCGTAGATGGCCCATACCAGCGAAAGCCAGAGCTGGCGCGCCAGATGCAGGTCGCGAAGCTCATCCGAGCTAACACCGTCTGCTCTCATGTTCTTTCCAAAATAGCCGAGAACTTCAGCGCTCAACGCAACAATGGCCAGCACATTGAACACGCCAACCATCAACGGAATGATCATCGTTCGTTCATCTTCGTCGACGTCTTCGGCCCGCGAATAGAACCAGACACTCGAGGCCAGCGCGAGGATGATCAGTGCAAATCCTGCAAAGGTCTCGTTGAAAATCAGCGTATGCCACGGTGATCGATAGTACTTTAGGTCGGCGATCAGCAGCTTGAACGTCGCTCCGGCCAGCAGCATCAGCGCGCCCAACCTGAGAGGCCTGTATCCACTCTTGATGCCAATGATCAGCGCTGCGCCGCCGTAAATTGTCCACAACGCCGTGAGCGCGAGATGCTCGTTGTTGTCAAGACGGGCGATCTCGCTCGAAAGCTGGACGGCGACCTGGGCCTTGGCCTGCTCAAAGTATCCGATGGCTTCGGCGCTCAGGGCGATGACCGCAAGCACATTGGCCGCGCCGACGAGAATAGGGATCAGAAGAGCCCGCTCTTTGTCCGCGATACCTTCGCTCCGGGCGTAAAACCATGCGCCAACCACCAGCGCACTCACTAGCAGGACAAACGAGGTGAATGTCGGATTAAACAGAAGGGTGTGCCAACTTGCGCCGTAAAACCACAAATCTACAAAGACTACTTTGAGCGTCGCCAGCGAAAGGAGAATCAGCGAGCCCGTGCGCAAATTCGTCAAGCGACTGCGGATGCCGACGATCAACCCCGTTGCGCCGTAGATGATCCATACCGCCGACAGAGCCAGTTGTTTTGAGTTTTCAAGCTGCGCCGAAACCAATCCGGCGGCGCCCGACTGCGCACGGTCGAAGTAGCCGATGGCCTCAGCGCTAAGCGCTATGACCGCAAGCACGTTCGCCGCCGCGATAAGAATTGGGATGACACGCCCCCGCTCCCTCTCCGTGATGTCCCCGCCCCGTGCATAAAACAGCGCTCCGATAACAATGGCGCCTATCAGCAGGACGAACGCCGCAAACGTCGGGTTGAAGAGCAGCGCGTGCCACTCGGCGTTGTAATAACTCAAATCGACGGTGACCGCTTTGACGATCGCGAGCGCCAGCAATATCAGCGAACCGAAACGCACAGCCTGCGAACGGCGACGAATGCCGATGATCAGGGCCACTCCGCCATAGATTATCCACACCGCCGAGAGCGCGAGTTGTTTTGCGTTTTCAAGACGAGCTATGGTCTGTCCGGTCTCGATTGCTTGAGCGCGGTCAAAGTGCCCCAGCGCTTCCGCTCCGAGCGCGATCACTGCAAGCACGTTCGCGGCGCCAATCAGAAGAGGAAGCAAAACATCTCGCTCCTCGTCATCCGCCTCGAGCCCCCGAGCGTAAAATCGAGCGCTAAGAGCAAGAGCCCCGACAATCGAGGCGAATGCCAAAAACGTCGTGTTGAAAATCGGCGAGTGCCAGGAAGCGGCGTAATAGTTCAGATCGACCACCAGGACTTTGACCGTTGCACAGGCTAGCAAAAACAACGCTAGAAACCGCAGCGGCTTGAGCCGACGCGTCACGCCGACAAACAAGGCGCCGGCGCCGTATATACTCCAGAGCGCCGTCAGCGTCAGGGCCTTTGTGTTGCCAACTGACGCCACCTGATCGCTGCCGGTTGCGAGCCGCTTCGCTTGCTCGAAGTAATCGATTGCGTCAAGACTCAGCAGGATTATCGCCAGCGCATTGGCGCCGAGGATATACAATCCGGTGAACATCGATCGCTCGTCATCGGCAACATTGGACTTGATTCGCTTGTAGAACAGCGCCGCCGCCGACAGTGCTCCAACAAACACGGCGCAGGAAAGCGCGCGGCGGTTCAGAAGAGGAAGAAACGCTTCATTTGCGTGATAGGCAAATTCGCGAACGTCGGTGTTGAACCAGTGCGCCACGGCTATGCCAAAAACTATCAGCGCCCCGTATCTGGATGTTCGATCATTGGCGCGCAAACCTATCCAAGTCATCGCCGCGCCTTCCAGCGCCCAGCCCATCGTCACCCAGTGCTGATCAAGCTGGATTGGAACTGCGAGCACGCCAAACAGAAACGCCAATGCTAGAAACGTGTAAACCAGGAGACTGTCTTCGCGGTCACGGCTGTAGGTGAAGTAGCCCAGCCCCATGTAGAAAGCCGATACCAACACGGCAAACAAACCGAGAATCCCGTGATTGTTGGCTTCAAGCAGCTCATAGCTGGTGCTGAAATAAAGCAACGCGTTTGAGAACACCATCGCCAGGTCGATCCATAGAGTCGGCCGGCGATTGACGACGTTGTGCAGCACCGCGAGCAGCGCAAAGATCATGAAGAAGATGGTCAGGAACAACATTGTCGTCCCCAACTTCCCGGGCGAGTATTGGACGAGCATCCATCCGGCGAACATTGCCACCGTCGCCGTAAAAGCCATGTAGTTCAAGCTGCGCCATTGTTTGGAATATGCAAGCGCCAGCACACCGAGGTCTAATAACGCGATGTAGCTAAACAGTCCGGCCTCGTTGTCCACGCCGGTCGAAAGCAGGATTGGAGTGAGAAAGCCGCCGATCAGACCGAGGATCGCTATTGGCAGAGCGTTGAAGCGCGCCGCCAGTAGAGACGCGGTCGCGGTCACCGCCGCCATTAGTCCTAATGCAACCGGGCGAGAGAGCAACTCATAGGTATTGCACCCGACGAAGATCGATAAATACAGAATGAAGATCCCGCCGCCCGCGAGGCCATGCGAATAAATCGGGTAACGTTTGCGCAATCGATCGGCGCCAAACAGGAAGCCCAATCCGATCGCGACTCCAATATTTACTCGCCAACCCGGTGTGATCCATTGCTTGTCGAAGGCGTACTTGAGGAAAAAAGCCATCCCAAACGAGATGGCGATTACGCCGATCCACAACAGCCACCGCCCGCCTATTCGCGACTCGAGGTCCGGGCGATCCCTTGATGTTTCACGCGTACGCGCAGTTTGAGTCTGGCGCATCTGCTCAGCACGGGTCGCCTGGGTGATCGGGTGTACTGCGGTCGGATTAGCCTTGCCGGCCAGCGCTTTCGAATCAATCGCCGTTGGCGGCGCCGCTATCTTTGGAGGCTCAGCCGGCGTCTCCGGGGCGGGCGTGATTTGCTGCGCCGGCAGCGCCGGCTTCGCGGGCAGCGCCGCCTTCTCAATCACCTGCGGGCGTTCTGGGCCTCGTTCTAAAGTCGGTAGTGCGGCTTGCTCACGCTTTGGAGGCGCGGCCGGAGGTGTCACCCGTTGAATTTGTTTGACCGGCGCCGAGGAAGTACCCAGTACTCGCTCGATGGCATAAAGGCGCGCGATCTGTTCTCGAACTGACGATTCGAGATAGGTGAGGCGTTCGTTGAGTTCGGCGATCTCCCGGGCCGAGTTTCCTTTCGGGTCGGGTTCGTCTTCAGGAGAGTTGTTGTCTTGAGTCATAAGGACCTCCGTCCTCATCGCAGGCTTTTGCAAGCAGATGCCGGCTTAACGGCCCCTGCCGTTGCGCGCCCCCGTCTGCGGAGCTCGCCGGTCAACACGCGCGGTTCGCTCATAGATGACCGCATGCGCGTTCTGGTTGCAGGGGTCACGCTGCATTGTTGTTGACCACGTATTCGCGAATCGTATCCATCGCTTTGATCACTCCTCGCTTCTCGGATGCGGTCAACACGTTCATCATCTTATCGACCTCTTTGAAATACGACTTCTCCACCCTGGCCTCGAGCTTCTGCCCCCTGGGCGTAAGCACGATTTGATTGAAGCGCCTGTCGGAAGGATGCGATACGCGCTTGACGTAGTTGCCGCGTTCGAGCCTGTCGATCAATCCCACGACGTTCGATTTGGTGACAATCAGCTGCTCGCTTAACTGCTGCTGGCTCAAACCCTGGCTGCCGTGTTCTTTGAGGATCATCAGTATGTTGAATTGGACGTCAGTTAATCCAAATTGAGAGAAGAACCGGTCGGACAGCTTTTGCATGAGCGCCGATGTGCGCACGAGGCTCAGCAAGGCCTCATGATTGAGGCTCGCGAGCGGTTGCTTCAGCTTGAGCTCTTGTTGCAGTTTCATTCGATCTGCTCCGTATCGGAAACTAGTTTATATATGAACTATCTCTATGTCAACTATATTTTTGAAGTTGCCTGAAGAGGCTGGCTATTCCCGAAGAACTGGAACCGGCGCGCGGGCGGGGCGTTCTATGGATTGCGATTCGAAATCCAGCTACGTACCGGCTCCAGGGAGGTGTCTCATGCTAAAGAGGTGTCTTGTGTTGGCGGTTGCGGTTGCGCTCGCGCTCGGCAGCGTGGGGGTTGCGGATACGTCTGAGGGCGGGAAGCACGCGCCGGCGCTCGCTCGCAAAACCGTATCCGAGGATCCGGCGGAGTCAGCTGCCGCAATTGCCGCGCTTCGATCGCGGGGTCCGGCTGGCTTGGACGCCTTCCTCGAAGCGTTTGCCTCGGAGCTCGGCAACCGAGAAATTGAGATCGGCGCAACCGCTGCCCGCCCAACGCCTCGCGAGTCCCAGCGTGTGAGGGCCGCCCTCGATCAAGTTTGCGCCCAGCGC
Source organism: Blastocatellia bacterium (assembly GCA_049273835.1). Lineage (GTDB taxonomy): Bacteria > Acidobacteriota > Blastocatellia > UBA7656 > UBA7656 > Onstottus_A. The sequence goes on along the minus strand of JBASRM010000005.1, from coordinate 7,994 downwards.
GACTGCTCAGCGTCGCATTTGTTTTGGTACACGGACTTGAACGAGGCGTTGGGAGCTGCAAAGTCCAGCGGGAAACCAATCCTCTCGTTGCGGTTGCTGGGCAAGCTCGATGAAGAACTGAGTTGCGCCAACAGCCGCTTCTTTCGCCTGATCCTGTATTCAAACGCCGAAGTGTCGGCGCTTCTGCGCGACAGGTTTATTCTGCACTGGCAATCGGTGCGCCCGGTGCCCATAGTCACGATCGACTTTGGCGACGGGAGAAAACTTCAACGCACGCTTACCGGCAACAGCATTCACTACATCCTGGACACCGACGGCCGCCCGATGGACGCGCTGCCCGGTCTGTACGGCCCACAGGCGTTCATTCGGAGGCTTGAGCGCGCCGCGCGTGTTGCAGCCTCGTCCGCCGCCGCGACAAACAACGCGGAGCGTGCCGCCGTGCTGCGTCAATATCACGAAACGTCAATCAATGAACTGGCAGCGGCGTGGGAGGCGGATGTCACGAAAGCCAACCTCTCATCGGCTCCTTCCCGCGAACCGTTAAGACCAGATGTCCAAACCTCCGCTTCGCCGCGCGCGGAATTAGCTGCGGCCGTTACAGTCGCCAAGAGAGCGGTGGTCGAAAGGCCGGTGCTTCGCGGGATCTCTCCCGATCCTAAGGCTCTCGATCCGCGCGGCGAAGATGCAGCCTGGGCGCGAATCGCGGATCTACACTCCGCGGACGCCCGATTGGACGCGAGCAGCAAGCTGTTGATGCGCGCTAAGAACCCTGGCTTGTACGGCGGCTCGGAAGCGCCTGCCAAAGCCTCATTCGAGCGAGCAATCAACAAACTCGAGCGCGCGATTGCCGAAGACACCGTGCGCAACGAATTCGTCATCCACAGCAAGATTCACGAATGGCTCGCGCGCGGCATGGAGACGGATCTGGATGCGCTAAACGAGAGGGTTTATGCGGAGTTGTTTCTAACACCGCGTTCGGACCCGTGGCTTGGCCTATTCCCGCGAGACAGCTACACGGGAATCGAAAACGACGGGATTAAGAAATAGCTAACGTTCGAGGGTGAAAATGCATTCAGTGGTTGGCGCGACTTGTCTCGCCTCCAAAAGTGGACAGGGCCGAAGCGATGAGCCCCGGCCCTGTGAACTGCCTTGGATTTATCGGCAATTCCTAAATATCCAGATTCTTCACATCCAGCGCGTTGTCTTCGATGAACTTCCGCCGTGGCTCGACCGCGTCTCCCATCAATACCGTGAACATCTCGTCGGTCTCGACCGCATCGTTCACCTGAACGTTGAGAATCGTTCGGGTTTCGGGGTTCAAAGTCGTCTGCCAGAGCTGCTCCGGATTCATCTCGCCCAACCCTTTGTAACGTTGGATGCTGAGGCCGTTCTTGGCTGAAGTCATTATGTGTTCCAGAAGCGCCGGCCGTGACTCCACTATCGTGTGCGTGTCGTTTTCACTGATGACGAATGGCGGTTGGCTCAGGTCCTGGAGCTCACCGTAGAGCTGAACCGCCTTTTGAAACTCGACGTGAGTCGCAAGCTCCCAGTCGATCACGATGCGCCCGTTGCCACGCGCCCTCTGGACAGCGATCGAGAACGTGCCGTGCTCTTCGTCTTCCACGATCTCGGTTTCATAACTGACCTCTTCGAGAGCGGCAGTTATTTCCTGCAGGAGAGTTTCCTTCTCGAAAACCTCGTGGAGTTTCTTCGCAGCCCTGGTGGTCAAGATACCTTTCGGTCCGGCAAACGCATCGATCACCGTGTCGACTATCTTGCGGTCGTGTAAGCGCCGTTCGAGTTTGTCCAGATAGTTGTCTAACTCGGCCAGTTTCTCGAGCATCTTTCGCAGGTCCGCACCCTTGAACTGGGCGTCTGTAGCTTTCACAGTCACGGTTATGTTCTCGGTCGCCTTGCGCATCAGGTACTTTTGCATATCCCTCTCGTCGTGTATGTACTGCTCGCTCTTACCCTTCTTGATCTTGAATAACGGCGGCTGGGCGATGTAGATGTGACCGCGATCAATCAGCTCGGGCATCTGACGATAGAAGAACGTCAGGAGCAGAGTGCGAATATGCGAGCCGTCGACGTCGGCGTCGCACAGCAGGATGATGCGATGGTATCGGAGCTTCGACACATCGAAATCGGTCGCGCCGATACCCGTGCCAAAAGCGGTAATCATCGTTCGGATTTCCGAGTGACCCAGCATCTTGTCGTAACGCGCTTTTTCGACGTTCAGGATTTTTCCTTTTAACGGAAGTATCGCCTGAGTGCGCCGGTCGCGTCCCTGCTTTGCCGAGCCGCCCGCCGAATCTCCCTCGACCAGGAAGATCTCGCAAAGCGCGGGGTCTTTCTCGGAGCAATCTGCAAGCTTTCCTGGAAGCGAGGCTGAATCAAGCGCTCCCTTGCGCCTCGTCAGATCGCGGGCCTTGCGGGCCGCCTCGCGAGCGCGGGCCGCGTCGATGGCTTTTGCGATGATTTTGCGCGCGACGGTCGGGTTCTCCTCGAAGTGTCGTCCCAAACCTTCGTTGATGAAGGCTTCGACCTGTCCTTTCACATCCGAGTTGAGCTTGCCCTTGGTCTGGCCCTCAAACTGCGGTTGCGGCAGTTTGACGCTAATCACTGCGACCAGCCCCTCTCTCACGTCCTCGGGAGCAAGCTTCTCGTCGTCTTTCTTGAAAAGCCCCGAGGATTTCGCGTAGTTGTTTATCGTCCTTGTCAGCGCCGCCCGAAACCCGGTCAGGTGCGTACCGCCATCAACCGTGTTGATATTGTTGGCGAACGAGTGGACGATCTCGTTGTAGCCGTCGTTGTATTGAATCGCGACCTCGATGGCAAGTGGGTCGGCGGCGGTCGCTTCTCTGTCAAGATGGATCGGATGAGAGTGCAGCACCGATTTGTTCTTGTTCAGGTGCTTGACGAATTCCGCGATTCCACCTTTGTAGAAGAACTCGTGAGACTTTTCCGTCCGTTCATCGTTGATGCTGATCCGAACACCCGAGTTCAGAAACGCCTTCTCACGCAGCCGTTGGGAAAGAGTGTCAAAGTTGAATTCGGTAACTTCGAAGATTTCCGAGTCGGGCTTGAAGGTGACCTTCGTGCCTCTTCTGCGAGTCTTGCCTGTCGGCTGAAGCCGGCCCTGTGGTATGCCTCGAATGTATTCCTGCTCGTAGGTGGTACCGTCCCGCCATATTTCCAGCCGTAACAATTCTGAAAGGAAGTTCACAACCGAGACGCCGACTCCGTGCAAGCCGCCCGATACCTTATAAGCGTTTGAGTCGAACTTCCCGCCGGCGTGAAGCTTTGTCAGCACAACCTCTGCGGCCGACACCTTCTCCTGCTTGTGAAGATCAACCGGTATTCCTCGGCCGTTGTCGATAACGGTGATTGAATTATCGATATGAATAAAGACTTCTACACGATCGCAATGACCGGCCAGTGCTTCGTCTATGGAATTGTCCACGACCTCATAAACCAGATGGTGTAAGCCCAGCTCGCTTGTGGAGCCAATGTACATCGCGGGCCGCTTTCGCACGGCGTCTCGACCCTCGAGAACCGTAATCGAAGCCGCTCCATACTCCTGTTGTGGATTCGTTGTCACGCCCTTCTCCTCATTTTATCTCCGGCAAACTTTAGCCTGTCTGTGTTCCCAAAAAGCGCTTAGTTCAAGCTATCCGGCGCACTTCAGAAAACAATTCAAACCCATTTATTCTAATTTCTCACACCCCGAAGTTGGTCGGCTGCTCAAAATCTTCAGCGTTCGATTCAGCCGCTTCATTACCCCGGTCACCGTCCGCGGATTCCGACGACTCTTCGGCCGCTCCGCTCTCACACAAGGCTTGCCCACGCTCAACGCGATACACCACAGCGCGGTCGCGATAACGATTTGCGATGGCCCTGCGCGACGTGCTGACGACTGTTTGAGTTCGTCCTTCGAGCTCTAAAAGCAGCGCCTCTATTCGCCCTTTATCGAGCTCGGCGTCGATATCATCGATAAGCAAAACGGGGCTTTCTTCGTAAACTGAATTGTAGATGGAAATCTGCGCTAAATCAAGCAAAAGTAAGGCACTTCGCTGTTGTCCGGCGCTTCCGTAGCGGGCCACGTCCCGGCCGTCGGAAAGCAGCTCAAGATCGTCCCGATGAGGCCCGATCAGCGAGTGCCCGGCTGCAATTTCAGCAGTGAGCCGCAAACTCAGCCGGTCACGAAAAAGATCAGCATAGTGATCCAGGTCGCCTTTGCCTTCAAGCTGCGATCGGTAGCGGACGTTGATCCGCTCGGCGCCAAATATTGCCCGGCCGTGATCGTTCTGTTCGAGCACTTTATTGAGCCGCCCGACGTAGTTAGTGCGCTGGTGATGGATCGCCGCGCCCAGCTCGACAAGCTGTTCGTTCCACGCCTCGATCTGGGGGACAAACTGTACAGAGTGATCGCTGTTGGCCGCTTCTCCCAGCAGCCGATTCTTTTGCTTGATCACCTGGTTGTAGCGCGAGAGCGTATTGAGAAATCTCGGACTGACGGTGACCGCACCCCGATCGATGAAGCGCCGGCGTTGACCGGGCTCGCCCCGAATGACATCCATCTCTTCGAGCGAGAACACAAACACGTCGAGGTTGCCGAGGTAGCGCGCCAGCGCCTCACGCTTGCCGTTTACGAAAACCTGTTTTGAGTCAGCGCTGAGTAGAAGTTGAGTATGTTTGTTAACCGAGCCGCGAAGCGTCTCACCTCTCAAGACGGCTTGCTGCTGGTCGAACGCTATGCATTCCCTAAGCTGGCTGGTTCTAAACGACCTGGTGTTGCCGAGGACGTAGATCGCCTCCAGCCAGTTCGTTTTTCCCTGAGCGTTGTCGCCGTAGAAGATGTTCAGTCCGGGGCCGAACTCTGCGAAGCCTTCCAGGTTGCGGAACCCTGAAGCTTCAATTCGGGTCAAGCGCATAATCGGATGTTAGCACAAAGCATCACGTGGCTTCACGCGCGGCTACATTCGGTATTGTCGTAATAGTGAGCTGCGAGAGAATTGCCACAGATCACTGAAGTCACCAGGCACGGACGCTTGTTTGACATTCAATCACGCGTGTTATAGGTTTTGCCCGTTGCGTCAGCGAAGTCAGGACTCGCGGCTTTCAAAGGAGCGCGACCGGTGAAACAACAGATCAAAGTCGAGATCAGAGGCAAAGACGAGTTCTGGCGCCGAGCTTTTTTTGTAGAGTGGGATCACCAGTTCCCGGATCGAAAGCTGAGCTCCGAGGACGGCGGGCATTTCATTGCGAGACCCGAATGGTTCGACGATCTGGCGCGCGTAGCGGCTCAAGCTTTTTGCACTGTAGCTCGAGTGCCTGAGAACCCGCGGCGCAGACAGTGGATGAGTTCGCTGATCCCGTGGCGCAACGACTATTAGAACCGAGACTGCTGGGAGGCTTTGGCGATGGCTGATGACAAAGAACAACTGACCCGCCGCGATGCGATCAAGACCATCGGCGTTGGAGTCGGTGTGATTGCAACCTTGCCCGTGCTGGGAAGCAACACGAGTGCGCAAGAGCTTGCCGTCCACGATCACACGCACCACTCCGGTCAAGCAACCGCCGCGGCGCAGGCTCAACCGCTAAAGTTCTTTACTGAAGAAGAGAACAAGACGGTATTGGAAATGTCCGAGCGTATCATACCTGCGGATGACCACTCACCCGGCGCAAAAGCGGCCGGAGTCAGCGCATACATCGATCTTGTGATCAACGAGTCCGCTGAGGTCACAAAGCAAACCTGGCGGGAGGGATTGGCCGCAATCAATAAGATCAGCCGCGACAGATTCGGCAAGGTCTTTGCCGAATCGACGGTGGACCAGCAGATCGATTTGTTAAAGGAGATCAGCAAGAACGAAAGGGCTCCGCAAACCCTTGAAGAAAAGTTTTTCCGCACATTCAAATACGCGACTGTCGACGGTTACTACACGTCCGAAATTGGCATTCATAAGGAACTGCGGTACAAGGGCAACGCGTACTTAAAGGAGTTTACCGGCTGCACACATCCGGAGCATCAACAGTGATTTGTAGCAAGCCCGTAACTCTGTAATGATTACCGCGTGCCGCCAGAGCAGGGCGAGCAGTGGTTCCGCGCGCTTAAGCACTTTGGCGTCACGACAGAGTTGGTGATCTTCCCGCGCGAGAACCACAACCTTACTCGCACCGGCGAGCCAAAGCATTTAGTCGAAAGCTTGAACTGGCAGATCTACTGGTTCGATCGATTCCTGAACGGCAACTCGAGCGCGGCGCCACCCGACGATAGGTAATCGGGTTCAACTCGCTTTGGCTTTGTGCCATTGCGTAGCCGGCTCATCGTGGCGGTGTCTCGCCGCGACGAGGGTCTGGCACCTTAAAGCGCTTTCAACCAACGCAAAGAGTTGTTCGGGATCGATTGGTTTTTCAATATAGTAAAGGATGCCAAGCCGGAGCGCTTCAATTCGATAACGGATATCAGCCATCCCGGATACGACTATCACAAGAGTGTCCGGAGACAATCTTTGTACTACTCGACAAAGCTCAAGTCCGGAAGCTCCCGGCATATGGATGTCGGTGAGCACGAGATTGAACGACCGGGCGGCGAGAAGTCGAATGGCCTCTTCAGCGGATGCGGCCGCAATACAACGGTGTTGTGCGCCGAGCAAAGTGATCAGACCGTCACGCGTCGGTTCGTGGTCATCAACAATCAGTATTGAAAAGTCGTTACCCACCATAATTCCCCCTCCCGGCTTGTGAAGACCGATGAATTTGGCAACCGGCTTTCTGCAACCACTGAGCCAGAGCAATTGGTACTTAAGCCGGGGACGAAGGGTTGAGAATTTGGCAAAATAATCCTCGATCTTCACCTTGCTGGCGACAGGAGCCCGGCTCGCTATGAAGAAAATTTACAGATTGGGTGGTAATAAAGGGGTGTTCCCCGAGAGCGGGCGGAAATGCGCTGGGAACTAACCCCGCGGTAGACGTGCACCGTCTTGGATTCTTCGGATGCTAGGCCCTGATGTCCGATGATGGCTTACTGTCGAGCTCAACATCGGGGCGCTCGGGGGGGCGCTCGGGAGCGTGTCGGGGTTTCAGAAGCGACCAGAGCTTGGCAACAATTCCATAAGAAACATAGAGGGTAGAAATAATAAGCAACACCCATTGCGAGTAAAACCAAATCAACGTCACAACCAACGCCAGCCCGATTATCAGGATTCTCGGATTGCGATTACCAACACTTGCATTCTTGAAGCTCGAATAGCGTATGGTCGAAATCATCAAGAAGGCCAGACAAACAACCAGCACAATCAACGCAGTCGAGTAAACGTGTGGGCCGACTACGAGCGACCATAACCGCCTTTCGACAACGTATGCCATCGGCGTCGGCGAGAAGTGCGCTATCGAGGCAATCATAGTGGCGCCAACCGGGATCGGCATTCCGACGAACGCTTTCTTATCGACCTTGGGGTTTTTGGGCGGGAGGTTGGAGTGAGGACGCCGAGCTTGCACGTTGAAGCGAGCCAGTCTGAGCGCGCCGCAGATCACGAACAGGAAGGATGCGGCCCAGCCGACGTTGTGCAGACTCGGCACCTCGCCGTAGCCCCACGCAAATGCAAGCATAGCCGGAGCGATTCCGAACGAAACCACGTCGGCGATCGAATCCAGCTCGAGCCCGAATTCGGAAGTCGCATTGGTCATTCGAGCGACACGGCCGTCCAGCAAATCAAACAAAGCTGCCAAACCGATAGTGATAGCAGCGCGGTCGAAGTGCTCGGCGGCTGCGCTGACTGCTCCCGAGTAGACGAACTCCAGGCCCTCGGGTGGAAGAAGCGCCAGCATTTTTGCGCCGGCCAGCGATTCCATTACGGAATAGAACCCACAGAAGATGTTCGCGGTCGTGAGCAGGCTGGGGATTACAAACACGCCTTTGCGAAACCGCTGCCGCAACCGGCGAGCTTGAGCTTCATCCTGAGCCTGGTCCAGAGTTCGGTTTGCCGGGCCGC
>JBASRM010000789.1:0-13382 GCA_049273835.1 Blastocatellia bacterium | reverse complement strand
ATCTTCGATGATTGAGGCGACACTTGATGCGAATATGAAGGCTGTCGCGGCTGAGCATTTCATGGCTGAGAACGGTTGCCTCTTCCCGGTGGTTCTGAAACCCGACCAAGGACAACGTGGATCGGGCGTCGCGATCATCAGATCGGCCGAAGAGGCCGGTCGTTACCTGTCGAGCGCTTCCTCGGACACAATCATTCAGGAATACGTCTACGGTGAAGAGTTCGGCGTGTTCTACTATCGCCGGCCTGACGAACATCGCGGGCGCATTTTTTCGATCACCGAGAAGCGAATGACGGCGGTGACGGGTGATGGAGTGAGCTCGCTCGAGAAGCTGATACTTCAAGATCAGCGCGCAGTGCGCATCGCCCGATTCCTCCTGAACAAGCACCAGGCGCGAGCAGGTGAGATCCCGGCCCGCGGCGAGCGAGTGCAATTGGTGGAGCTCGGAACACACTGCAAGGGCGCGATGTTTTTGGATGGGAGCTGGATCAACACCCCGGAACTTGAAACAAAAATCGATGAGATCAGCCGCTCGTTCGAGGGGTTCTACTTCGGCAGATTTGATATTCGCACTCCTTCACTTGAGGATTTTCGAGCAGGCCGCAACTTCAAGATCGTCGAGCTCAATGGCGTGACCTCCGAAGCAACACACATCTATGATCCAAAAAACGGGCTGTTCGACGCCTATCGTGTGCTGTTCCAGCAATGGAAGCTGGCTTTCGAGATCGGCGCCATGAATCGCAAACGCGGCGTCAAGCCAAGCACGCTCAGAGAGTTGATGCGCGCGTTGACTGACTACAGCAACAGACCGCGGCCTCATCAGGTTTGAATGCCACCTTTAATATCTCGCTCACTTTAGCGCGCGATCCAATTGACGATGTCACAAGTCGCGATCATCTTAGCCACGGTCCTCGCTTTGAATTCCCCCGGCATCTTATCCGGTGCGGGTCGTACGCACGTTCGTCTACAGTCATCTACAGGTCCAGCGGCTACGGAGGCCGTGACCCGAGCTCGCCTGGTTGCCAGCGAAGTCATTGCCAGCTCTTATCCCAACTTGAAAGGGTTGGATATCCGGATCAAACCGTTTCGTTCGCGGACGGATTATTTCAGGGCGCGTTTTGGGCTTCCTCAGTATTTCTTTACGCGCATGCGCTATCTGCTGCTGGTCAATCCGCGGGTGTTTGAGTTGAAGGCTCCGGACGAGGCTGTTCGAGCTATCATCGCGCACGAACTTGCGCACGTCGTCTGGTTCAAAGTGCGGAATCGCGTTCGCCTTGTTGGCCTTGTGCGCCTGACGTCGCAACGATTCACCGCGCGGTTTGAGCGATGGGCGGATCTCAAGGCGATCTCGCTTGGATACGGCGAAGGATTGAAGGAGTACCGGCGATGGCTCTACAAGAACATCCCGGCCTCAAAGCTTGCTGAAAAGCAACGCAACTATTTCTCGCCGGACGAAATTGATGCAATTCTGTCCGCGTCGCACGGACGGCCGGAGTTACTACTCTACTGGCTCAAGAACGTGCCTTTGAGTCTGGATGAGATTCTCTCGAGGAAATGAACATACAATGAATGTTGGTGGAAAGGCAGGCAAAGGTTGCTGAGCTGCCTGGAGACCGAGGAGGTTGACTATGCAGAAATGGGCCGATCGGGTCCTTGCGATTTTAATAGGCGATCATCGACGGCACTCGATCGAGTGCCGGCTATTCAACGCGGTTAGCCTGCTCAACGCGGTGGCCAACATTGGAGGAACTATTGCGGCCCTGTTCTCGCGGACACCTCGGATCCTGGTTTTGTTGCACCTGGGGACTGGGTTTCTGTTTGCGGCCTTTTATTACCTCTCGCGGTTCCGCGGCTCTTATCGCGTCTTGTACTGGCCGTTTATCGGGGTGATTCTGGCTTTTCTGTTTATCAACTCGCTCTTCAATGCGGGTTCTGCCGGAGGGGCGCATTACTATTTTATTCCTGCTTTGGTGATCGGAATCATCCTGGCGGCAAACGTGCGGACAACCGTTGTTGCGTTCCTGGTGGCCGGCGTGACAACCGCCTCGCTGTTCATCGTGGAGCATCAGCAGCCCGGTTGGATCACTCAGTACGCGAGTCCTCTGGAAAGGACGTTGGACGTCCGCAGCAACTTCTTGTTCGTCCAGTTTCTCACGGGTGTATTGGTGGTGGTGCTGACCAAGAATCTGAACCAGGAGCGCGGGAAGTCGGACTCGCTCCTACTAAACATTTTGCCGTCGAGCATCGCCGAAGAACTGAAGGCCAACGAATCAGTCTGCCCGCGTCATTACGATAGCGCCTCGGTGTTGTTTACAGACTTTGCCGGTTTCACCCAGATCGCCGAGGGGATGACCCCAGAGGAGTTGATCGCCGAACTGGATTTCTGCTTTAGCCGGTTTGACGCGATAACCAGAAAACACAACCTTGAAAAGATCAAAACAATAGGCGATTCGTACATGGCGGCGGGCGGGATACCGTCAGCCAACCAAACCCACGCAGTAGACAGCGTGCTGGCAGCGCTCGAAATTCAGGGCTTCATGGAGGAGCTCGCCGAGAGAAAGAAAACTCTGAACCAGCCGTGCTGGCGGCTGCGACTGGGGATTCACACGGGTCCGCTTGTGGCCGGAGTCGTGGGTCGCGAGAAATTTGCGTACGACATTTGGGGAGACACGGTGAACACCGCGAGCCGTCTCGAATCGTCCGGAGTATCGGGCCGAATTAACATTTCGGAAGCAACTTACGCTCAGGTGAAAGACTTCTTCGTTTGCGAGTACCGCGGCAAGATTGCGGCGAAGCACAAAGGCGAGATCGACATGTACTTTGTCAACGATGTTAATCCCGAGTTTCGTGGAATGACGCCTACGATGGACTCAACAAACCATTTCGTGAGCCGTCCGGCGACTATCGATAAAGTGTAACGGGACGCGGCTTTGAATTCGACTTTCTGAACCACGCGGCCCAACAGCGGTTACTTTCCACAATGGGCAATGCATTTGCGGTATACAGATCCGCATTTCTTGGATTCCCCATTTACCAAAATACAGTCAAAGAGCTGCTGCCGGCAGATCTCCACACACGCCGGGTCAACAGGCTTCTGCGGTGGGGCTGCTGAGGAGATGCGTGAAACGCCAGGCCCAAAGACTCCAAAGAGGATCAATGTGAGGCTCACAAGCAAGGGGGCTTTTCTCATTGTTGCGCTCCATATCAGTGCCTTCAGTTGAGGCAATGAGGTTAAAAGAGAACTGATCGACAGAGGCTAAACTCCTAGTTGTCAGTTCCTCGAACCGTTTTAGGGCTTCAAGATAAACGGTTTGTATTACAGAGTCAATTGCAAATTGACGGTGATGGAGACAACGCTTAGCAAAAACCCGCCTCAACACTCCGCGAGAAGCGAGCGCGAGCCAAGTGCCACCGCATCTTCTAGCGAGATTCACACGGCGTTCCCAAAAAATCTCCCGCCAATCACTGGGATTTCGCTGCGGCGTATGATCAGGATCGCGGCACTGAAGACAAACACGGTGACTGCTAACCCGAACAGCAAGCCGCCGTCGTCCTTTACTACTATCCCGAGCTTGGTTAGATGGCTGAAAATAGCTCCGGTTATGGTGCCAAGCGCGAGAACTGCGCCTATCGTCACGGTCGAAGGAATCAGCAACAGGATTACAGCGACCAGCTCTATTGCACCCGATCCCAGTCTTCCCCAGGGTTCGAGCCCGAGCGTGGAGAAGATGTATTTTGACTCCTCCGCTCCGGTGAACTTGAAGAACAAGGTTTGAAAGAGTATGACCGCGACGATGATCTGAAGTATCCAGCTTGCGATGTTTTGATTCTTGGTAAGCGCCATATTCATCCTCCGATTTAGTCTCACAGTGATCATCCCAATGCGCCGGTGAATTATTCCAGGCTTTAGGACCCAATTTAGTTTCAGGTTTCGGGAATACTTAAGCGCCCCAACGGGATAAAATGGATGGGTCGCGAGACTGCAACCAATCGTGATGCTTGCTCAAGGAGACACCAAGTGATATTCGGCCGAACTGCACCTGCCGACGAGTTCGAGGCCGCGGCGCTTCCGCATCTGAATGACCTGTATCGGACGGCTGCGCGCGTAGTCGGCAGTCGTACCGATGCCGAGGATCTGGTTCAGGATGCGTATCTCCAAGCCTGGAAGTCGTTTCACCGGTTTGAGCCTGGGACCAACTGCCGCGCGTGGCTGTTCAAGATCCTGTTTCACGTGATTCATCACCACCGTCGCAAGTGGTACAAGACGAAATTGGTCCAGGAGAATGACGAGCTTCTCTTGCAAGACACCGTGGCATACGAGCCACCGGTGCCCGAGCAACTGAGTGATGAGGATGTGCTGGCCGCGCTTGATAACATTCCGGTGCAATATCGCGAGGTGGTGCTGCTGGCTGACGTGCAGGAGTTTTCTTACAAAGAGGTCGCCGGGACGCTGGGCGTGCCTGTCGGGACGGTAATGTCACGGTTGAGCCGCGGGCGAAGGTTATTGAGAACAGAGTTGTCGGGAATTGCAGAGGGCTATGGAATTCGAGAGAAGGGGAAGAGCGCATGAAAGTAATAAATTTGGGGGACGGTTACTGCAAGCGCATCCGGTCGTACCTGGACTCATATCTGAATAACGAGCTGATGATCGAGACCAACCACGAAGTGCTGAGACATCTCGAGTTGTGCGATTCCTGTTCTCGCTCGCTGGAAGATTGGGCGCGTCTCAAGAACCAGCTGAAGCGCGCGGTGATGCAGGAGTACGCCCCCCCCGCGCTTCGAGAACGCATCGGCACCGAGCTCCGGCGAGGTCGAGGTTTCAACTTCAAAGCGTTTACGCTCGCCGCCGCCGCGGCTGCGATGCTGGCCATCTCGGTTGGCGTGTTCTTTAGTATGAACTCCCGGAAGGCGCCTTCCCTGCGGGCGGAAGTGACGCCTGGCGATGCGGCCGGACAGATCTTAAAGATCGGATTTGATAATCATGTCTTCTGCTCGATCGACCACCAGCTTGCGAACAAGCAGTTCACGCCGGAGCAGATGTCCCGGCGACTCGGACCTGAATACGAGGAACTGGTCTCGATCGTGAAAGACAGAATCCCGAGTGACTACACGGTGGTAGTAGGGCATCGCTGTCATTACCAGGGACGTGAGTTTGTTCACTTGATAATGCGGAATCAGAGTGATGTGGTTTCGCTTGTGGTCACTCGCAAGAACGGTGAAGCTTTCCCGCCCGCGGGAGCTGGTGCGGTGCTCCGGGCCTCGGGCGTGCCTGTACACGAGACCTCCTGGCACAACATTCAAGTAGCGGGAATGGAGACTCGCGACCACCTTGCCTTTGTCATTTCGAATGAGACGCGCGAGGAGAACGAGCAGTTGGCGTTTCAACTGGCCCCGGCAGTGAGCAATTTTCTGAAAAGACTTGAAGCCTAAGTTGAAAGCTTCATGAGGTCCGGAGGAACGCCGGAAAGCCGAGCAAGCCCCTACGCCCCCCTATGCCCTTGATCCCCGGATGACCACCGGGCCCCGCCCCGCACAGACCTATCCAATTTGAAAGTTGTACTGACACCGAACCCGAGCTATGATGTCGCGGGTTTCGGTCAGGTCAACGAGAACCGCTACTCATCACCCAATAATTCACTTGCCGGAGGAAAGTGCCATGAAGCCTGTGTGCCGCCTGTTCGTAATAAGCGCGTTGGCGGTTATGCTCTTGTGCCCGTTTGCCGTCTCGGCGCAGTGGAACAAGAAGCCTTACACCGAGTGGTCCGAGAAGGAGGCGCTCAAGGTACTCAACGACTCTCCGTGGGGGCAGACACACGCCTTCACCGATATGTCGAAGAGTTTTTCAAGCGGCCCGGGGCGTGCTCCCAGCGCTTCGAATCAAGGGGAGACCGCGCCCAAGAAGGTCAACTTTCGCATCCGGTTTCTCTCGGCGCGGCCCATTCGCGAGGCCTTCGCCCGCGCGATCGAACTCGGCCAGAAGGGCCGCATTCACGAACAGTTCGCCGCTCAGCTAAAGGCATTCGCGGCAAAAGGGTTCAACGACTACATAGTTGTTACCCTTGATTGTGATACTGCCGACTCTCAAGCAGAGCTGCAGCAGGTGGTGGCGTTGCTAAACAACCGATCCACGGCCGACCTCAAGAACAATACCTATCTCCAGACCGGCAGCAGGAAGGTTTTCCTGGAGGAGTACCAGACCCCGAAGGCCGACGGGTTGGGCGCCCGTCTTGCCTTTCCTCGTCTGGTGGATGGCAAGCCGTGGATTACCGAGGAGAGCGGGGATATTCATTTTTATTCCGAGTTCTCGACCGCCTATAAACTCGATATGCGTTACAAGATCAAGGATATGATCTATCAGGGAAAGCTGGAGTACTAGTGGTTCATGGAGGAGATAATATGAAACATTCATATCGAGCGCTGGTCACGGGCGCCTTGGCCGTGATGCTGGCTTGTCCGCTTTTTGTCACCGGGCAGTGGAACAAGAAGCCGTACACCGAGTGGTCTGAGAAGGAAACTTTGAAGCTGCTCAACGATTCCCCGTGGGCTCAGACTCAGGCCGTCACCGACACGTCAAGGCAATCTTCGACTACCCGAAGCGGCAGTGGATCTACGACAGCAATCGCGGACATCATCAACGTGAATTTTCGCGTCCGCTTCTTCTCGGCTAAGCCTACGCGGCAGGCCATCGCGCGGTTTATGGAGCTTCAGCAGAGAGGCAACCTGCCGGAGCAGACGGCCGCCCAACTTAAGGGTCTGGCTGCTGCGGATTTTCCCGACTACGTGATCGTTACTGTGACCGCCGAGTCGGACAAACCAAGCAATATGCTGCAGGCCGCGAATGCGGCTCTGTACAAGCTCACGACGAATGAGCTGAAAAACGATACCTATCTGGTCGTGAAAGATGGCAGGCGGCTTTTCCTGAAGGAATATCAGCCACCTCGAAAGGACGGGCTCGGTGCGCGCTTCATATTCCCGCGTCTGGTGGAGGGCGAGCCATTTATCAGCGAGCGCAGCGGAGAGATTCTCTTTCACACCGACCTGAGCGGTGGATCCGTGCTTGATGCGACAACACCTAACCGAGACGTTTCAGGTCGCACCGCGGCGCAACTCGGATTCACGATCAACACCCGATACAAGGTCAAGGATATGATCTTCGACGGGAAACTGGAATATTAAAGTTGGGAGACCCGCGGCTCCGCGGACCAGGAGAGGATTCCCTTGCCAGTAATTCAAACCACCAGGCTCAAAACCTACTACGAGCTTCACGGCGAAGGCGAGCCGCTGCTGCTCATCCGTGGGCTTGGCAGTACTTGCGAAGGATTCAAAGCCCAGGTCGAAGGTCTGTCATCTCATTTTCGAGTCATTTCGTTCGATAACCGATGCGTAGGACGCTCGGATCAACCGCAGGAATCATTCACCATCGCCGATATGGCTGACGATACCGCGGCGCTGCTGGATGCGCTCGGCGTCGAAAGCGCCCACGTATTCGGCGTGTCGCTGGGAGGAATGGTCGCGCAAGAGCTCGCGCTTCGACACCCCCAGAAGGTGCGACGTCTGGTGCTGGGTTGTACCCACGCCGGCCCCCGAACTGCGGTGCGCTCGCCGGAATGGGCTGTCCGCGTGTTCAACGAGTCGCGGGATATGCCGCGAAAGGATGCGCTGAAGCACTCGGCCGGAATTCTATTCGCGATAAAAACCATCGACACGCTACCCGCGCTGGTAGAAGAGACTCTGGCGGTGATGGCCAACAACAATCAGCCTAAGTCGTCTTATCTTCTGCAGCTTGGTGCGGTGATGCAGCATGACACTTTTGATCGGCTCTCGCGAATCACTCAACCTACGCTGGTGATAACCGGAGCCGAAGACGCGCTCATAGATCCGGGCAACTCACGCTTGATCGCCAGCCTCATACCGGGCGCGCGGTTGATCGAGTTTGAAGAAACTGGTCACGTTTTCTTCACCGAGAAGGCAGACGAGGTAAACCGAACGCTCGTCGATTTCTTTCGAAAGGCTTAATGATGAATCAGAGGTCAAATGTCAGAGGTCAGAGGCCGGGGACCAGCAAACGGATGACGCTGGCACTTATTACGGTTTTGGTGTTGATGGCAGGAGGGAAGTCGGCATTCGCGCAGAAGCACGAGGTCGCATTTACTTCCGGGGGATTGAAAATTGGGGAGCGGGGATTCGATCTTCCGCAACCGGGCTTCCTTCGATTCGGCACAGGATTCACATACGAATTCAACTACGCCAGGAGGTTTCTCGATGCGCGGCTTGCTGCGCTCTACTTTGAAGTCCCGCTTGCCGGGACGCCGCGTACAAAAATCAAGACAACTAACGCGCTTTCGCCCGACAGCTACTCGTCCATCTTTTTTACGCCCGGGGTGAAACTCAAGCTCCGGCCTGGCGGGAAGTATTCCCCTTTTGCGACGATCGGAGTCGGGCTCGCACACTTTCGAGAAAGTGACACGACGATCAACGATCTCCCGAATCCGACCAGTGATACCAAGACCGACGCCGTTTTCATGTTCGGTTTCGGTCTGGATGTCAAAGTACGTTCAATTTTGAGCATCAGGGGCGAGGTTCGCGATTTTTACTCGGATCTTCCGCCTCTAAACGTTCGAGCGCTTAGCGACCGTCAGCATAACGCGCTCATTTCAGCAGGCATTGTATTACGATTCTGAGGCGAATTTTGGGCTTCGGTTTGGCGGCGCTTGCGGTCATACTAAGACGCCGGGATAAACTGAAGCCTTTCGAACATAGCTCTAAGCTCCAGTGGAAGCTCAGCGCTGCATACAGAGCGGATGGTGGATAACTAGCCCACACCAGGCTCCGGAGGACAAGCACATGAATCTCTCACGACGTTTCTTGATAATAAGTACACCGTTTCTGCTTTTGGTCTTCTCTATTACAATCTCAGCCCAATGGGACAAGAAGCCGTACGCCCAATGGTCCGAAAGAGAGGCGCAAAAGGTCCTGAACGATTCGCCCTGGGGGCGGACCCAGGTTTTCACTTCTCCGGCCGTGCAGTTTCAGACAGGAATATCGGGCAGGGGCGGCATTGAGGGCGCTCGAGCGGGAAGGCCACCTGATCGTCCCGCCGATGCGTTGCATATCAACTTCCGAATCCGCTTCTTCTCCGCAAAGCCGGTACGCCAGGCGCTCAGCCGCTTAATTGAGATAAAGCAGAAGAAGGGGTCCGGCGATGAGCTTTCCGAGATGCTGAAGAATCTCGCCTCTAGTGAGTTTCAGGAAGTAATCATCATGACGGTGAGTTGCGATTCAGACGATCCAGGCCAGAATGTTCAGGCAGCCAACGCGCTTTTGCGCACAAACAGCACGGCCAGTCTCAAGAACAATACGTTCCTCGAGATCAAAGGTGGAAAGCGGATCTTTCTCCGGGAGTTCCAGCCTCCGCGCAGCGATGGATTTGGAGCCCGATTCATCTTCGAGCGCCTCGTGGACGGCAACCCGTTCATCACAGCCGAGAGCGAGGAGATTCACTTTTTTACCGAGCTGTCTGAGAATTATCGCCTCGACCGGCGCTACAAGACCAAGGACATGATGTTCGAAGGGAAGCTCGAGTACTGAAGAGCTGGACGGCCCGGCTGCGGGATACTATGAAGATTGCGGCAATGCTCCTTCTGTTCCTGCTGCTCACGGGTTCGAAGACTCAGTGTGGCTGTGTCGTTGTTGCGCAGATCGACCCGCGAACTCGCCGGCGCTGGAAGAAGCAAGTAAGCTGAGTCGCCAAGCCGCTTCCCTTTTTGCCGAAAACAAGTTTGAAGAAGCGCTGAACCTCGCCAAACAATCTCTCGAGTTAAGAGAAAAAGTACTCGGCATGGATCATGAGTTAGTCGCCTCTTCACTCAACATTGTTGCGGACATCCGTGTCGCGCAACAAAAGTACGAGCTCGCGGACTCACTGTATAAGCGCTCGCTTGCAGTACTGGAAAAGAGGTGGGGACCCGACAGCAAGTTTTTGACAACTACGCTCGAGAGCCTGGCGCTCGTTCGATTTGCACTTCGCGACAACGGCGGCGCCGAGAAACTCTACCTTCGATCGCTGGCGATCAAGGAAAAAGTGCTCGGGCCGGACGCCGCAGGAACTGCCTCAACGCTCGGAGAATTAGGAGTCTTTTATCAGCGCATCGACAAACACGCCAAGGCTGCCGAGTTCTTCAGCCGAAGTTTGACTGTTGAAGAACGAGAGCTTGGACCTAACAATCCCGGCCTGCTTGAACCGTTGTACAACTGTGCATGCGCGCTCTTCGCCGCCAACAAAGCGTCCGAGGCGAAAGCGTATCAACTCCGCGCAGAGAGTATTGCCGCGGCGGCGCCGATCAGACGGTCTGGCTTCGTATTCCAGGGCAGCGCCATCCTGAGGGTCGAGCCGGAATACCCGCTTCAAGCCAGACGCGACAGGGTATCAGGGACCGTGGTCATTGAGGTGAAGGTCGATGAATGCGGAAAGGTGATTGAGGCCCGTGCTCTGACGGGACACGTCCAACTCGTCGATGGAGCGCTTCAGGCTGCGCGTCGGTGGAGATTTGCACGAACCAGGCTCGAAGGACGTCCAGTGAAAGTGATCGGCACCATTACATTCAATTTCAACCTGTAACCTACTCGCCCCGTTCCGGCCGTGATCAGGTAACGAGTCGACCTCCCGCCTAGCCCACGCGCTTTGCCTGGTCGCGCCAGTACTTATCCCGCAAGACGTTTTTCTGAATCTTGCCGGTTGCGGTTCGCGGCAACGCATCGATGAACTGAATCCGCCGCGGACACTTGAAGTGAGCGAGGTGCGCCCGGCAGAACTCGATCAACTCATCCTCACTTGCCTTCGCGCCAGGCTTGAGCACCACCAGCGCGCATACTGTTTCTCCCCAGCGTTCGTCGGGCGCCGCGATCACTGCCGCTTCCAAAACTGCCGGGTGCCTGTACAGGAACCCTTCCACCTCGATCGATGAGATGTTCTCGCCGCCTGAAATTATGAGGTCCTTCTTGCGATCGACGACTTCGATATACCCCTCGCTGTCGAGCAAGGCCATATCCCCGGTGTGAAACCATCCATCGACGATCACTGCATCCGTCGCTTCGGGCTGGCGCCAATAACCTTTCATCACGACATTCGCACGCGTGATCACCTCGCCCACGTTACCGCTGTCCGGTTCCACATCCACGCCGCCGTCATCAACCACGCGGATGTCCACCCCGATCATCGGGTAGCCGGTTTTGGCTTGAACGCGCAGCTTGTCTTCTTCGGGCCATTGGTCCATGTGAGGCTTGATCTTTGAGACCGTCATGAAAGGTGCGGTCTCGGTGAGTCCATAGATTTGAATCACTCGCCAGCCGAGCTTCTCCTGCGCGCCTTGAATGGTCGCAAGCGGAGGCGCGGAGCCGGCCGTTCCGACTCTCATAGTGCCGGGCAAATGCGCGCGCGCTTGCTCGTCCAACGGATGATTCAATGCCATGTTGATCATCGTCGGAGGCATGCACGCGAACGTCACGCGCTCTTGAGTGACCAGGTCAAAGAACGCGGCGGGCTCGAATTTCTTGATGATCACGTGAGTCCCGCCCATGCCAGTGACCGCGTAGCCCACTCCCCACCCGTTGCAGTGAAACTGCGCAAGCGTGTGCAGGTAGACGTCGCGCTCGTGTATGCCGAACTCGCAAATCGAATTCATCGCGTTGACGTACAGGTTGCGATGCGTGAGCATCACACCTTTGGGCTTACCGGTCGTACCAGACGTGTACAGCAATGCCGACGTTTCGTTCTCATCTATCTCGACTGGTGGGGGCGGCTCGGGCGATGCGCAGGCAAGCAGCGACTCATAATCCAGCCACTCGCCGGTTGCATCTTGAGGGTTGTCCCTGGCAACTACAAAATGCTTCACGGTCTTGAGTTTCGGGCGAATCTCTTCGATCAAGTGCGTCAGACCTTCCTCAACGATTACCACCGTCGCGCCGCCGTGATTCAGAATGTAGTCAAAGTCGTCGGGCACCAGACGAAAGTTCAAAGGCATCAATATTGAACCGAGAAGCGGGGTACCAAAGAAGCATTCCAGGACGCGATGGCAATTCTGCGAGAGCATAGCGACGCGGTCTTGCTTTTGAATGCCAAGACCGCGCATCGCGTTTGCCCATCGATTGACTCGCTCGCCGAACTGTCGATAGGTGAGACGCGTGCGGCCGCAGACTACGGCTTCTTTGTTGGAATGCGCGACCAGAGCGCGCTTAAGAAAGTCGTATTCATTGAGAGGAACGATCACGAAAGACCTCCAATATAGACCGGTTGATATGAATGCGGGTGAGCATAGCACAACGAGGCAAGCGCTGCCAAAATTCCATCCAGCCGCGAGCCGCGCGAGCATAGCCGCCGTCTCGTCCGGGTCGCGTAATTGCAGGAGTTTGATTTGCCTCGCGGCTTTAAGGCATCATGCGGCCCGTGAAATCAGACTTCATATTCCATCAAGACATCCGCGTACGCTTCGCCGACACCGATCTTCAAGGCATCGTCTTCAACGGCAACTACCTGACTTACTACGACGTGGCGTGGACCGAGTACTTTCGCGCGGTGGGATATGAGTGGAAGGACCTGCTAGCGCTTGGCGTGGACACCGTGCTGGCGCGCACTACGATGGAGTTCAAGTCACCCGCCCGCTTCGATGAGATTCTTCAAGTTCACGTTCGCGTCTCGAAGATCGGCACCACAAGCCTGACATTCGAATTCGAAATATATCGGGAAGGCGAAGATCGGTTGATCGGCTCTGCACTTTCGCTCTACGTGTGCGTCGATCCGCAGACGCTGAAGTCGACACCGGTGCCGGATCGTCTTCGCCAGCGTATCAGCGAGTTTGAAGGACGAGCCTCGGAGCAATTGCCGGTCCGGCAAGCGTGAGAGCTTCACGTTCCAACCTACAAACGCCGGGCGTTGATCGAAGATGCTCACAGCCGATAGGCGTGAGAAGTTCACGTTACAACCTACAAACACGCCGAGGCGATGATCGAAGATGCTCACAGCCGATAGGCGTGAGAGCTTCACGTTGCAACCTACAAACACGCCGAGGCGATGATCGAAGATGCTCACAGCCGACAGGCGTGAGAGGCTTCACGTTGCAGCCTACAAACACGTCAAAACGATGATCGAAGATGCTCACAGCCGATAGGCGTGAGAGGCTTCACGTTGCAGCCTACAAACAAGTCAAAACGATCGAAGATGCTCACAGCCGATAGGCGTGAGAGGCTTCACGTTCCAACCTACAAACACGCCGAAAAGCATCTTTGCGAATTTCGGAGTTGCTGCTGTAGGTTGTAACGTGATTTACCCACCGCTGCCGCGTGTGGGCATCTCCCGAATTTCGGCGTTGCTGCTGTAGGTTGTAACG
>JBASRM010000787.1:0-2814 GCA_049273835.1 Blastocatellia bacterium | reverse complement strand
ATCTTGATGCTGAGCGTGAAAGCCGGCGTCACCTGACGAATAGTGAACGGCAACTTGACGCCATCGACTTCCTTGTAATCCTCGAGAAAACTCTGGATTGCTTGCTTGCCCTGAGGTCCTTCTCGCTCGGCATCCTGGCGCAGAATCAACCCGCTCTGAGTGTCGAAGTAAAACGTCTCCATGGTGCTTCCCACCGGCGTCGCTTCGACAACGTAAACTTCCCTCTCGCCGATTTTGTCCTTGCCCTTCACCACCATCTTCGGATAGAGCTGCTTCATCTTAGTCGGCTTGTGGAACTCTCCGTCGATCTTTGCAGCGGCCAACTCTGGGCCAGACTTCTCACGCAAGCCGCTTTGAGGTTCTTGGGACCAGGCCGTCTTTCCGTCAAACCCTTCCTGCACGACTCCGAACCCGGGTATGTTGATTATCGCAACACTCTTGTTTGGGGCCTTTTCGAATATTTCAGCTGTCCCGCTTGCGCCGAAAGCAGGGATCTCGAACGAACCTTTTGAGACTCGACTGGTTTGTTTCTCGATGGCTGCTTTGCCGCCAACTGCCTGGACATACTTATCAAGTATCTGGTCGACGGACGGCAGCGCGGCGGTATCGGTCACGGGTTTCGGATTGCCCTGGGCAACGGCTACAACTGCGATGGCGCAGCATAACAATATGGTAGCGAGTATTTGTTTCATGATTTTTCCTTTCTTCAAAACATTGATCGGGCCGAAACTGCCTTTCGCCCCGTTGATTGCTTCTTGACCTGGTCGATCGCCGCATCGAGTTGAGGGTCCCGCCCGTCGAGCAGCGCGCGTCGTGTCAGTTTGACTTCGACGTCAGGCGCGACACCGCGACCTTCGATCAGGGCGCCTTTGGGAGTCTTGAAGTCTCCGATCGCGTACTGAAAGATGGCACCGGTCGGTAGCTTTTGAAAGATCGACGGCAGTGCGGCGCCCGCCGTACGCTCACCAACTACCACGGCCCGGCCTAGCTCCTGCATCCCTCCGGCGAAGATTTCGCTTGTCGATGCGCTGCCCCCGTCCGTGAGGATCACCACCGGACCCAGATAAGGGTTCGCCTGCGGCGAGACCGCAAAACGCTGGTATCCGGAGCGCATCTGCATTGTGCCCAGCGACGTCTCTTTGTTCTCCAGCACACCGGCTATCCCGTAAGACATACCACCCAGGCCGCCAGGGTTGCCGCGAATGTCGATGATGATTCCGCGCGCATCGCGCATTCCTCGAATCGCCGCACGAATTCTATCCATTAGCGCGATTACAAAAACATTGAAACGAATGTAACCGATTCCTTCGACAAGGCGCTTAGATTCGAACTCGGTGTATTGCGGTGGAAAATTACCGAGCCGCTGGGACATCTCGCCCTTCAACCGTTCGCGGGCGACCGACGCTTCGCGCGCTCGATCGTTCTCGTCCAGATACTCGATGCGCACTGTTGTTTCGGGTGCGCCGTTTATGCGCCCAAGCACGGCGCGGGTTATTCTCAGAGTCTTGATGGCCTCGGATTCCTTGCTCTTTCCGAAGGGCTCTATGATTCTCTCCACCGAAACGTCGTCGATCTTCTTTATGATAAAGCCCGGCCGCAAACCTGCGCTCGCCCCTCTTGACTCTCGCTCAACGCGAGTGATCATCGCCTGGCCGTCTACAAGCCGCAGATCGATTCCGATGGTGCCGCCTTTTGGTTGAGTGGAACCATCATCGACAATTGCTTCGGGTGGAATGATATTGAAGTGCGATTGGTGAAGCTCACCGAGCATCTGTTGGAGGACTCTATAAAAGTCGGCATCAGATTTCGCCGCCGCTGCCCTCGGCTCGTATTGCTCGCGGATCTTGTCCCAGTTGAGTCCGCCAAGCGTTGGATCGAAATGCTTGTCCTTGACGGTTCGCCAGACGATATCAAAGGTCTCCTGGCGCACATCCGGTCTCGCCGCCGGGACCCCGCCCGAAACGCCCTGCACCACTTCCCTGCTCTGCGCCACGGCAGCGCAGTTAAACAGCACCAACAGCAAGACGAGCAAAAACATTCGCTTCACTGGAATTCTCCAATCATAGTCTAACTAATGCCAAAGAGGCCGATTGCATTGTACGTCGGTGAGGCGACGAAGTTCGGTCAGCCCCACGCTTCGACTGATCGAAGTGTAACGCACGGCTCGCGCGGCCAACAAGCAAAAGCCATCGTGAGAGCCCTTGGTTGTCTACATCTTCCTTGCAGATTAAACTCAGGTTGAGGCTAACCACGTTATGGCACAGCGGCAACTAAGCCAGTCCGAGATCGATCAGTTAATCGCCGACGAGTTTGGGGTGAACGGGGATTACGTGAGCGGCTTGCTACTGCAGTTTGAGCGGGACCCGTCTTCAGTAGACGAGGAGTGGCGTTTGTTCTTCAATGAACTGATCAGCAACGGTCGCGTTGGGATCGAGGCTGAAACCGAGGCGGCACGGGTTGAGCCCGAGTCGGCCGCGCACCACCTGCCGGCTTCAGGTGGCGGTAAACCCGGCGTCATACAAGCGACATACGAGTGGGGTCGCGAGGAGCCGGCGCCAGCCCGAGAACTCCCAAGCGAGGCGGCCGCACCAGCGACGGAGCCTCGGCCTCAAGCCGAGCCTGCGCCGGATCAGGCTATTGAGCGCGTGCCGATCCGCGGGCCTGCGCTTCGCATCGCGGAAAACATGGAAGCGAGCCTGGCGGTGCCAACTGCTACATCGCAACGGCAACTACCGCTGAAGCTCCTCGATGAAAATCGCCGGCTCATCAATCAACACCTCTCAAGTGAGGGTCGAAAGGTCTCCTACACACACG
>JBASRM010000782.1:0-21090 GCA_049273835.1 Blastocatellia bacterium | reverse complement strand
CTGAAGTCTATATCGCAATATTGCCCGGAATGGGTTTAACCTCGCACATCCTGTCGACGTTCGCGCGCAAACCGGTCTTCGGATATCGCGCTATGGTGTATGCGATATTTGCGATTGGTTTGCTCGGCTTCTTCGTGTGGGGACACCACATGTTTATCAGCGGCATGAGCCCCTATTCGGCAATTGCCTTCTCGCTGGTCACGCTGACCATCGGGGTGCCTTCGGCGATCAAGACTTTTAATTGGCTCGGCACGTTGTGGGGAGCGCAGATTCGCTTCACAACCCCCATGCTTTTCGCGATTGGCTTCGTGTCATTGTTCGTATCGGGCGGTATCACCGGTCTGTTCCTCGGTCAGACCTCGATAGACCTTCCGCTGCACGACACTTACTTCGTAGTCGGACACTTCCATTTGATCATGGGAGTTGCGGCGATCTTTGGGATGTTCGCGGGGACTTACTTCTGGTTCCCCAAGATGTTTGGCAAGATGATGAATGAGGGTCTGGGAAAGATTCACTTTCTGGTCACGTTCATCGGGGTCAACGCTATCTTTATCCCGATGCACATCATGGGGATGGCTGGCGCAACGCGACGTTACTCATTCCACTTTAATCCGGTCACAGGCGAGGGACTCCAATACCTCAGCAACATGACGCCGCTCACCAGGTTTGTTTCGTATGCGGCATTCATTACTATCGCTGGGCAATTGATATTTTTGGTTAATCTGATTTGGAGTTGGGCGAAGGGACGCAAGGCTTCCGAGAACCCGTGGGAGGCCACGACGCTGGAGTGGGATATTCCTTCGCCGCCTCCGCACGATAACTTTGCTGGGATCGAGCCGGAAGTTCATCGAGGGCCGTATGAGTTCAGCGTCCCGGGGGCGTCAAAGGACTATTTGATGCAGAGCGAACCCGGATCGGCGGAGGTGCACGGAGACTAGGAGTTTTGGATTTTGGATTCGGGGTTATTGGTCAATCGAAAGTCCAGAATCTAAATTCAAATCAAGAACGACGGATGCCAACTACAATAACAACAGACGTAGGAATCCAGCCTGGCATTGGCGCTGGGGGTGGCGAGCAGCGACCGGGCGGTGATCCATTTGGTTCCGGACCTGGGGGCTCAAAGGACTGGCCGCCGGGCTGGACCAGCCAGGACGCGATTGAACCTCGTAAGTACCGGATCGGCATGTGGGTCGGGCTTGCGAGCATTCTGATGCTGTTCATCGCCCTGACCAGCGCGTACATCGTGCGGGGGGTGCCGGCGCTTGGCGGAGGTCAGGAGGATTGGCTGCCGCTCGAAATGCCGGCGGTTTTGTGGTTCAACACCGGAATACTTCTCGTCAGCAGCGTGACCATCGAGCTTGCTCGCAGAGCGTTGAAGCGAGATGAATACGCGGCTTATAAACGTTGGATTAGCCTGACCACGTTGTTCGGTATCGCATTTCTGGTTGGGCAGGTGGTGGCATGGCGCCAGCTTGCAGCTCAGGGCGTTTATATCAACAGCCACCCGCACAGCTCGTTCTTCTATCTTCTTACCAGCCTGCACGGTCTGCACTTGTTGGGCGGAGTCATCGCGCTTTCGTACGTGACTGTTGCAGCGCTTCGAATGCGGATCGGGTTTAAGCGCAGGACGGCTATGGATGTCACCGCGCTCTATTGGCATTTTATGGATGGGTTGTGGATTTATCTTTTTGGGCTCCTGTTTTTTTTCCGATGAGATTCAATTAGCGGAGGCGACTAGATGGCGGAAGCAAGTGCGGAGAGTTTAGCGGTGAATGACTGGGGCGGAGGGGTTCATCCCTACCGCGTCGGACATCGCAAGCTGGGGATGTGGCTGTTCATAATGTCAGACTCGCTGACGTTCGGCTCGCTGCTGGTGGCGTACAGTTACGCGCGGGCAGCAAGCGTGAACTGGCCTACGCCGTTTCCATTCCAGCCAAGCATCGTCTTCTCGACCACGATGACTCTGGTGCTGCTTTCCAGCTCGCTTACCATGGTCTTCGCGGTGGCGGCTTCGAAGCGTGGCAAGAGAGGGGCTGCTCGCAAATGGATATTCGCCACGATGGTGCTTGGGCTGACCTTCGTCGTGCTGCACGGGATGGAGTGGAGTCACCTGATAGGTGAGGGGCTAACGCCGTTCGAGTTGCCCGAGGAGTGGCAGGCGGCATGGCCGGGCGCATCCCCTCTGTTCGGATCGACCTTCTTCGGCATCACCGGGCTGCACATGTTCCACGTCTTAACTGGTGTCGTGTATCTGGGTGTGGTCGCCGCGCGCATAAAGAAATTGAATGACGACGTGGAAGTGGCCGGGTTGTACTGGCATTTCGTCGACCTGGTGTGGATGTTTGTGTTCCCGCTGATCTATCTGCTGTCAGTTGATTACCACGGAGTGATCAAACCCTGACTTCGCGAGGATGCTAATGGTGGAATCGAAGGCAAAAGAAGTAAAGGCATTGAACGTCGCCCTGCTGGGACTGTCCGCGTTATCGATCGGAGCTGCTGTGTGGGCCGTGGCCTCCGATGGCTTCAAGGCCGGCACTGACGATGTGTTTCTGGTCCTGGTTTGCCTGATGCTGGCGCTGCTGTTCGCGGTACCCCCGTTGATGTGGGCACACGCTAATGGAATGTTAAAGAATCCGTTCGCCGATGAGGCGGTTGAGGGGGGATCGGCACTGGTGGAAAGCGAAGCTGATCACGGAGAACACGGCGCGAGCAACCGCGATAATGTGATCGTGTGGGGGGTGTTGCTCGGTCTCACTGCAATCGAAGTCTTCCTGGCGTACATTCAGATCAATGCTACTCTGATGTTGATCATCCTGATGGGTGCTTCGATCGTCAAAGCAGCCCTGATCATTGCTTACTTCATGCACTTGAAGTTTGAGCGGCTGAGCCTGATCCTAACCATCGTGCCGACGCTTGTAGTGTTGCTGTGCCTGTTTGCTATACTTTTCCCGGACAGTTTCCGGTTGCACAATATGAGGCCACCCGAGCCGGTGCAGCAGGTGGAACACGAACAGTAATGCTTAACTCGCGAGAGCTTTCATGGTGAGAACGTTGCGCACACTGTTGCTGGCCGCGGTTGGGGTGGCACTGGTCCTGACCGTATCAGACCCGGCCTTTGCCCAATGTGCGATGTGCAGGGCCGCAATAGAGAACTCTTCGGACGCCGCCGCGGCCAGCGAAGGGTTGAACCTGGCTGCGCTGGTGTTGCTCATCCCGCCGGTGTCGATTTTTGCGGGGCTTTTTGGAGCCATATACCGCTTCAGGAACATTCAGGAGAGTCGAGAAAAGCCGGTGGATTAACAACGATCCAGGCGTTTCTTCCGGCGCCATCTTCTGAGGCCCGGTCCTGGCAATTACAAAGGGCGCCCGCGGGGGCGCCCTTACGAGTCTCTGGCACCTTATGTCGATCAGCTTCTTACCGACTCTCAATGCGATCCTTAACGCAATCACCGGCATTCTGATAGTAAGCGGGTTCTTATTCATCCGGCGCAAGCGCATCGCCGCGCATCGGGCGTGCATGATCGGAGCGGTTACGACCTCGTGTCTGTTCTTGATCTCCTACCTTGTTTATCACGTCGGTTTCGGTGCAGGGGTGACTCGTTTCACCGGAACGGGATGGGTGCGGGCTGCATATCACACGATTCTGATCTCGCACACCATCCTTGCAGTGACGATCGTGCCTTTCGTGATCGTAACTCTCAGACGGGCTCTGCGAAGTGATTTCTTGCGCCATCGGCGCATAGCCCGCTGGACCTTTCCGATGTGGCTGTATGTTTCGGTGACCGGGGTGATCGTTTATTTGATGCTATATCATCTCTATCCCTCTCGTTAGCCAACGGCGGAGTCATGGTTGAAACAATTCCCCCAGCCGCCAACGCTTGGAATAGCATCGGGGAAATCCCGGGATTTCCGTTCGATGATTTCGAACAGTTAACGGCGGCGGTCAGAATTCGCAGCTTCAACATCGGAGTCGATTCGTTGGCTGCTGCGCAGTGGGCCGAGTGGTTCAACACCAGGGTCAAGAAAGGCATCATAGCCGCGCTTTCGCTGCTGTTGCTGGTTGCGGCGGTCGCGTCAATCGTCGCCGCAGTGTTGACTCGCGAATACTGGTTGCTTGCTGCGCTTCCGATCCAGGCCTTCGCGTTTTATCTTTCACATCCTGCGTCTCCCGTTCACAAGTGGGTGACGATTGGCGGAGCGGTTTCGGTTCCGGTCTTTTTCGATCTGTTGCTCAATGGGTTGCCGATCGCGTCCGCTCTTGTCGCTTACGCCGCGTTGACCTTTGCGGCGGTGCGAGCGGCCGGTTACCTGACCAACTCGGCCTTTCGCAAAGCCTTGTTGGCGGATGAACATCTTTTTCTGGCCGCCTTTGCGAACGGCTCATGCACTGTTCGAAATAATCAAACGAAGCGTGTGTATTCGGCAGGCAAGCGATAGACAAACAAAGCGATAAGTTAGCCAATGCTCCGGGCGTCAGCCCGAGGCTGCATTGGCTTGACCGCCCAGCAAGCCCGTCCCTAGAATCGGACTTACTCATCTATCTCGGAGACAATCTAACGTGAGCAATCATCAACCTTTGCACGACGAGGAGCATACAACCCCCCAGCTTCCATCCCCGAACCGCAAGTACCCGTGGGCGATTCTTGTCGTCGTAGTCTTATTCGTCGTAATACCATTCTTTTCCTGGTACGGAACCTGGTTTGGGAGACCGCTCTCGGACGCGAAGATGACGGAGTACCTTCACGACCAGAACAAGCCTCGTAACGTCCAACACGCGCTTGCGCAGTTGGGAAATCGCATCATCGACGGTGATCAGTCGGTAAAGCGATTTTATCCAGATGTCCTGGAGACGTCACAGAACCAGCAGGCGGAAGTGCGAATGACTGCTGCGTGGGTGATGGGTCAGGACAACACCTATCAGGACTTTCACTGGGCATTAGGCGCTCTGCTTCAAGACCCGAGTCCTGGCGTGCGTCACAACGCAGCGCTCGGGCTGGTTCGCTTCGGCGATTCATCGGCGCGCCCGGAGCTCATATCTATGCTTATGCCTTACCCAGTTCGCGCCGAAGCCGAGGGAGTAGTTGAGTTGATCGTGAAAGAGCCGGGGATAGCTGTTTCTCCAAACGCTCCCCTCGCGAGAATACGACGCGCTGACGGTAACATAGTCGAGAGTCGCGCGCCGGACGCAGGCCGCGTCGAAACCATATCGGCTTCGGATGGAGGAACGATCGAAACAGGCAGCGAGCTGATGACGCTCTCGCCTTCAACCGAACAGGCTTGGGAGGCTTTGAGAGCGTTATACATTGTTGGTCAACCGGAAGACATCGCTTCAGTTCAACGGTACGCGCGGCCAATTCCGACGATGCCGGACAGGATTCAGAAGCAGGCAGCTTCAACTATAGAAGCGATTCGTGAAAGAGCATCGAGGACTCAATGACGAGGAACGCTTCAAGCCAAACCGGTATGGTTATGCGGGTATTCTGATCGGAGCGGCGTTGCAATCTCAGGGGTTCAGCGTGAACCCGGTTCGTGCTTCCCACTCCCCAGTATCCATCATTGCGATGGCATCCCACGGACATCCTTCGAGAAAAGTCCCATCGGGTCCTTTGCTGGTGCAAAGCTTGCAGCCGATACAGAGATTGGGATCGACTTCGATCCGGCCGTTTGGATAGTAGTCTTCGTCCGGGACCCAGAACATACAGGCGTCTACAGGGCAGTATTCTACGCAAGCGGGCGAGCCGGCGCACCCGGTGCAGTTGTCCAGAATCACGGCAAGGATCTTCGGCTTCTTTTTTCTCAGATCGGGCCGGCCGTGCGACATCGGCTCCATCTTCACAAACGGTTCGATCAACTCGGCAGCTTCAGCCATCGCATCTCCCTTAACCAACGTTGATTGTTTACAGATACTTCCAGCTCATTTCGTTAACGTCAATCTATCACAAAACGAGAACTGCCTAAAAGCTAGCCTGGTTCAAACGTGTTGTTCGTTCTAGCTAATGGTGTTGTGCAGATCGTCGCCTGGGATGATCGTGGTGAGGTACTTATAGCCCTGGCTGGCCTTGAGTCGGGGGTCGGTCTTAACCAATCGCATGAACTCGCGGTGCTCCGCGCTCGACCGTCCTACGAGACATCCCGCGCTCGCTGGGCCGATGCTGTCCTCAGGCCGGTCGAAGCCCATGTGCTGATTTACTCCAAAGTTGCTGCCCTCGAATACTGCGTCGCCGGTGCGCTGGAAGTCTTTGTTCAGATCGCGATGAACGCGGATGTTACCAACCTGTACCAGTGCCTCATGTCGACTCGGCTTGCTCGCATTATGAACCCCGACGCGCCACGACTTGTATTGGCCAAAGGCAATACGCGCGGCGCCCTTGGGATTCATAGGGTGTTCGGTGAAGTCTTTGCCAGGTTCGGTCGTAGCTGTCCAGTTGCCTTTCTCGACCGGTGCCCCGTCCTCGATGGCCAAAACGATACGCCGATCGTTGAATACGTTGGGTCGGTCGTCGTTTGGTGTGCCGTTCTTGGTCACGCCCTCGACGTAGACGATGTTCAGATATTTGGACAGGCGCGCGAAGAAGTGATTCTTGCGCTGCATGTATCGGAATATCCGGCCTGCGAAATCAGCCCTGGTCGTAACCGGCAAAAGCATGTCGATATCGCTCTCCAGCAGAGCTTGCGCGACAGCCGGCTCCAGTGTGAGATCGACATCCAACCCAACTATCTTAGCGAACTGTTGCAGCGACAACTTCGAAACCGGTCCGAAGTCGCCATCCACCGGCGGATCCAGGAAGCTGAGATCAACTAGCCGCTGTTGTACCTGATTTGTAAGCGGGTTCCCGCGCGAAAGAGTTTTGAGATCGACGCCGGCTCTACCGATGACAATATCTTCCAGGCTCATATCTGATACTCCAGGTTAGGAAAAGCGTTCGAGCGGCCCAGTATATACCGTGGCCTTTTAAGGCGCTTTCGGCCTCTTTGGATTGGAATACAGCGAACGCCCTGGTTTTCCGATTACAAATCTGATTGGCTGATTCTCGGTCATCACCAGTACTTCTTGGGAGTCCGCGTGCGCGCTCGTCTTATCATCCTGATAATTTGCATGCACTCTATACCTATATCCTTCAAAGCACTTGAGTGAAAAGCGACCTTGATTATCAACAGCGGTGTATTGTTCAATCCAAAAACGTTCTGTAAATTCAAGGCCAACTAGTGCTCCGACAGCTGGTTTCCCATCAGGCCACACTACGATACCTTGAATTGTTCGCTCCTGCAGCCGCGGAGGCAAAGGGAAGTCAGCGGTCTCGATTTCCTGGCCTTCAGATACAGTGAAAACCTTTGCTTTCGTTAAGTCACCGGTGCCGGGAAAATAGGTGCGAGGAAATGGAGGGTCGAATTGCCCGGGCTGACCCATGTAATTAATCACAATTACATACTGCCCGGGCGGTATTTGGCTAAACGTAAAATAGCCGCCGTCATCTGTATAACTGTAAACCTCCCTCCCTCGCCAGAGTGCCTCTTTACCTCCGACATCTGCCGGTATGATCTTCATATCGATCTTAGAAACGGGGCGACCTTCAGAATCCACGAGCTTGCCCCTGATTGTAGCCAGCGACGTAGTGAGAAACTCTGCTGGTGCACATCTGCCTTCGGCAACCACAACCTCCTGTTCAGGCGCTTTCCGCAGGTTCCCGGGTATCTCCGCCCTGACTCTGTATGTGCCTGCTTCCAGCCCATCTACCTGGAACCTTCCGTCTTTGTTAGTGACCAATTTGAAAAGTTTGTCATTGCCTTCGACGGAAACCTTGATTCCTTCCAGTCCCTTATGCTGACCGTAGTCAACATAAGTATCGCGCGTGTACCTGAGGACGATGCCAAAGATTATCCCGCCGGTTCCACCCCGGGCCACAGCGCGGGCGTATTCAACGTCACTGCGGGAATCGGAGAGAGGCTGTGTTCGCCCGCATATTCCAGTGCGGAGCTTGTCATCTTTCGGGTTACGGTATGCATAGACGAAGTATTTATCGCCCTCTTTGAAATCATAACCACAATCGCCGCCGCCCATCCCCGTTAGGATGTCCACCATTCGGCCTTGCACACCACGGAATGATTCTTCAACTGAGAATCGAACCAGCTTTTGTTGATAGCCAGTACGCCCGTCTCCCAAATCCAGCGGAATGATGGAAATACCCGTGACCGCACCAGTAAATACTGCGCCCGCATCCCAGTACGCCTGGCATGGCTGGAGACCTGCAAAAGTGCCTCCGCATGTGCAGGCATCTATCCTCGAAGGAAAAGCTAAAAGCAGCGCAGTGGCGACAACTATCAAGACAATATGGAATGGCTTCAGCATTTAAATCCTAAGCAGGCTCAACTCGTTCGGCGGATGTAAGCACCAGTTTCCATCCTTCAGAAAGCCTTGTGTAGACCCCGAGGTAACGGAACTCACCGTTGTAATTGCCCTTTGTGTAACGCGCTTTCATTTGCGCGCTCCCGGCCACCAATGCTTTGTCGCCAAGATGACGGAACTCGACGTCACCGGCATCGATCGAGTCGAACACCAGGTTTCCATGCTCTATATCACTGAGATCCACCGGGCCCGCTGCTTCAAACCCATGGCGGGTGATTACTTTATCTGCCCATTCTCGCGAGCTTTGCGCAGAAGAGCCGCGACTTCCTGTTTCCGATTTGCCACATCCTCCGGGCTCAGACCGCCGGCGTCGATGTACTTCTGCAAGTGGTCTGCCGCCTTGGCGTAGTCTTGCGAGCTCTTATAGGCTCCCGACAACGTCAGTTGCACATCGGGAAGATCCTTCATGTCAGGGAACTGGGCGGCTACTTTCAGGGCTTGTTTGCCGTCTTCGATTGCTGCGGGCAGAGCGCCTTTCAAAAAGTGATTCATCGAACTGGTCTCGAGCACCAGCGCAAGCCGCCGCTTGTCCGGAAGCTTCTGCGCGAGACCCATCGCTTCGTTGAGCTCCAGTCGCGCTGAATCCAGATACGCCGCCTTCTCCTGTGAATTCAGCTTTCTCGAGTAGAACTGCACCAGCCGGGTCCTGGTCTTCGCCACCATGTGATGAGCTTCAGCCATCACGTTGTTGTTAGCGTAATTCGCGTGGCCGAATATCACGTGCGAGATCGACAGCCGCTTGAGCCCGGTTGAGAACTTTACCTTCTTCTCGCTGACCTTCCTGAATAGCTCGAGAGCTTTCTCAGCCATCTTGATCGCTTCTTTCTGTTTGTCCTGTACTGGCTGGTAGGTCAAAGCGTCAGCAAGACCCAGATACGCCGCGGGATAGTTTGGATCGTCATTGATCGCCAGTCTCAACTCCCATTCCGCCTGCCGAGGCTTGCCAAGGTAATGCAGCACATCGGCAAGCACCACTCGCGCGAAAGCGAAATCTGGATGCGCGTTTATCACGTCTCGCAGGTCTCGCTCGACTTGATCGAGATTGGCGACCGCGTTAAACCGGGCTTCGGCCAGCAGCGTCTTCGTCTCGAAATCGGTTGGCCGAAGCTGAAGCGCGCGTTGAAAACTCTTTACGGCTTCTTTCTCCAAACCGAGGGACTGTTGGGCGCGTCCACGATACACGAGGGCCTCGGCATAGTTGCCGCCTTCGGCTCGCGCCCTGGGGTCAAACTTGTCGTTCGCCTGATCGAGCTTCTCGATCGCCTTCTTGTAGTCCTGCTTATTGAAAAGCTCGACGCCCTGTCGCAGCAGATCGTCGGCTTCCTTTGGGGCTTTGATATCCGGGGTCAGGTAGACATTCACCAGCTCGCCCGGATCGGTTAGAGTGTCGTCGGCGAGACCGCTTTCGCTGAAGGCGAAGTTCACGGTGAAGGGATACAACTTACCGGCGGCGACCTTAGCCGGCCACTCGCGTTTGGTGGTGCCTTTTGCAAACTGCAGCCGGTGTTCCCCCGCCGGAACTCGAAAGGTTCGCGTTATCCCCTTTTGAAGCGTCCCCTCCGGCCTGTCGTTGATTGCCACGTTGACACCGTCGATGTCCGGCACGCGAATCTTCACCAAGCCATATCCCGCGGCCGGGCCTTTCGCTGCCATATTCGCGTAAGTGACAACCGAAAGCGCAAGATAGTTGGCTTCGACGGCGGTCGTGCCGGCGAACGGGTGCTGCTTGTTATCGGTCATCTGCGGCACGCGTTCGTCGAGAAATTGAACGATCTCGTCGAAGGTCACCTTGCCGTCCTGATTGCCGTCCGCAGTGCCGCTTAGACCTTCGATCAAACAATAAGTAAAAACCCCGTGGCTAAAGTCGTCCTTCTCATATGAACGTTCGGTCTGGCGCGCGGCGGAAATGAATCCAACACCGGCGGGAATCTTGTTCATCAAGTCGAGATATCGCTGATTGGCGACGACCGAATCGTCCACGCCACGCCCGATCAACTGAACGCCCCCGCTGTAACAGGTGTCCGAAAGCACCAGGCCTTTTTTGGCTTCAAGCGCATCCACGGTTTGCCGAAAAGCCTCCATCCGCATCGCGGTCTTTTCCGCTTCGCGGAGATCGGTGTCGTAGAGCAAAAAGTATGGAATATCGCGGGTGGTCCTGGTCGCGGCATCGGTAGTCGGAAGTACCGCGCCGTGGGCAGCGATGTAGATCACAAAGAAGTCATTCGGTTTTGCCTGTTTGAGTTTCGCAAGCCCGGCCTGAACGTTGGCCTTGGTTGCATTCTCATCCTGAAGCGAGAAGATGTGATCTTCGCGAAAGCCTCCGCCTTCCGGGCTCATCAGAAACTCGCGCATGGCTTCGGCGTCTTCGGCGGCGTGTTTGAGATTCGAAATATGATTTCCGTCCAGATCCTGATCGCCGAATTGATAGCGCGAGACCCCTATCAACACCGCCCAGAGGTTTACCTCGGGTCCTTTGGGCGAATTGAATTCACCGCTGGTTGCGCCAACCTTTATCTTGAGCCCGCGCTCCCGGTCCTGAGCGTCGGCCTGTCGAAGTGTGGTCGGCGCCAGCGCCGTCAATAAGATCGAAGTGATTGCGGCCCATCTGGAAATTGATCGTCTGGCCATACTACTTCTCCGTTACTATTTCTGTTTGCATGAAGGTCGAAACCGCCGAACCTCTCAAGCTAAAGATGCTGACATCCGCGACTAGCCCAACGTCACTTCGAATTCTCGACG
Source organism: Blastocatellia bacterium (assembly GCA_049273835.1). GTDB lineage: Bacteria > Acidobacteriota > Blastocatellia > UBA7656 > UBA7656 > Onstottus_A. Next base: position 9,947 of record JBASRM010000782.1, on the reverse strand, counting down.
CGAGCTCATGGCTTAACCAGCGGAGGAGGCACTGGCCGAATCGGCTCGGTCCCGCCACTTGAGACCACTAAGCCGGTAACCACACCCGCAGCTGCTGCACCTGCCACCACAAGCACTGTGTTTTGCGTCGTAAAAAAACCCGTACTCGGTTGTACGGTAGTCTGGATGCTAACGGATGCGTTTGTGCCCTCGACCTTCGCGGTTATTGAAGCTGCGCAACGCGCTGCGCCGACGAGCAGAGGAACTGAGGCGATTCCGCGTTTGTCGGTCTTCTGCAGGAAAGTGGCCCCCGCGACGGCTCCCAGACCAAGTGAACCTAGACAAGGGTTGCCGAGTGAGAATAAGACCGGAAGGTCCGGAAGCGGCTTGTCGTTCTTGTCGGTTACCTGAACTTGAATCTGCCTCGTGCTTCGGGCGCGGACGCTGAGTTGAGAACCGGAAGCAACCGGGCGCCCGAGTTCGTCTACCACTCGAATGTTCACGTCTTGCGGAGGAACTGGATCTTGAACGCGGACAACGCCGGAGGCGGTTACAACGGACGCACGCCCGTCTTCGACACTGAGGTTAAGGCGGGCGCCGCGCTCGGCTATGATCCTCGAACCGGCGGCTTCAATGTAAGCTCCCGCCGCGCTGTTCAGCTTGATGTCGATGCTTCCTTGCACGAGCGCGGCCACTAGCACGTCATAGCTGCCTTCATCCAGTCCCGCCCGGGCCCTCGCGAAGCGGACCATCGCGCCTCGAGTCAGTGTTACCCCGCCGATGTCGTCGAGTGTCACTCGAACTCTTTGATCAGCAAGGGCCTTGATCAATTCGCCGCCCCAGATCATCACCTCGCCTTGAGCGATCCGCCCGTCAACCGCAACGCCGCCTCCGCTAAGCGAGTTCATTTTGATCACTCCGATCGAGCCGAAGCGTGCTGATGCATACAGCCTGATGGGTTTGTCTTCGTCGGCGTTCCCCCCGGCGCGCACCGAAGCGGGAGCGAGACCGAAGATCAATACGACAATTAACAACCGGGTCGAAAGGCTGGTCTTCATTCTTTTAGGTCCTCCCTGTGCATCGATCCGAAAAAACCTAGCGAGGCCGAGGGCTTAGGCTGACTGTTGGTGGATACAATGTAACGCCTCGTCCGGGGCCGATCAATCGTATGCTCACCGTATCCGGTGTAGAAGCGGATGAAGGAGCAGTCACGCTGGTCTCTGCATCGAAGACCGTCAGCCGGACACCGGTGATTTCCGGATGGTCAGCCGCGTTGGTGAATTTCTGCTCGACGCTGAAGCTCTGCCCGCGTACCAGATTCAACGCGCGCACGGGTTCGGCCAGATCGATCTCGAACGCCTCGCCTACTACCGAACCGTTGTTGTCGAGAAACTCGTATTTCGCTCGGCTGACGTCGAGGTTTGGATCAAACACGGCAAAGGAAACCGTGATTTCATTGCCGCTTCGTGTGAACCCGACGACCGCCGGCCGTCGCGGATTAGTCGGGTCAATTAAGATCAAAGCGGTTGAAACGTGAGAAAGCAGGGACACCGTAAGCGGAGAGCCCGCGTTTTGGCGAAATGTAATTCTGGCGTTAACAGTATCGGGCAGGGCCTCGTTCGCTGTGAGCCCGGTTGACTTGCCGGCAAGCGCTGGAATCAACGCACTGAATTGCAGGCAAAAGGTTTGAGTCCTGCCGGTTGGAATCGTCACCACTCCGCCAATATCGACCGGCGTCAGAGATTGGTCCGCGTTGACCAGACTGAGACTGAAATGGCCCGCATCGTTCGGATCGGAAATCTTCTTGCTATCGACATCGCTGCCGACGCGTGCGATCGAGTCGAGAGTCAGAACCAGTGGAGCAAATCCGATATTCTCGATTGAGAGGAACGAGCACGGCTTCTTTTTGGGCTTTGGAGGCTTGCGCGACGGGGTGACGGGCGTGGGCGTGCCGAACTCGATTGCCGTTTTACCACCCGGAATGATCACTCTTGCGAGCGGGCCGCCCACGCTGACGCTGAACGCACAACTTGCCTTATTTCCCTGCGCATCGGTCGCAACGCAGGTGACAGTCGTCACACCAACTGGAAAGCTCGACCCCGACGACGGAGCGCAGAGCGCGCTTACGCCCGGCAGGTTGTCAGTTACGGTCGGTGCTGGGTAGGTGACGACTATCGAGTTCTGTCCTGACGCCGGAGCAACGCTTACGTTCGCCGGGCACGTGATGATAGGACCTTCCGAATCGATCACGATAATGTTGAAGCTACAGCGCGTGGTGTTTGAGGCTGAATCAGTTCCAGTGCACGTGACTATAGTGCTGCCGATCGGGAATCGAGTACCCGAGGGAGGCGCGCATTCAACCGACGCTCCCGAACAGTTGTCGGTCACGGTGGCTGCCGGATAATTCACCAGGGCCGTGGATTGTCCAGGCACCGTAGAGGTAGAAAGGCTACCCGAGCAAAAGACGCGAGGTGCGGTGTCGTCTATGACCGTCACGTTGAACGAGCAACTCGGCCCGCCGCTCACAGTGCACGAGACGGCGGTGGTGCCCACGATAAACACTGATCCGGATGGTGGCGCGCAGGTTACCGCCCCGCAAGAACCAGACGGGACTGCTGAGTAAGAGAAAACTGCTCCGCAACCTGTTGCATTGGGGCCTGTGCCGAACACTACATCAGCCGGGCAAGCGAGCGCGCACGCCCCCACCGTGGTTATTGCGGTAGCCGAGTTGTTTGCCGGATTGGGATCGGCCAACGAGCCGCTGACCGTTGCATTATTCGTGATAGTGGGGCCCGCGGTAACATTGACGATCAGCGTCATCGTGGCCGAACTGCCGAGGGTGATCGTTCCTACCGTCCAGTTGACGGGACCCGAACTTCCAGGCGCGGGCGCAGTAAAGGTACCCTGGCTAACGGAAGCCGAAACGAAGGCAGTGCCGGTTGGCACGGATGTGCTTAACGCGACATTTGTTGCCGGCTGTGGGCCTCCGTTGGTAACCGTGATCGTATAAGTAAGATTCGAGCCGGCCATCACAGGATCGGGCGAGTCAACGTTGGTGACGCCGAGGTCCGCTTGAGCGGTGACGTTTACGGTGAAGCTGCACGAGGACGTGTTGGTTGAGTCGTCTGTTGCAGTACAGTTCACAGTGGTCGATCCAACCGGAAACGTCGAGCCCGAAGGAGGCGAGCACGCAGGCGAAGCGTTGGGGCAGTTGTCGGAGACTGTAGGCGCCGGGTAGTTCACCACGGCTCCTGCCGGTGAGGTAGCCGGAACCGTCTGGGCCGGCGGACAGGTGATCGTGGGCGCCTGAGTATCGTTGACCGTCACAGTGAACGAACAGCTTGGGCCGGCGCCGGTTGTGCAGTTAACGGTTGTAGTGCCGGTCGGGAAGAACGATCCCGACGCGGGTATGCAAGTTACAGTTCCGCAAGAGACATCCGCGGTTGGCGGCGGATACGTCACAACCGCGCCGCACTGGTTCGGGTCATTAGACTGCGTCTGATTAGGCGGACAGGTGATCACACAAGTGGCCGCGACGGTCACGCACGGGGAGAACTCTGAGGTACTGTTCGAAGGATCAGTAGCCGTGGCTGTAATCACACTGCCGGCGGCAAGCGTCACCGGGAAGCTGACGTTGATCGGCGTGTCGCAAATTGCCGCGGGCGTCGATACGTTGGTGAATCCGATGAAAGTCTTACCCTCGCCATTCCCCGAAGGATCGCAAGCGGGGCTGGAAAAGAACTCAATCTTGAAGGTGGTGGCATCGGTGCTGTTCAATGTACCTACAATGACAGTATTGCCGCCACTTGAATTCGCCGAGGTCAACACAGGGAAGTTTTGCAGGCCATTAGGGCCCGGGTCCGGATCGCATAAATCGTTCGGTGTTACCCCCGGATCATCGCTAATGTTAATCCCCAGGTTGGCATTGGAAAAGATGGAGTTGAACAATACCGCGTTGCCGCTGCCTGAACTGATTGCCACGCCATCCGTGCCGTTGAAGGCGATGATATTAACGGAGTCTAAGCTCCCTCCAACGGTGTTGTTGGTTGCGCTGGCCTCGATGCTCACGCCACTAAGGGTATTTCCCAGTGCGGTATTGCCATCTACTTGAGTGCCAATGAAGTTGCCTTGCACCAGGTTTCCATTCGTCCCGCTCCCGTTGATCTGAAAACCCTTATTATTATTTCCTGAGACGATGTTGCGGGCTGCGGCTGTCGTCCCGCCGAGGGTATTGTTGGGCGAAGAGTTGCTGACTTGCACGCCGGCTTCGTTATTGCCAAGGTCGGCAACACCATTAATGTCAGTGCCTATAAAATTGCCTTGGACAAGAGTGCCGCTCACCGACAGGATAAGCGCAATACCTACCGATCCGTTAGCCGAAATGATGTTGCGCGCTCCGGCTGCTGTCCCGCCGATTGTGGCGTCGGCCCGATTCGAAACAGAAATACCGATTGCATTACCGAGGCCGGCGGTGCCCGCGGCGTTGGTACCTATGAAGTTGCCTTGTACGATATTTCCAGTCGCGGCGCTGCCGTTGATGAAAATCCCAATTTGCGCGTTGCCGGAGATCACGTTGCGCGCCGCAGCGGTTGTTCCTCCAACCCGGTTATTCGGCACTCCGTCTATAGTAATCCCAGTTCCATTCGGTAGAGCGATGCTCCCATTGAGTTCGGTTCCCAGGTAGTTTCCTTCGACTATATTGCCTCCATTAGTCTGGAGCAAAATGCCGGCGAGTATAAAACTATTGATCACCAGGCCTTTTACTGTGCTGTTCCCAGCATCGATCGTGAGCCCGCTGGGAATCGCGGCGCCGCCAATCAATTCAATAATGGGAGTTCCCGCAAAGCCAGGTTGTGTTGTGCCATCAATGGTGACCGGATCAGCTATAATCGGCAACTGCGCTGCCAGGCTGATTGTTTGAGCACCCGCTCCAATGCTGAAGCTGATTGTGTCTGCGCCCGCGTTTGCGTTCGCGTCTACAATGGCCTGACGCAATGTTCCTGTGGCGGCGCCCGGAGCTGGATTTACTCCGCCGTTGTCACCGGTGTTGCTTACGACGAAGTTTAGTGCTGGGGCAGCTATCATCACAGTCGGCGCAATCCGGCCCCTTCTGAGAATCACAAGATCGCTCAAAGCATCAGCATTCAGCCGCATCGGCAGCACCACCGCCGGCTCGCCTTCCACGTCGAGTGATGCGGTAACACTCGAGGACTCCATTTGGTCGAATGTTCCGGTGTTGCGGGCAACTATGTGCAGTTGGTGATTTGTCGAGTCCATAACCACCAGGGTATCGACTCGCAAGTTGGAACCGCGCATGGGAGCCAACTGTGTAGAACGCGGCCACGAACTCTGTAACAGGAGGTTGCTGTTCCAGTGCTGAATTCCCTCGCTCGCCCTGGTGGTCTTGCCCTTCGATTTCTCCTCGGTCAGCATGTGAATCCTTCCATCATTGGTGAGCAACGCCAACTCTGTGCTGCCGCTTTCGGTAAAACTACCCGCGGCAATGGACCTGATGGGCAGACGAAACTTTCGATGCGTTATCTTCGCTTGTGCTGCTGGTGTGAGTTCGGGTTTGCCGATCGATAACTTTCGATCGCGTCCCTGGACGACGAGCAAGTCTTTACCCGCCGCGATCGCGAGATCAAGCCACGGGTCATCGTCCAACTGTGCAAGAGTCAATGCTGTCGCCTCCGCCGGCAAGGCGAACGCCTCCGGTTGGGCTTCAAGAGCGCCGCGCGGCCCTTCAAACACCAACACCTTTGGACCGTTCGCTGACGTGATACCAACGACCAAATCTATCAGGCCATCCCGCCGATTGATCTCGCCTGAGACCATCGCAGTCACTCGACCGGGCAACGCGATGGCTCTCACGGCTCCAAATTCGCCTTTTCCGTCCCCCGGTAAAAAACGAAGCAATTCTCCGCCACGAGCCGCGGTCGCCACATCGCAGTGACCATCGGCATCGAAATCGCCCGCTGCCATGAAACCTGGTTCCTCAGCTATCTCGAACGCGCCCTCAGGCGACAGGAGCGGAGCGTCGATAAACACGCCCTCTGTCTTTCGCCGCTTTGCTTCGGCGCTGTTGGGGTGAATGGAATCGATGTTGCCGAGATGTAGAGTGATTACGCCGCCACTTGAACCAGCGTAGGCGCTAATTAAGTCGGGAACACCATCCTCGTCGAAATCTGCTGATGCCAACGCGCGTGGGTCTAACACGCCTCGCTGAGAGGCCTGGTCATTTTGGGAATGGCCCGTGTATGCGGGCAGCAATTCGCGACCGTCGGCAAGATTGATCCAGGGAGCGCCGCGGCCTCTGGCGTGTACCGTTGCTTCATCACCAAGGCTCGCTTGTTGATGTGTCGTCGGCATCACTTTCGAGCTGCCTGCGGAGGCTCTCGTCTTCAATAGAATCATGAATTGAAATAGCGTCAGCGCTAGTACCGGCGCTAGTAAGGCGAAAGCGAGTTGCCTTCTCATAGTTTTCCTTCTGCCGACCGGTAATTTGAGTCACCGGGGGCAGCATGCCTCTTGCGACCAGATCGAGAGGGCTGTTAACCGCACCTTGGCCGCGGCACACTTCGGTTGGCGCTCCGCCGCGGCGACGACTTAGGGGGCCGATTGAAAAAGCATTTGAGTTCGTTGAGCCGAGAACCGCATTCTAATTTGCGGAGGGGGTTACGCGCCGGTCCCATCGAGGTACAACGAACGCCCAGAACTTTGGGCGTCGAAAGCATATTAGCGCAGGGGTAAAAAGTAAAGGCGCCCAACTCGGGTGGTCAGTTTTTAAAGTGCCGGTCGGCTTGCCTGAGCCGACCGGCTTGACGACAATCGATTCACTCCTTCCATTGCGACTGTATGCTCTGAGCTATCGCAAATAATCTCGAGCCTCCCGTCAGGTGGTGAAAACCTGTTCGGTGCGACGAACGATTGGCATCCGGTTGCCGTGATCGCCTGATGCGCGCATGATGATTCCCTGCAGTTCAAACCATGGCGTTTTGAGGTCAGCGGAGAAACCGAATGCCAACGAGCAGGCATACTGAGCGCCACTTCACCGCAAGCGAAACTGTGCGCGACATCGTGATCGGAATGTCGGACGGGCTGACCGTACCCTTCGCCCTTGCCGCGGGTCTTTCGGGCGCGGTTGATACCACCGCGATCATCGTGACCGCAGGACTCGCGGAGATTGCGGCCGGTTCTATAGCGATGGGTCTGGGCGGGTACCTTGCCGCGAAAAGCGACGCCGAACACTACGCGAGCGAACAACGCCGCGAACAGCGAGAAGTAGCCGAAATTCCCGAAGAAGAAATGGAAGAAGTGGCCCAGGTTTTTCGCGGATACGGACTAACCAGAGACCAGGTGGCTCCGGTGGTGCACGCGTTGAGCCAGCGACCCAAGGCGTGGGTAGACTTTATGATGCGCTTCGAGTTGGGACTCGAGGAGCCCAGGCCCGAACGCGCGCGGATGAGCGCTCTTACGATCGGCGGCGCCTATATGGCAGGAGGGATGATTCCCCTCGCTCCGTACATCCTGTTGTCCCGGGCACACATCGCTCTTTTGATTTCCGCAGGAGTGACTCTTGTAGCATTGCTGGTTTTTGGCTACATCAAGGGTCGATTCACAACCGCAAGACCAATGCGAAGCGCGCTGGAAACCGCGCTGGTCGGAAGCCTGGCAGCCGGCGCGGCCTACTTGATCGCCACGGCCATTTCGTAGATAAGAATGATCACTTCCGGCCGCGCGTGAATCGGAGTCGCCGGATCAAACGTCGGATCAAAATTGTTGAAACCGCGATCTTATTGTGATAATAACCCCCGGCGGAGGCGGCCAAACGAACGAATACGACCGGTGATTTTGGTCTCCAACAAGCATTTTGGCACTTTGACTGCGCCCTTCGGTGCACCAGCAAAAAAAGTGACCGGTAGGGAATATGCTGAGGAGCGGTAGGGTTGTAGTTCACCCTCTCGTCTATCTCGTCAATAAAATACGATAGAGGGGCCCGGCGCTTATGAGTACAGCGTGTGGGAGAATCCTCGTGACAAACGCATCCAGTTGTGCGCGGGAGCGGTCTCACGGTTGAGCTCCGCGGGAACTGGATCGAACCGCTAAAGAATGCACAAAGGAGCATACATGACTAAAGCCTTGTCGATTCACATCGGTATCAATCACGTCGATCCCGACCACTACGAAGGATGGGACGGAAAACTGTTCGCGTGCGAGGCAGATGCGAAGGATATGCGCGCGTTGGCAAAGAAGCAGGGTTTCTCGCAGAGTACACTGCTGCTCAGCCAACAAGGTAGTACAGCCGCGGTGACTGCCGCGATTAACGACGCCGCCAAAAAACTGGGAAAGGGAGATCTGCTTTTTCTCACTTATTCGGGCCATGGCGGCCAGGTTAGAGACACCAACGGCGACGAAGCGGACAAGGACCGAATGGACGAAACCTGGGTCCTGTTCGATCGGCAACTGGTCGATGATGAATTGTACGATATGTGGAGCAAGTTCAAACCAGGCGTGCGCATACTGGTGCTGTCCGATAGCTGCCACAGCGGGACGGTGGTGCGCGACGTGCCGGATTTCATCTCAGGCGGACCGCGGCGACGAGCGATGCCCAGAAGCGTGGGTGAAAAGGTGGAGAAAGCACACAGGGCACTCTATCGCTCAATCCAGAAGGCGCATCCTGGCTCGGAAGACGCCAAAGTTCGCGCGAGTGTGTTGCTGATATCCGGATGCATGGACAATCAGTTTTCGATGGACGGAGAAAAAAACGGCGCGTTTACCGGCACGCTGAAAACAGTTTGGGCCAATGGAAAGTTCCCCGGCACCTATCGCAAGTTTCGCGACAAGATCGTGTCGTTGATGTCTAGCGATCAGACTCCGAACTACTACTTTGTGGGCGCCCAAAATGCGACCTTCGAAGGGCAGAAGCCGTTCACAATATGACGGCCGCCCGTTGAGCTCAGTACGGAAAGAATCTTCCAGCCGCCCTTCGCCACGGCAGCGTGACGCCGTAGCGGAGGGCGCGCTTTGCATTGAACCCGGAAAAAGACACGCAACAGGAGAGATGATGGCGAACAAACGCTTCTGGTTAATTCTGCCCTGCCTCTGGTTTCTCATAACTGGCGCCGCTTCGGGACAAGGCAACCCGCCGAAACCGGAATTGCCCGACATTGCCGGAGACTGGACGGGTACGTGGTCGACTTACAATCCGGCACAGGGAGCAGTGCCGGCGAAGGAGGTTTGCAAGAGCCTTGGTTGCAAGGTCGCCTACAAGGACGGCGTATGGGAAGCGACGTTCGAGGGCGATTGCGGGCGGCCTTACAAGTACACGATCAAGATGGAAGGCAGGCAGGTCGGCAAGGTCGTGATGTTCAAGGGAACGACCGATCTCGGGGCGAAGGACGGAGGCGTCTTCGACTGGATCGGCAGGGCTACCGACAAGGAGTTCGTCGGCTTCTTCACAAGCGGTTATTACACCGGAGTGTTTAATCTTACACGGACAAAGTGAAAAGCCTGGATTGAACGATGTCACCCACCAACGCGGCTTTAGAAGACATTCATCACTTATTCCGGTCCCGCGACCTGATAGCAAAGACCATACACGAGCACAAACAGATCATTGATAGACACGGTGCGACGTAAGAATTATTTCAATCTTTTGGAGGTTAGCAACAGCGGACTTGAAGTAAGAATGTATCGCGCCGAAGACCAAGGTGCTTTCGGAGAGATGGTGCATTGGACCGCGGGCTTCGAGTTGAAGGGCTCGCCCCCAACCCTTACACTTTCAGCACGGGGGTACCCCTAGCGGAGCGGTACATGAAACGATGTCCGATTTACCTTCTCGTCACCGACTTAGATAATACTCTGTATGATTGGGTGTCAACTTTCGTTCCTGCGCTTTATGCAATGGTCGATGTTGCGGCTGGGATCCTGGGTGTGGACCGGGAGCAGTTGTTAGATGATCTGAAGAC
>JBASRM010000780.1:0-2521 GCA_049273835.1 Blastocatellia bacterium | reverse complement strand
GTAATAAAAGGTGTACGCGGACGTAGGGCCTTGGAAATAGTGGCAGCGAACGTAATCATCGAATGGTGGTTGTATATCCAACCAATGTAGTAGAGTAAAACCACGTCAGGAGAACAGCGTTTTAAGCAGATCGCTAATCTCAACAAATCGCGCCAGGACCAGTTTCTCATCCAGCGATGCACCGAGAAATTTGGGTTGGTCGGTCCCAAATCCCCAAGCGTGGTTAACAGATGCACGTCCAACTCACGCGCGGCCAGGTGCTGGCACAAGTGAAATGTATGATCAGCCTCTCCGGCAGACATAGGAGGAAATGCAGCTGATATCACGAGAATTCTTTTTCTATGTCTATCAGTCGTTCGACTATGTTGACCTTTACCCAGAGCCCCGATCCAGTGTCGCGCCGAATGGGGCAATGTGCGGCGAACGACCGCTTTTGATTGCTCTTTGGCTACCAATGCGCGGTATCGAACGTGTTTGAAAAGTTTGAAGAGAGCAGGATACCTGCACTTCAGCGTCTCTTCATAAAGGATCTTTCGAACGCCATCATGCCTGATTGGCTGTCGAGACAAATAGGTTCGCAACCAATTCAAGAATTTAAGTCTGGCAGACTCATATTGTCCGTTGCTTACCGCAAGAGCGCATGCAGAACGGGGGTGCTTTCTCCACTTGTACCAACACTTCCCGGCGACAAAAACTGGTGCTGCGAGACAGACCTTTGCATAGAAGACTTGATCCTCGTACATACCATGAAAGCTTTCCTCATATCCTCCTACCCGCTCAATAACCCCTCGCCGTATGAGGCCGTTTGTTGTAGTCACCCCCTCGTTTCGCAGAAGCGCGATAAGAAGCTCCGACGGTTTTACAAGCGTGTCGCGCTGAACATTAAGCTCGGGGATAAAGTCGCGGTCGGCATCTTCAGGCTCTCCTGTCCAACTGTGCCACCATTGAATCTCGCCGTAGACCATTGCAGCTTCAGGTTGTGACGTTAGGATTGCGACCTGTTCTTCCAGCTTGTACGGAAGCCAAATATCGTCTGCATCAAGAAAAGCGATGAATGCGCCGCGAGCCGCACTGATGCCTAAATTGCGCGAGGCGCTCATGCCGCGATTGTGGTGATTGGAGTGTTGAAGGTAGGTAACTCTTTCCGGATACTCTCTGGCGTAGCGCAGCGCGAGATCCGTGCTGGCGTCCGTAGATCCATCGTCTACAAGGAAAAGTTCCCAGTTTGTATACGTCTGCGCGAAAATACTCTCAATAGCTTCCGTAAAGAACTGTTCGGCGTTCAGGAAGATCGTTATTATCGATACAAGAGGCGCATCGCTCATCTTTATCTCATGTACCTGGCGGCGTCTGGTGAGGATTGCCGAAACCGTTATTGACATCCAAAGTGAAAATCAGGCTAACCAGTCTTCTGGCATCCTTTCCCGGGTTCAGCTACCAGACGGTCGTGGCGGCCTTCTTTGAGTAAGGCATGGAACAAATCTAAATAGCGTTTTGCCTGCAGCGACGAACAGTATTCCGTTTCTGCCACCATCCTGCATGACTCGCGCAGGTCCGCCCCGCTCGATATTTCGTCCAGTGCACATTCCAGCGTAACAGCCAGATCTTCGGAAGAGACTGCATTACAAAGCCAACCGGTGATCCCCGGGCGAACTAAATCGGGCAGACCGCCAATCGCGAATGCCACGACAGGCGTCCCACACGCTATCGACTCCATGACGACATTTGGCAAGTTATCGACCGGCGCCGGGTGAACGAACACGTCCGCAGCGCTGTACGCTAGCACCTTAGTTTGTTCGTCTTCCACAAAACCAAGCTCACGTAAATGAACGTCCCCTACGCGGAGGCTGAGCCTCCCATTACCGAACGTAATAATTGTTATGGGTCGTCGAGACAGCCGAGGCATCGCTTGCGCAAGCAGGTGGCCGCCTTTGCGCCGGTCCTCGAGGAACTCGGCAGCCATCAAAATAACCGGTCCTGAAGTATCAAGACCTAGTGACCGGCGAGCCACGTGGCGATCAACCGGAACGTGAACATCAAGTGGTACACCGTAAGGGATCACATGAACTCTGTGGTCGCCCCAAAGACCTTCTTTCGCTTCGCGGGCAAGCCAGAGCGATGGCGCAACCGCGACAAGCGTGGGCCTTTCCCGCAGTTGCCGCCGGCGGTTATTCCAGGCCTCGGCGATCCTCTCCGGAGCAAGTGGGGGATGCTCTTCGGGCGTAGGACAGCCAGAGTCACAACCTGTCAGATACTTTTTGCACTCATAACTGTAAGCGCACCTCCCGGTGAAACTCCACATGTCATGGAGAGTCCAAACAGTCGGGGCATGTTTGGCACAAGTAGTCACCAGCTCCGCAGACCAGCTTTGGTCCGATGCCTTATGCAGGTTGTGGACGTTTACCACGTCTGGTGAGAGATCGGCGAGAATCGAGCTCAATTCATTATGAACCATACGCTCGCCCAACGCCCTGCGATGGTGGGTTGTCAGCACTCGTCGTATAACCCGTTGGGTTAGTGG
>JBASRM010000771.1:0-3342 GCA_049273835.1 Blastocatellia bacterium | reverse complement strand
ATAAAAGGTAACCAGGGTACAACGGAAAGCGGGCGAATCTTAGGAGAGGAATAAAGAAAATGATTAGATCGAAATTATTCGGGGCATTGGCAGTGCTTGCGCTTACAGTTGGCGTGATTGCTTTTATTCCGCGCAGCCAGCGGAAAGATGCTGAGGGTTCCAAAGCTAAGATAGAAGCAGTGGGTCTTGCCGAGTACGGACTGGAGATCATTGATCCAAAGCATCGTGCATACGATAGCTTTCTGGCGGCGGAAAAGAAACTCGGCTCCGAAATCCCGTTCTCAGTCTTTGTTGTTAATAACAACGACCAAGCTATAGCTGCGTGCACGTTGAAATGGGAGATTCTACTGCGCGACGGACAAACTGCCGCTCACTTTAATACAAGAACAGGCACCCTTGAGACAGTTTCCTATGGCGGACAAACATATCTTTCAGAGGGCATCGTAGCAAAAGGCAATCTACGCTTTTCGCTGACGGATTCTAGCTCGGACAACACTCCGACAGGAGCAATATTTAGAACCGGCGGGGGGCCCAAAATAACTAATCTACTGTCTGACAGTGTGAAAGTAATAGTGTCTATTGATGGAGTTTTATTCGTTGACGGCACTTATGCAGGACCCGACACCAAGAACTATTTCGAGCATTTTAAGGGGAGACTTGAGGCAAATAGAGAGCTGGATTCTGAAATTGCCCAATTAATAAACGATGGAGCAAAACCTAAAGCGGTAATGAATCATTTGGAGAAAGTTGCGAAAACTCGTTCGAGTGACGTACAGATTCCTCCCGAGGAGGACCCTCAGTATTCCTTCGGGAAGTGGATGCAGAAAAGTAGCCACGCAAGACTACTCTTGCTAATGATAAAGGAAAAGGGAGATCAGGCTGTTTTAGAGCGTGTATACGGTGAATTAAGTAAACCACCGATCGTGTTGCGGAAGCTGAAACAAAGCTAAGCCGCGCGTGAATTTCAGTTAAACTACGGATTCCTGTTGCGGAGTTTTTCGACCGCAGCCTCGTTGATCTGCTTGTGAAGTATCGCCACCAATTGGGAGGCTTCGACAACTGAGAGAGACAGCGCCACCGTATTATCACCTGCGTCGATCGTTATGTTGATAGCTCCGCTGCGATGGTCGATTTCAAATGAACTGCCTTTGGCCTGAAAAGTGTCCATATCACCCCCAGTCGATTATTCGCTTCCCATCTCGAACAGTTGCTTCTCGGTAATCTCCGCTACCCCGAGTTTCCGCGCCCTCGCCAGCTTTGTTCCGGGGTCGGCCCCGATCACCAGGTAGTCGAGCTTTTTCGAGACCGACGGCAAGATCGTGCCTCCTCGATCTTCGATCCATTTCTCTGCCGCGCTTCGGGGCATCGTGTCGAGCTTGCCGGTGATGATGAAGGTCTTGCCCACGAGCGGCCCGCTCTTGACCGCCCGCTTTTCCTTCTCCATTTTTAGCCCGGCGGCGCGAAGCCTCGCTACCAGCTTCCGATTCTGCGGGTCGTTGAAGTACTGGTAAACGCTCTTGGCGATGCGAGGGCCGATACCCATGATGCCCCCGATCTGTTCCTCGCTCGCGTTCATCAAGCCATCGATGTCGTGAAATGTATCGGTAAGAAGAGAAGCTACTCCTTCTCCGATGTGCCGGATTCCCAGAGCGAACAAGACATTCTCAAATGGACGCTTCTTGCTGTCTTCGAAGGCCGATTTGAGATTGGCTATCGATTTCTCCTTGAATCCCGGAAGCTGACCAAGCTGCTCGTCTGTAAGCGAGTAGAGATCGGCGGCATTGTTGATGAAACCGAGTTCGAGCAGTTTCCATAAAGTCGACGGCCCGAGCCCGCGGATATCCAATGCACCGCGGCTTACAAAGTGATTCAGACCTTCGAAGATTTGTGCCGGACACTCACGATTGACGCAATAGGCCATCGCTTCGCCTTCTTCGTGGACGACCGGCTGGCCGCAAGAGGGGCACTTGTCGGGATAGTGAAAGATCTTTTCCTTCCCGGTCCGCTGTTCAAGCACCGGGCCGACCACTTGAGGTATCACGTCCCCAGCGCGTTTCACCACAACCATGTCGCCGACGCGAATGTCTTTGCGGCGGATATCGTCTTCGTTGTGCAGAGTCGCTAGCTTGATGGTGACTCCGCTCAGCCTGACGGGTTCGAGCACCGCGTAAGGATTCATCGAGCCGGTCCTGCCGACGTTTACTCCGATTTCCTTCAGCCTGGTTGTCGCCACCTGTCCCGGAAACTTGTAAGCGATTGCCCAACGCGGATCCCGGCTGATTGTCCCCAAAACTTTTTGATCTTCGAGGTCATCGACTTTGACGACCACGCCGTCTATTTCATAATCGAGCGATTCGCGTTTAGGCTCCCAGTCGCGGCAGAACTCGATCACGCCTTCGATCGATTCGTGCCAGCGATAGTTCGTGTTCACAGGGAAGCCCCACTTCTGAAGCGTTTCGAGAGTTTGCTTCTGGGATTTCAGCTCGCCGTTCTCGATATATCCCACCGCATAGCCAAAGAACGAAAGCGAGCGCGAGCGGGTTACCTGCGGGTCCAGTTGGCGAATCGCGCCCGCCGCGGCATTGCGCGGGTTGGCGAACTGCGACAATCCCTGGTCGGCGCGTTCTTCGTTGAGCGCGTTGAAAGCGGACAGGGGAAAATAGACTTCGCCGCGAATCTCCATCTCGGCAATACGCTCGCCTCCGGATTTGAGCCGCAGCGGAATCTGCTTCACCGTTCTAAGATTCGCGGTGACATCCTCCCCGACAATGCCGTTGCCTCGAGTCGCGCCACGCACAAAGCTCCCTTTTTGATAGGTGAGCGCGATGGCGACGCCGTCGATCTTCAACTCGGTGACGTAAGCGACGTCTTCGCGTTCGAGCAGATTGCAAACGCGCCGATTGAACGCCCGCAGCTCCTCTTCGCTGAATGCGTTTGCAAGCGAGAGCATCGGTGCGTGATGTTCGACCTTGTTGAAGCGCTCGAGCGGCTCGCCCCCTACGCGCTGAGTTGGAGAGTCAGGAGACGCCAGCTCGGGATGCGCCGTTTCGAGCTCCAGCAGCTCGCGGAACATTCGGTCGTACTCGGCATCCGAAATTTCAGGCGTGTCTTTTACGTGGTAGAGATAGTTGTGGTATTCGATCTTCTCTCGCAGCTCGGCGATGCGAGCGGCTACGCGGTCGATGTCAACTTGTGCGGTCATAGCTCACCCTGATTTATGGGATCAGGATGAGATTATAGTGGAAGACTGTGACTCCAACGAAAGCAATCGGAGAAGGATCACAGGTACCGTAGACTGTCTAGTCTGCGGATGACTGAACCGCAGACCGGACAGTCTACGGT
>JBASRM010000769.1:0-4231 GCA_049273835.1 Blastocatellia bacterium | reverse complement strand
ATAATAGAGTCTTCGACGAATGGGTCGTCCTGGTATGACGAGATTCGAATAAAAGCATCAGCAACGGCCGACGTCTGCGCCCGAGAAACAGGCAGACTAGCCAGCACTATCGCAATGATCATCACTTTAACCAGAATCACTCGCTTAGACATTTCAGTCTCCTTTTCAATTCAGTAATGAGCAGGGCCGACTCCCCTTGCTCTGGTTACACGGAATACCGGTTACAACTCCGAAAACATCACACCGAAACTTTGAGGGGGAAAACGAAAGATGGGAGATCCTGGTGAGACTAGGATCAATTCGCCGTCCTCACGTTTCGCAACGAATTGACGATAGCTCACCCGGATGATCTCAGAGGTTCAACACGAAGAGATTAGACCGCAGTGTCCCGTTGATGACTCGCACTCGATTTGGTCCGGCGAGGAGATTCAAACTGCTCGGCGCGCCCTTGAGCTTTACCTTGTTGCCCGCACTACTGAAGCCGGCCACGACTACCTCTCCATTTATTTCAATTTGTAGCTGGCCTCCTAAACTGCTGCCCTTGATGGTCATCTTGCTTCCGTTATAAGAAACATTCGCCAAAGTAGGCCCGCCTGGATCGGACTTGCCGAAGTCGGCAGTCATTGCGTTGCTCCGGTTGCCCCGTCTGTCGAGGAAGATGAGAGAGGTCAGACGGGCAGCGGGTATCGCATTCAAGTTGTCTATCTTCACCGTGAAGTTGATCGTCGTTAGATTGCCGAAGCTTACTGGGAATGGGTCGGTTTGGCCGACTTTCTCACCGCCGCTGTTGAACAGCTCTGACTGGGCCTGTGTTACGTCGCCGTCCGGATCAAACACAGTTCCGGTCAGTATTAGCTGATCACCATCCAGATCGGCGTTAAGGCTGGTGATGCTCGGCGCACTATTGCCGGAAGGTCTCCCGGTTACGGTAGCCACAAGATCAAAGCTGGTCGTGCCGGGACCGAAGTTCGCTACCGCGACATAGTAGGTTCCAACCTTTAGAGATGGAGAGCCCGACGGCGAAATGGTGATCGATTCAGTCCCAGTAGGAGAATCAGAAATATGATCCGCTTGTGGCTGCCCGGCTGAGCCAGGAGCGACTCGCTGATTAAACCGGACGTAGAGATCGACGTCCTGATTGCCGGTAAGGCCTATTTTTAATTCGCTCGCGCCGCTGGGAACCTGGATCGTGTAATGTGTCCCACTCACGAGCGCTCCGCCCGCCGGAGGCGCGGAAATCGAACCCCGTTGAGACACACCCGAGGTAAGCGCGACTGTATCACCACCACTCGGGCGTCGTACTTGATAGCCGAATAAATCGAAAGCCAATAGATCATTGTCGGTGATTGTAAACCGAAGGCCCCTGCCAATGGTGGGGTCCATAATTCCGAGATGGCGCCCGAGCAGGTCGTCGTCCTTCCAGTGACTTGCCTGGCGGCCATCTCCTCCGGAACCATTAGGCCGCCCGGTCGACAACGCCAACTCAGGCTGGCCCGAGAAGAGCACTGGTGCGCCTCCTGAGGACAGTACTCGTTGGGCTGAAGGAAAATTCGCCAGAGTCCCGCCCGGGCGCACTCTGAATAGATCAAGCAGCGACAAAGTGAGAGTGGCGCTCGGGTTTGACTCCAGAGCGCCGACGTTCGAGCTAAAGCCTAAGGCGTGCCCAAGTTCGTGAACGGCGACGGCGTCGAAATCCGTTTTGTCTGCTTCAATGCCATCGGCAGGATCGAAATCAAACCCAAACGCCGAGTTGAACCCGATCGAGGGTGGGCGACCCAAAGAGGCCATCTCGCCGGAGGGGTCTGCAACCGGACTGATAATCCCGAGCGCCCGGAATAGGGCTGATGGTGCGAAGATGGCTGAGCTGTTCCCAATATCAGTTTGAACGATCGCAGCCGGCAGCGCATTGTCGAGTTCGCTTTCTTGCTGGCTGGATGACTGCGAGACCAAACGCCGGCGCACCTCAGGATAAACATTACCGCTTCCAATTTGTTGTGAAAGCGTGGACCCCAGAATGTTTGAATCGGAATAGGGCTGACCAAAGCGCAAGGGGCCATAGTCGACGTCGATGACTACTGTGATCGGCGTTTGAATCACGTTTTCCCAGGTCTGGGCGGCTCTCAAGAAGGCGTTCCTGGCTTGCGGAAAGTTTTCAAGTTGCTGCGTCGCACGGAGCACAATCTTCAAGCCTGCGTCTGCCGACTCGATTTCACTCGTACGAGGCGGCGAGATTACGTGTAGCGCAATGTGATCGCGCGCTCGAAGCATCTCCGATTCTTCCGATGTCGCGTCCCTGCAAGCCACCGTTCCATCGACGTCCTGCAACACGTAATCACCACTCGCGGATTCAGCTAGTAGAATATGACTGTGTTCCGACAACGGTTTATAGCTCTGCGCCAGCGCCTCGGGCGCTCTGTTCGCGCCAACCACAAGCATTGATTCACTGGCAAGAATTAAGGCAACGCCAAATATCCGTAGATTTTTGTTAAGCATTTCTTCTCCTCGTTTCAACCATCTGTTTCATGACATCAAAGGCTTCTTGCGTTAAAACCCATCTGCGTCGAGAGGCAGACAGCGACGGCATATCTGCGGAAATGCTATCGTCGGCAATGTGTACCGATCCCTTCATAGTAAGCCTCCTCTGACTTGATCAGCCGAGATGGGCAGTGACTTGACGCACACGATAATTGAGCCGTCGAATCCCTCTTTGTAATGAATCAATTCGGTTTCGATCCAGCGATAAATCGTTCGCACTTGGACCGCTGCGATTAACGCGGCCTGCTCGGGGGAGACCATAATGGCGTCGCCCGTCGAGCATTCGAAACAAAGCGCGGGCAGGGAGCCGCTTGCCGTCCTGATGACATAGAACTCGTGGATCTCGATCGTCTTTTCGGTTCTGCGCGCTTTTGCCACGCCCGGTTTCTCCTGTGTCTCCCGGCCAATGACCTTTGCGTTGCTGTCATTTCTGCCTGGCAATATAATTGGCGAGGACTTTCGGGGTTCCTGAGAACATCCTTTATCGGCCTCGCCAACGCGGCAGACGATAATCCTGGGGGCTCTCAAAAGTCTTTCGGGTTCTCTTAAAGTTGGGCTGATAAAACTCTTACCGAGTTCTTACGGAATTCTTAAAGCAGCTATGACCGCGCCGGATAATCGCTTATATGAGTTCGGGCCCTTTGTGCTGGACGCAAGCAGCCGAATACTGCTCAAGGACGGCGCGACCGTGCGTCTGACGCCGAAGGCCTTGGAGACATTGCTGGTGCTTGTACAGCGCGGCATGCAGGTAGTTGACAAAGAGCAATTGCTGAAGGAGGTCTGGCCCGATAGCTTCGTCGAAGAAGGAAGCCTCTCGCGCAATATACATGAATTGAGAAAAGCCCTGGGAGACGACTCTGCCGAACCGCGCTACATCGAGACGATTCCAAAGCGTGGTTACAGGTTCGTTGCCCCGATAAAGATATCCGCGGTTGAGACTGGACAAACGGATATCGCCGGCCTGCAGGGCAATGCCACGGTTATTGAAAAACACACGTTTGCTCGGGTCGTCACCGACGGGTTTGAAGGAGCAAACCTTCCTGACCAGACTGCGCCCGTGTCGCTTGTTGCTGGAGTGAAGGCTCTCGCGCCGGCCGGCGTCTCAGAGCGCCGAAAGAAGCAAACGACCCAAAAGGTATTGTTACTGGCTGCTTTATTGGTCGCCGGCGCGATCGCAGCTTTTGTTTATCTGAAACTCACACGCAAGTCTCCCGCGCCTGTATTCCGCGCAAAGAGCACGCTGGTCAGATTGACCAATAACAACGCAAGGGATGGTGTGCCTGTATGGTCCCCTGATGGGAGCACGATAGCCTTCTGGAGCAACCGCGATGGCAAGAACGAAATCTACGTAATGGATCCCGACGGCTCGAATGTAAGGCGGCTCACCAACAATCTAGCCGATGACGATGTGCCGAGATGGTCACCTGACAGCCGTAAGATCGTTTTCGACAGTGAACGAGACGGCAATAAGGAGATCTATGTAATGGATGCGGACGGCGGAAACCAAACCCGGCTCACAAGAAACGATGCGATTGATAGCGCCGCCACCTGGTCTCCCGACGGCAGTAAAATTGCCTTTTCCAGCAATCGCGATAACAGCTATCCGTTTAACTTTGACATCTACGTGATGAATCCCGATGGAAGCGATGTCAGGAGAATAGTCGACGACCCTGAGTACGATGCGGAACCCAAGTGG
>JBASRM010000761.1:0-10327 GCA_049273835.1 Blastocatellia bacterium | reverse complement strand
ATAGAAGTCCGATCAGGATCGAGTCGCGTACCGAGGTGATCGAGGCACGCACAAGCAATGATTGGTCGTAAAAGGGCGCGACCTTAACATCTCTCGGAATCTGCGAACTCATCGCCGCCAGTTCGCGCTTAACTTCATCGACTACCTGGACGGTATTCGCGTCGGGTTGTCGGGTAATGTTGAGCAGCACCGCCGGGTGGCCATCGGCTGTAACAATCGTGTAATTGGGTGCGACGCCTTCACCTACTGTCGCTATGTCCGCGAGCGCCACCGCAGCGTTATTCACAACCGCGACCACAATCGAGTTCAGGTCTTCCGGAGACTTCGCCTGGCCGCTGACTAGCGTGAGCTCAAGTTGATGGTTTTCCTCGATAAGACCCGGCGACGCAATGATGTTTGCTTTATTGACGGCGTCCACGACTTGCTCGAGAGAGATGCCTCGCGCGATTAGCCGCGTTGGGTCAACCGTCACATGAAACTCACGGACCTGCCCGCCGGCGACGGCTACCGCCGCAACACCCGCAAGACGCGTGAGTCGCGGCCGCACGACATAGGTCGCAAGGTCACGCAGACTCGCGGGGTCGCGCTGGTCTGAAGTAAGGCTGTATCCGGCGACGGGAAAAACCGCAAACGTGAGGCGGTCAACCCGCCGGATCGAAGCGCCCGGCGGAAGACTCGACGCCATTTGCGCAAGCCGCTCCTGAACCATCTGCAGCGATTCGATGATGTCAACTTTCCAATCGAAGAACAGGCTGACATCGCAGCCGCCGCGCTGGGTTGTTGAACGAATGCGCACGACGCCCGGAAGACCGTTCATTACCTCTTCGATTGGGCGTGTAACCGAGACCAGGACTTGCTGCGCGGGAACCACGCCGTCATCCACGATGATCACCACTCGCGGGAAATCAGTTTGAGGGAATATTGCCACTGGGAGTTGGAGCGCGGCGTAAATTCCCGCGAGGCACAGCAATCCTACCAGCACGACGACGGCGCGTGATTGATTTGAGATGACCTGCGCGAGGCTCACTGTCGAGCTCCGCAATGTGGACTGCTCATACGAGCTTTTCTAGTCCCTTATTTGGACCTGTACGGGCGTTCCTCAGTGGGCGCCCCTTATTGCAGACCGCTTCGATGTCAATGAGGGGCGCCCGTACACGTTGCCTATCGATTCAATCAATATCAATATTACCGGCTGACTACTAGTTTTCTTTTTTGTCAGGCGAGTTTTCCTCTTCGTTCTCTGTCACCTCGACCTTAGCCCCATCGGGCAGAGCATAGTTGCCTTCGATGACAATCGTCTCGCCCCCTTTGAGTCCCGCGGTGATTTCCATTTTCGCTTTTGTGCGAATGCCAACTGTGACGTTCGTCTCGTGAGCCGTCGACTGATCATCGACGACCATCACGATTCCTTCGTTGGTATTTGTCGAGTCGAGTGTCACCGCCGCCGCGGGCACGACGATGACATCACTTGCCGATTGAGTCGCGACGATGACCTTGGCCGCGGTGTTCGCGCGAAGACGGCGCCCTTCGTTCTTGAGACTGACCCATACTTCGACCGTGCGATTCTGCGGATCGCTGGCCTTGCTGACCAGGGATATGATTCCAATCAGCTCCTCTCCGGCCAGGTCTTGAGGAAGGACCCTGGCCGGCTCCCCGACCTTGAGTTGAGCAGCCACGGTGTCGGCGACCGGCGCCTTCACGATCAATTCGCTGACGTCGCCGATCGTGAACAGCTTGCCTCCCTGAGAAACGAACTCGCCTTGAAACTGAAACTGTTCGGTGATGACCCCGGAAAAAGGCGCGCGGATGGTCGCGTAGCTCAACTGAGTCTCGAGCCCTGCGAGCCGATCCTCGGCTTGCTTCAACCTGGCCTCGGCCACCGCCCGGTCGTTGGGGTTCATCGTCGTCTCGTGCAATCGCGCAGTGGCTTCAGCCAGCCGCAAATCGTTTTCAGCCGTCGTAAGCACAAGCTGCGAAGCTTCTACGTCCTTCTTCGAAATCCCGCCTTGATCGAACAGCCTCTGGCGGCGCTCGTATAGCGCGCGCGCATTGGTCACATTGGCTTGAGCATCACGCACCGCCTTCTCATCCTGCGCACGGGTCTGGGGTATGGTTCCTGAAGCGATATTGCGGAGGTTCACCCGAGCCTCCTGGACCGCGGCAGCGGCCTCCGCCCGCTGAGCCTGAATGTCGCGGGCTTCGAGCAGGGCTATCACTTCGCCTTCGCGCACTGCTTTGTTCTTCAGCAGCGTCAACTGTTTTATCTGACCGGGAATCTTCGAGCTGACGGTTGCCTCTTGACGCGGGACGATCGACCCGAGCGCTGTAAACTCCGCGGCAATCGTTTCGCGCTCAGCTTTCGCGACGCGAACGCTTACGACGACGTCTGCTTCCTCCTCAGCCGCCGGCTGCTTGTTTGCAAACCACAGCCAGATAACTATCGCCGACAACAGTGCGAACAGTACGGCAACGATAGGCCAGTTGCCTCTGTCCCTTAGACGAAAAACACGCTCTTTCCATGAGTGAGCGCGGCGAGGCTCGGTTTGAATTGTGGTTACGCTCTCCGGTTCGCGGCTCTTCATCTTTTAGTGTTATCGGGCGGTCACCTGAAGCAGTCGCGCCCGCGCTTGTTGATAGTCGAACAAAGCCTGATACAGCGCGGCGCGCTGAGCAGCAAGCGAGCTCTGCGCATCGGTCACTTCAATTATCGCGGCTTCACCCGAGCGATAACGTGCTATCGAAGCCTGGACGTTGCGCTCGGCGTCGGCGACGCTTGCGTTCAAAAGCTGATACCTGGAAGAGGCCGCAAGCGCTTGCGCTCTCGCGGCGTAGAATTGCTGAGTGAAGTTTCGAGCCGCCAGGTTGCGTTCGGACTCAAAGCTTTTGGCGCGGAGTCGCGCTTGTCGCTCGCGGCTCTTGCTCGCGCCCCAATCAAAGACTGGGATCGCCACGCTGACAGTAGCCAGCACGCCGGTATGATCGTGAAGCGCGTCGCGCCGAAGCGAGTCGGTATCGAAGCCGCCATTGATCGAATAAGTGAATAGCGGTAATCGTTCGGCGTGCGCGGCTTTCGCTTCCTGCTCCGCGGCGCGGCGCTCGGCGTCAAGCTGTGTGAACTCCGGGCGGTTCGAAATGGCGGACGCAACGAAGCGGTCTATCTCTGGTGTGTCGGGCAAGGTGCTTGCCAGATCGACCGCGTCGATTGGGGTTGCGAAATCGTAACCCACTAGAACTCGCAGGCCCCCGGCCGCCACGATCTCCGCCGCGCGAGCCTGCTCGAACTCATCGCGCCGGGCAGCCACCTGCAGGCGAGCGCGAATCACATCCACTTCCGCGACTTCGCCGGCGTTAAACATCAGTTGAGTGATCCGGGCGAACTCTTCGGCGGCGCTCAGACTCAGCGCCGAGGAACTTCGCTTCGCACTCGAAAGCGCGAGCCCGTAATAAGCGTCGTCCACCGCCTGGACCAATGTTCGGCGAGCGATTTCTGTCCCGGCGCGGGCGGCTTCAAGAAGGGCAACGCTTCGCCGCAGCGCAGCGCGCAGCCGGCCGGCGAGATCAATGTCACCCGTCGCTCCCGCAAGCGTTTGGTACTCCAGGACAGCATTGGCGCTTATGAAGCTGAATCTTTCAGCTCGCGGGGGGCCTGGTGCTACACGGCCGAGCGTAGGCGAGTTGTAGAGAAAAGTGGAAGGGATGCTGATGCGCGGAAGAAAGGCGGCTCGAGCTTGTCTTACGTCTTCGGAAGCGATCAACTCAGCATATTGAGCTGTTTGAAACGCGGATGCCTGGGCAAGGGCAAGGCGAACCGCCTCATCGCGCGTCAGCCGATTAACTGACGCGGTAGGCTGCTGGTCGCCGCTAAGGTCTTGCTTTGCAGCCGGCTGATTTCTTGTTGGGCCAGGCAAATTCTGAACCGGCTCGTTTGATTTTAGCCTGGGATCGAGCGGCCCCTGGGCGCGCCCGACCGATGAAAATCCAATGAGAATCGTCGCCGCCAAAATGAGCCGCAAGGCCACAGCGGAATGAGAGCTTTTCTCAATCGATAGATCCATCAGTTTGGTCATTGAGCATGGATTGAGCCTCGCAGCGGGAGACCGCGGAAGGCATCGAGCATGTTGGCGCCCAGTTTCTACTCTACTTTAGCGGGAGGACTGCTGTCTAGAAAGGGTTGTGAAACAGCGTGTTGAAAAAAACTCTCGCCGAAAAGTCATCCAGCACGAGGGTCCACAGGTCTTCTTTGGTGCAGCTTTGTGACTTAGCTTCTTTGTGGCAAGCCGGGTTGACGGATTGATTGGCCAAGACCGATCTGCGCAACGTTCAGAACGCGAAGCCCAGGGTGAGCTGAGTTCGCCGCGCGGGCCGTGACGCTACCGGCAAACCGAAAAACGGCGAGCTAAGGTTGCCCACAAACCCCGCGTAGTTTGTCCGGTTTAACACGTTGAACGCAGCTACAGCAATGGTGATCGCCGGGCCTTCGTCGTCTTTGGCCTTAGTCTCTTTCAAACGGAACTCTTTCGTCCATCTTAAGTCGAGCGTCGCAGAGCCGGGGCCCTGCAGGCTGTTGCGACGCACGCCCGGGGGCCGGTCGTTGGCCAGGGTGTCGCTGTTGTCGTCGCGACCAGTCGTCAGACTGTAGGGACGGCCTGAACTGAGCGCCAGGTTCATTCCCACATTAAGCCATTCGCCCTCATTAATCGTCCCAAGCAAGTTAAAGCGATGACGCGCATCAAAGTCGGCGCGAGACCACTCGCCGGTCAAATCATAGTTGTTGGCCGGTCGCGAATTGATCCCGCCGGTGTTGTTGAAAGCTCGGCCCAGGTTGTATTGGACCGTCCCATTGAAAAATCGGCTGAGCCTTCCGCGAAGTATGAGCTCCAGCGAGTGAGTTTCTGATCGAGCCGTCGATTCCACCTGCCGCAGCACTCCGATGCTCGAATTCGGCCGCTGAACGGACGGCGGCAGCGGCGCGTTGATGTCGCGCGAACGAAACAACTTGATGCCGCGGGTGTTGATGTAGGTAGCCGTTGCGGTCAACGATTTGGTGAGTTGCCGCTCCACGCCGATGCTGGACTGTAAGGTATACGGCGAGCGAAGATCTGGCGCGAATCGGACAACACTGCTGGGCTGAGCGCCGAGTGTTTCCCCGGATGAGAACGGATCGGGATAGCCCGGGGCGGTGATATTCACCTGCCGCAATCTCTGGCCGTCAAAGCGCAGTCGATCACCGATCGGACCTGCACCGGTTCGATCGTAGAAAATACCAACACCGCCCCGAAAAACGGTATTGGGTTTCTTGCCCGGGGCGAACGCGAATGAGAGCCGCGGCGAAAAGTTGTTGTTGTCGCGCAGATAGTTCTGTTTGTCGTAACGCAACCCGGGAGCGATAGAAAAATTCGGCCGAACAAGGATATTGTCCTGCACAAACAGACCGAATTCTTTCTGATAAAACACCAGATAGCCATTCCCCTGGTTGATTGAAAACAGAAAAGGCCGGTCGTTCAAATAGTCTTCCAGCGTTGAGAATGTGAACGTTCCGCCGAAGTTGGTCCGGTCGCTCAATCCTCGGCGGCTGATGTCGGGGATGTTGAGCCCGCCCTTGATGAAATGCTTGCCATGATTCCAGGAAACGATCTCGTTTAGCTGTACGTGATTCTCCGACGAGCGACGATCAATCTGACTCCCGCCGCCGGTGAATGCATCTTGCACAACAAGTCTCGGAAAACCCGGGCGCACGCTCTGCGTTAGACCGGTGTCGCTGCCGGCGCGTAAAGTGAATTCATTGACCAGGGTGGGCGAAAGAATCTGCCGATGATTGAAATAAACCTGGTGCTCAATGCTTTTGGAATCAGCGGCAACTTCCGGTAGATTGAACCCTCCAACTCCATTGTTCTTGCTTGAGTCCCTGGTAAACTCATAACGAATCGAGAACGTTGTGTTCTTACCCGCCTGATGGTCCACCCGCAGGGAGAATTCAGTTTGACGCTGGGGGATCGCCACGTTCGCGGAAACAACTCCGGACGGCGTACGCGCGAATATCACTGATTGCAAGTCCTCTTCTTCCCGATTCGCGCTGAAGAAAAATGACGTCTTCTTTCCGGCACCAACCGGACCGGTCAAGGTGCCCTCGAGAATCCGCCGTTGTTCGGGCGGGCGCTCCAGCGCGAAGGCGTTGCGCGCGTCCAGCCGGTAATCGCGAAAGATGAGCTCTAGTTCGCCGTGAAATTCAGACTGGCCGGGTTTCGTGATCACTTCGATTCGGCCTCGTCCCGGCCGCGCGAATTCCGCGGAGTAAGGATTCTGATTGATCCTCACCTCCTTGATCATCGAAGCCGGGACTTTCCTGTTTCTTTCCAAACCATCAACCAGGACGGTTGGGCCGCCCGTTCCCGCCGAACTGGGATCAATAAGGTTGGCGAGGGCCGCGACCACATCGTTGCCCAGTACCGGCAGGTTCTTCAGCGCGTCCTTGTCCAGCTTGATGACATCAAGATTCTGGTCAGGGTCGGTGTTTGCCTGGTTCGCTCGATCGGCAACGGATATCTCCTCGTTTACATCGGCAATCATCAACACGATTTCCAGCCGGGGCGGGGGCTTCGCGGCAATTGTAAGCTGTATTATGCTTGGCTTGAAGCCTGCTTTCTGCGCTTCGATTTCGTAACTCCCGCTAGCAATCCGGGTAAACAGGAACTCTCCGTTCTGATTGGCCTTCGATTCCGTCGATCGACGACCAACTGGCCGAAGCACGACGTTGGCCCCGGCAATCACTGCTCCGCTGGGATCAAGCACCACACCCGAAACTTCAAATGATCCGCGGCTCTGGGCGGGAGCGAAGACGGCGCTAAGCAAAATCGTCAAACAGCTCGCGATCCGAATCTTGAAACTTTTGTTTACGTGAATACGCCGCATTTCCGGTACTCTCAGAGTGATCCTTGATACTGATTCAAACGTGAAATGCAACAAGTTGTAGTTGAAGAATACCTTCTTAAGCTCTGAACCCCAAGCGGAGTTTGCGCTTCCGGATGGTTTGTTGAATCCCACCAACGCGGTTGATGGATCGTTCGTACTCAGCCTACAAAGCCACGCCGCGGCGGAGCCACTGGAATCCTACTAACGCCGTGGGTGAATTGTTCTCAGCCTGCATCCAGCCAACTGAGCAACGGTCGCATGTGCAGGCCTGGATATCGTAGGTGGGATTGGCAAACGAGTCTGCGTGGGGTTCGCGGTCCTCTTCGGAACTTATCAGTTTTCCATCCGGCGCTACCTTGATTTCGAATCTCTTGCGGCCGGTCGTGACGTGCGCTTCGTAGGCTTCGATAGAGTTGTTCTTGGTGATTGATTCAACACCGGTGATCTTTCCCTTGCCCGCTTCCTTTCTTATCGTGGCTTGGACGACAGACGGAAGCGAAGACATCGCGACCTGTTCTTCAATCTCCACCACAGTTCCGGCTGGATCGATGAGAACATCCTTGTTGTGGCCCCTAACCCTGAGTTCAGCCTCATAAAAGGTTTTGCCATCATCTGTTTCTCTTGCGAGACCGCGCAACGTCGCACCCTTACTCTGTTCCTGGACGGTCTTGCGGACGGCTTCAGGCAGGTCCTTCATCTTTACGCGCGTTTCCGAATTCTGGGCGAAGGACGCTGCACAAAACATCAAACTCACGGTGAACAGAAGGATGGTTGTCTTTTTAGACCTTAGAGTCATACGTATCTCCTTGCGAGAGTTGTCGGCAAACAAACTGGTCTGACTCGCTCATATAAGAGATACGGCAACGCGGTGATCATCTGCCGCCGCTACCGGCGTTACCAGGAAGCAGAGCATCTGAATCTACTAATGCGTTCGACTCTGCCCAACCTCAGGGAAGTGCCCATGCGTCGAGCTCTTGCTCGTTTCATAGAGTCGCTCAACATAATGGATGAAGACAACATATGCCTTCACATACTCCCGCCCGCTCTCGATATCATCTTTCTTAAAATTCTTTAGGCTGGTGGTGTGTTTGAAGTGTTCGCGGACACCTTCCTGCATTGTCGCTGTCAGCATTCTCAGGAGATGGTCAGATGAGCCGCCCTCAAGGGCTTTGTCGGCAGCAGGGATGGCAGGTCCAATATCGAGGCCTGCAGCTTTTATACCCGTGTATGGAGCTCCTTCTCCGGCTCGGTGTATGCGAACAACCGTCTCGAAGAAATACCTGTCGGCAAGCTCCTTGGCCTCTGGACTTAGGTTTCGAACGGCAAGGGTTTTTTGAAATGCAGCCTTTACCTCACCTTCGTCCTGTTTCTGGACCCAAATGAGTACAAAATTAACACTACCCGTCTCTAAAGCTTTTTGAGCAGCCTTGACTACCGGGCCGTCTAACGCATCACAATGCGCCAGAAGGTTCACCGGCATAATCAGGATTGCCAGGAGGCCGGCCAACATGATGAGAACTTTTCGAAGGCTAAACATCGCTTTTCACTCTCCTGTAGATGAGTGACATTATTCCATGCCAATTGTAAGAGATTATCAGTCGTGGTAGATATGACAGCTATCACAAGAGCATATGCCGATTGTCACGGTCCACCGGGGAAAGTCAGAGAGGGCAGCTATAGAGTCCTGAACATTCATCGAGCCGCAATGAAGATGTTTAAGTCTTTGAGTGCCTCGAGAAAGGGAACAGAATGCAACGATTCGCAATCCTTCTCCTAATCCTT
Organism: Blastocatellia bacterium; assembly: GCA_049273835.1. Classification (GTDB taxonomy): domain Bacteria; phylum Acidobacteriota; class Blastocatellia; order UBA7656; family UBA7656; genus Onstottus_A. The sequence continues at coordinate 1,636 of JBASRM010000761.1, read as the reverse complement.
ACGCTGAGCCATGTGACCGCGTCGGAAACCAGTGTTCCCGGAGTCCGGCCAGCGCAATCCGCTGACATCTCCGGAAATTGGGTCTATTCGGCAATCGTGCTAGGCGAGCCGGTGATGGGCCGTTTGATCTTCAAGGTCGATGGAGAGAAGCTGACGGGCACGGGGGACGGCTTATCGCTCGTCGGTAAGCTGCAAGAAGACAAACTAGAATTTGGATTGTGGGCGCAAATAAGGCCCGTTGCTACTTTTAAGGGTACGGTAGAAAACGGCAGGCTATCGGGGACTGTGAACCTTCGCGGCCAGCCGGGCACCTGGACGGCGCAACGGCAGTCTACTCGGCCGCCCGATGCCCCCCGATTTCACACTTTCGAGCCCAAGCAGTTCCATCGCCTCTTCTCCGGCACCATTGAACCGGTCTTAAAGATCTATCCGGGCGACACCGTCCATACCTGGAGCGTTGATGCCGGAGGAGTCGATCACGAATCGGTCCGTCGCTCCATGGGAGGAAATCCCCAGACTGGGCCTTTTTATGTCGAAGGGGCAGTGCCGGGTGATACGCTCGTCGTGCACCTAAAGCGGGTTCGCCTGAATCGAGATTATGCAATCAGCGGCTCGTCTATTACAGGCAAAGCTCTCACACCAAGTTATCTTCAAAGCGTCAAAAACGTGCCCAACTTCGACAGCAAATGGAAGCTTGATCGAGAGCGTGGCATTGCGGTGCTCGCCAACCCGACAGAAAAGCTGAAGAACTATTCCGTACCTCTCCGGCCGATGCTTGGCTGCATCGCGGTAGCGCCGCAGGGCAGGCAGGCTTTTGGCACAGGAGATCTGGGTCCTCACGGAGGCAACCTGGACTATAACGAGGTTCGAGAAGGCACGACCGTTTATCTGCCGGTTTTTCAGGCCGGTGCGCTGCTATTCATGGGCGATGGCCACGCCGCACAAGGTGACGGCGAGTTGACTGGAGATGCCCTCGAAACTTCGATGGAGATCGAATTCACGGTAGATGTGCTTCAGGGAAAATGGGTGAGCGAGCCGCGGGCGGAAAATGACGAGTACTTAATGGTCTTCGGAATAGGGGGGTCGTTGCACGAGGCGCTGCAGCACGCCACTACGGGACTGGGGCAATGGCTTGAAGGTGATTACAAGCTGAATTCTGCCGAACTGGCGGTCGTGCTGGGAACTTCGATCCGCTACGATGTTGCTGAGATCGTTGACCCGCACCTCAATGTTGTGGCCAAAATCAGGAAGAGTGTCTTAGCCCAGCTCAACAAAGAGAGCAAATGATGCACGCGTTGAGCGCGGACACCGGGAAAATCAATCGCGCCTTTGGAATCGACCTAACGGGCCGAAAACTCGTTGGAAAGGAGCGCGAATAGCCTCAACTCGCAATAAGATTGAAATTCAATTGTCAGTAGAAACAGCCGTCAGGTAGTGTTCTAATTCGCGCTTTTCAGGTTTCTGAAGAAGCCACCAACCTGCATGACATATCCAGGAGGCCCCAATCTCTATGAAACGCTTATTCCTTTTCGTTGTGTCCTTTCTGCTATTGATCGGCACCGTTAGCCGCGCCGACGCGCAGTGGGCGCGGTTTCGCGGGCCCAACGGGTCTGGTATCGATTTGTCCGTGGGGTAT
>JBASRM010000758.1:0-3115 GCA_049273835.1 Blastocatellia bacterium | reverse complement strand
GCCGTCGATGCGCTGTTCGACAACGGCCGGCGCGGTCGCGTCATCACGGGCGCCAACAAGCGTCCGCTGAAGTCGCTGGCCGACATGCTGAAGGGCAAGCAGGGCCGCTTCCGTCAGAACTTGCTTGGAAAGCGCGTCGACTATGCGGGCCGCTCCGTCATCGTGGTCGGTCCGGAACTCAAGCTGCATCAGTGCGGGTTGCCGAAGAAGATGGCGCTCGAACTGTTCAAGCCGTTTATCTACAACTTGCTCGAGAAGAAGCAGTACGCTGCGACGATCAAGCAGGCGAAAGAAATGGTCGAGCGGCAGGAACCGGTAGTTTGGGACATCCTCGAAGAAGTTATTCGCGAGCACCCGGTGCTTTTGAATCGCGCGCCGACGCTGCATCGCCTCGGCATCCAGGCTTTCGAGCCGGTGCTGGTGGAAGGCAAGGCAATCAAGATTCACCCGCTGGTATGCACCGCGTTCAACGCGGACTTCGACGGCGATCAAATGGCGGTGCACATCCCGCTTTCGCCGGAAGCCCAGGTCGAAGCCAGCGTTTTGATGCTTGCTTCGAACAATATTCTTTCGCCGGCGAACGGTCAGCCGATAGCGGTCCCGACTCAGGACATAGTGCTGGGTTGCTACTACCTGACGAAGGACAAGAAGGACGACAAGTTTGCTGGCCGCAAGTTCGCAACCGGAGATGAAGTTTTGCTGGCCCTGGACGCCGCCGAGGTCCACACTCAAACGCCGATCAAGCTCCTGTTTTCCGGAGAAGTGATGGATCTCGAACACGAGCGCGACGATCAGGATGTAATTCGCGCGACGGTGCGAACGCTCAAGAACCGGGTAATTGACACTACCGTTGGAAGAGTCATCTTCAACGAGCAGATGCCTGGCGATATGCCCTACGTCAACGGCACCCTCAAGAAGAAGGGTCTTCAGTCGCTGGTGAACTATTGTCATTTGCGGCTCGGTCACGCGGAAACCGTCAAGATGCTCGACAAGGTGAAAGACCTGGGCTTCCTGTACGCCACAAAGGCCGGCATCTCAATCAGCGTCGATGATCTGGTGACGCCTCCGGCGAAGGCCGAGCTGGTCCAGCAGGCTAACAACGACGTCGTCTCGGTCGAGAATCAGTACAAGGAAGGGATCATCACAAACGGCGAACGCTACAACAAGGTCATCGCGATATGGTCGGAGGTGACTGAGAAGGTGGCCGAGGCGATGTTTACCGAGATGAATCGCCGCGAGCAGGAATCCGGAGAAATGAATCCGATCCTGATCATGGCGGATTCCGGCGCCAGAGGCTCAAAGCAGCAGATTCGCCAGCTCGCCGGAATGCGAGGCCTGATGGCCAAGCCCTCCGGAGAAATCATCGAAACCCCGATTCGCGCGAACTTCCGTGAAGGGTTGAACGTGCTTCAGTACTTCATTTCGACCCACGGTGCGCGAAAGGGACTGGCCGATACCGCCTTGAAGACTGCCGACTCCGGTTATCTTACTCGCCGTTTGGTTGACGTTGCTCAGGACGTCATCGTCAGCGAGCCGGACTGCGGAACGATCAAGGGGATCTGGGCCACGGCGATCATCGAAGGCGGCGAGGAAATCGAATCGCTGCGCGACAGAATCATCGGACGCGTCGTGCTTGACGACGTGCGCGACCCGATCACTGGAGAAGTGATCGTCGAATCAAACGAAGAGATCACCGAAGACCTGGCGGGGATGATCCAGGCCGCGGGCGGAATCGAGCGCGTGCGTATCCGCTCGGTGCTGACTTGCGAGTCGCGCCGGGGCGTGTGCATCAAGTGCTACGGGCGCAACCTGGCGACTGGCCGGATGGTTGAGCTCGGCGAGGCGGTCGGAGTAATCGCCGCGCAATCGATCGGAGAGCCTGGCACGCAGCTCACGATGAGGACCTTCCACATCGGCGGCGTGGCCGGCGGTGTCAGCGAAATTACCAAGCACGAAGCGATCGCTTCGGGCACGGTCAGGTTCGAGGAGCTGAAGACCGTACGCAACCGCGAGGGCGACCTGGTTGCGATGAACCGAAACGGAATCATCGTATTGATTGACGAGCGGGGGCGCGAGCTCAAGCGCTATCAAATCAACTACGGCGCGACGCTCAAGGTCACCGATGGTCAGCGGGTCGAAGAAGGTCAGGAGCTTGCGGAGTGGGATCCGTTCACGTTTGCGATCCTGACCGAAGAAGCAGGCACAGTGACCTTCAAAGACTTGATCGAAGGCGTGACGGTACGAGAAGAGGTCGACGAGGTCACCGGTCTCTCCCACCTCGTGGTCATCGACTCACCAGACGAAAAGCGGCAACCCAGGATCGAGATCCGCGACGACAGAAACAAGGTGTTGCGGACCTACCAGATGCCGGTTCGCGCAAACCTGCTGGTGGCGGATTACGAAGAATGGAAGAAGAAGCGTGGAGCCGGAGCTTCAAAGACGCAGGAGGAGAAAGAACACCTGCGCGTGGCCCCTGGGGACATCATCGCCAAGATCCCGCGCGAAACCACCAAGACCAAGGACATCACTGGAGGCTTGCCCCGCGTCGTCGAGTTGTTCGAAGCACGCAAGCCGCGTGAAACCGCTGTGATGACCGAAATCGACGGCGTGGTGAAGTTCGGACCGGTGTTGAAGGGTCTGCGGCGCGTGATTGTCGAAGCCCCCGATGGTGAGAAACGCGAGTATTCAATTCCTCGCGGCGTTCACATAAACGTGCAAGAGGATGACTGGGTGAGAGCAGGCGAACCGCTTATGGACGGCCCGCTGAACCCACATGACATCCTGGCTGTGCGCGGTATCGAAGAGCTTCAACGCTATCTCGTAAACGAGATTCAAGAGGTCTACCGTCTGCAAGGTGTCAACATCAATGACAAGCACATCGAAGTGATAGTCAGGCAGATGCTGAGATGGGTTCGAGTCAAGGACGTGGGTGACACTGAGTTCTTGCTCGAAGACATGGTCGATCGCTTCCGCTTCCAGGATGAAAACGAACGCGTCCTTTCAGAGGGAGGGACGCCGGCTTCGATGGAACCGCTTCTGTTGGGCATCACCAAGGCCTCGCTCTCGACCGAGTCGTTCATCTCGGCGGCATCGTTCCAGGAGACCACCCGAGTGT
>JBASRM010000752.1:0-16670 GCA_049273835.1 Blastocatellia bacterium | reverse complement strand
GTGATGAATCCATAGACCCTCGAGCCGGCCGCCCCCTCCCACGATATTTCTTCAGCGGGTCGCAGATTGAAATCCGGGAGCAACGCATCGTTGCTCTTCGTAAGTTGAGTAACCCCCGCTCCGGCGCTGGTGGCTCTGAATATCTCAATCGGCCGCGCCAGACTCTGTCTGGTGAAGATCAGCATCTTGCCATCGGCAGTTGTTTGAACGTCGTCATTAAAACCGTCGTTGACTAGTTTCTTGATCTGCCCTCCGCTAATCGACAACTCGTATATTGGCTGGCGCCCCCGCTCGAGAGCACACAGATAAATTCTTTGAGCATCGCTCGAGAAGGTGAAGCTCTCAACCGATGAATCGAACTGGTCTGTCAAGGAATGACTTTGCCCGGTCTTGCGATCATAAAGCATCAAGCGCCAGCGATCGGATTCAAATCCAGGCCTGGACTGGGCTCTGTAAGCAATATATCTTCCGTCGGATGAGTACATTGGCGTCAGGTCATTCGCAGGATTATCGCCTGTGATGCGGCGCGCCTCTCCGCCCGTCACCGAGACAATGAACAGGTCGCCGTTTGTCGATCGGGCTTCGTCTTTATCAGTGTTGCGCGCGAAGACCAGTTCTTTTGAATCGGGCGAGAATGCGTAATCGGTCTGGCCGCCCAAACTGAATGGCGGCGCGTCGTAGTCCCCCGGTGTAAGGTCACGAGTCTCGCCGGTCTCTGTTGGGGCTGCGAATATGTGGGTACGTTTGCCTTCCTTCCAGGTTGTCCAGTGACGATATAACAAACGATCTGCGATCCTTGCCTTGACTTTGCTGGCGGCCGCCTGTTCAGCCCGCTGTTTGTTGCAATCGTCGGTCGAGCATTCCGGATATACCTCGGACGTAAACGCGATCCACTTTCCATCGGGCGACCAGACGGGTGCGTCAGCGCCGGTCGAGATGTTGCTGATCTTTTTCAACGCTCCGCTCGCCGGTTCCCCGATTTCAAGCGTCCAAATTTGAGATTCACCATCACGGGCCGAAACAAAGGCCAGGCGCTTCCCGTCGGGCGACCATCTGGGCGAATGCGAGCCCTGCTTTTCATTCGTCAGTTGGCGAGGATCTGCGCCATCTGTAGAAATCAAATAAATCTGGCTAATCCGCTTGTTGGCGGCTTTATCAGTATCCGCAATCGTATAAGCGATCCAGCGGCCATCTGGCGAGACCTGCGGGTCTGCTACGCGCCTGATCTTGAGCAGGTCATCGATTGTGAAAGCCCGGGGAGTCTGCTGCTCCTTCGCCGCGACCACCGGCGTCATAGACAGTGTGAGAATGGCTAACAACGCGACAACGCGTTTCATGAGTCCTCCTTGCAATGCGCTGCTTTAAGATTTGAACTTCGAATGAAGCAAACGCGATTCAGCCTGGTGAAGATCGGTGAACGACCAATGATAAGCTACCCAAGCGCGATTCTGAAGTCAAACCTGAGCTGTGATGTTGAAATGTCAAGCTAGCGTGGTCCAATTGTAAACGATTTCCGCCGTCGAAGCGGTTAATGGTTAGTGCGCGACCTTGAACTTGAATTCATCGCTCCGCAGATTTGCGCGCATCTGCGGGAATCAGCGTCACGCCCCCGATCGGCCGGGATGAGTGCAACCGCCAACCCCTATACTGCAAGCGAAAAGTCTATGAGGTGTTTCGTTTGATCTACCCGATTGACCGACACCCGCACGTGGTCGCCAAGTCTAAACTCGCGTCTTCTGCGTTGGCCCACCAGCCGGTGCTTACGTTCATGATATTCATATTGATCGTCTACGAGAGTTGAGATATGAACGAGTCCCTCGACAAAAACCTCATCCAATTCAACGTAAAACCCGTATTCCTTGACTCCTGTAATCACGCCGTCAAAGTCATCCCCCACGCGTTCGGCCATGAATTCAGCCTTGCGCCAGTTGATCAGCTCCCGTTCAGCGTCGTCCGCCGCGCGCTCACGCGCGCTCGAGTGATCGCCCATCACCAAGAGCGAGCCGCGAAGCTCAGCCTCTCGCTCTTCTTCAAGCACCGGTCCCGAAATGCGCTTCACGGCATGCTTTGCGCCAAGATCGAGGTTGCCCACACCATCGCGGGCGCTGCGTCGTTCGACAACCTCGCGCAATACGCGATGAACGATCAAGTCGGGATAGCGTCTGATGGGTGAGGTAAAGTGCGTGTAGGTTTTCATGGCCAGGCCGAAGTGGCCAGCGTTCTCGGGCGTGTACCGCGCTCGCTGCATCGATCGAAGCATGAGGTACGAAAGCATTCGTTCCTCCGGGCGGCCTCGCATGTCCTGCGCCAGCCGCTGAAAGCCGCGCTGCGGGATAGGGCCGTGCATAGAAAACTTATGCCCGAACGATGCCGCGATTTCCGCGAACTCCTCGACCTTTTCTAGATTCGGTTCTTCGTGAATACGATACAGCAGCGGTACACGCAACGATTCAAGGTGTTTGGCTACGGTCTCATTGGCAAGCAGCATGAATTCTTCGATCAGTCGATGAGCTACGTTGCGCTCCGATTTCGCGATGCCGCCTATCTGGCCCTCATCGTTAAACCACAACTCAGCTTCGGGCAAATCGAAATCAATGGCGCCGCGCTCTTCTCGTCGCTTGATAAGAATCCCGGTCAGCTCGTGCATGCCGACAAGCAGGTCTTTTATGTGAGCGTACTCGCGCGCCGTCTCGCCTTCGGGGTTGGTGATGATTTCATTGACTGCGGTGTAAGTCATTCGCTCCCGGCTGTTGATCACTGAAGGCGTGAGCCGGTAGTCAACTACACGTCCATTACGGTGCAGCTCGATCATTGCCGACATCGTCAGTCGGTCGACGCGCGGTCTGAGCGAACAAATGTCCGTCGACAGCCGCTCGGGAAGCATCGGAAGGGCGCGTTCAGGAAAGTAAACAGAGGTACCGCGGTTGAACGCTTCTTCATCAAGCGCGCTTCCTTCACGCACGTAGTGGCTCACATCGGCGATGTGCACCCCTAACAGTAAACGCCCGTTCGGCAACTGCTCGAGCGACACCGCGTCGTCAAAATCGCGCGCGGTCTCGCCATCAATGGTAATCGTAGGTCGTTGTCGTAAATCAGCGCGACCTACAAGTTGTTGTTCGGTGATTTCATCGTTGATGGCTCCGGTTTCGGCAAGCGCGGCTTCTGGAAAGAGGTGCGGCAATTGATGCTTTCTAATGATAATCTCGATGTCGATGCCCGGCTGTTCAGGCCGGCCCAGGACCTCTATCACCCGTCCCCAGGGGGGACGTCCAGCGATTGGATGCCTTGTGATTTCGGCGTTGACGATGTCTCCGTCCTTCGCACCCAACGTGTCCGCTGGTGCGACGCTGATCTCGTAGAGAAATCTATCATCGCTCGGCGAGACGAAGCTCTCAGCTCTGAGCTTGATGAACGTGCCGACAACCGTTCGACTCGCGTGGTGCAAGACGGCTTCGATGCGTCCATCGCGCCCCAGTTTGCGCGTTCCGGTTACCCGAGCGATCACTTTGTCATCGTGTAGAGCCGCACCCATCGAGCGAGCATTTATGTAGAGGTCGCCCTTGTCTCGCTCTTTTGAATCGTCGGGGACAACGAACGCGTGTCCTGAGCGCGTTCCTCGGAGGGTCCCAATCAGAAGGCCGGGAGCTTTTGCCCGGCAGTAGCGCCCGCCTTTCGCAGACGCGAGCCCTGCGCGGACAAACTCATTCAAGAACACGCGCATTCTCGCCGTTTGCGTTGCTGAAAGGTTCAACGCTTCAGCAAGGCGCTCGGCGGTTATGCCGCGCTCGCGAGACTTCGGCACCGCTTCAAGCACCCTTTGTGGGGATAAGTTTGTAGTGATCATTTCTGACTTTGGATGACTTTGTATTTTGGATTGCTCTTGATTTCGATCAATGAAACCAAGCAACGCTGCTTGCCGCCGCTCCGATCCAAATCGAAAATCGAAAATCCCAAATCAAATTGACACTGTTTCCAGACGATGGTTAGTATATTTTCGCTTCGATTGAATCACAATCTGCATGCGGATGTGGCGGAATGGCAGACGCGCAGCGCTCAGGACGCTGTGGGAGCAATCCTGTGGAGGTTCAAGTCCTCTCATCCGCATTTCCCCACTGGGATCATCCCGCTGCCGGTCTATCGTCCACAAGTAACTCGTTAGGGTAATTGACACCTTTAAGAGTTGAGACTAGATTCAGAAGCGTCATTTATACTCCTGCGAGCAAAAGCCGGCTAAAGGATTCCGCGGGCGCGCATTGGAAAGGACTCGGGCAGGGTGTTTCAAAGGAGCATACGTTGCCTGACGGGACATTTCCCGCCCTGCCGGCCGTGCCCGATGAACTTCGGAGCGTCATACGCGACGAAGACGCTCCGAGCAAAACTCGCAAGTTTGGCTTAATCGGCGTGCTTCCCGGCAAGACGATGCTTGATGAGGCGTTCACAGTTGATCAGCTAAAGGGCGCGCGTATGCGGTACCAGCTTGTTCACATCGCGAGCCACTTCCAATTCAAGCCCGGCGACGAAACGAAATCATACCTTCTGCTGGGCGACGGCTCGACGTTAACGCTTGCGCAACTTAGGACCTCCGGTATGCTGTTCAGTGGTGTTGACCTTTTGACGCTTGCCTGCAACACGGCGATGGGAGACAAAAGCGGGAACGGAAAAGAGATCGAGGGCTTCGGGGTAATGGCACAGCAGCAGGGCGCAAAAGCCGTATTGGCCAGTCTATGGCCCGTCGCAGACGAAAGCACGAAAGAACTGATGAAGGTGTTCTATCGGGTGCGTGAAGCAAGACCCGGAACGTCGAAAGCCGAAGCCTTGCGGTTAGCCCAGCTTGCCTTGCTGCACAGTCGCAACGGATCGCTACCTACCGAGCGCGGCCTTCAGATCGTGAAAGCATCGCATGAAACACCACAATCGCGGAGCGCATCGGCAAAAGGCGCCAATAAAGCGCCGTATGCCCACCCATATTTTTGGGCTCCATTTATTCTAATCGGCAATTGGAAATAGGTTGGTCGTGCTCTCCATTCGCGGAAGGCTAACACTCTGGTATCTAAGCCTCGCCGCTTTGGTATTGGTAGCATTTGCCGTCGCAATCTACCTCTACCTCTCGCGTGGTCTTCTAAATGCAATCGACGCGTCGCTGCGCAATCATGCCGAGCGCATTGCCCAGGCCGTAGGCCATCCTTCTGAAATTGAAGAGCTTAGCCAGCCGGGAGTGTTGATACTAGCGCCCCAGTTTGTGTCAGTGCTGGATCGAAACGGCAACGTCACCGATCAGATACTCGACGCGGAAGGCCACGCGGTGCCGATCAACAAAGCCGCGCTTGAACGCTCTTCCAGCGAGTGGAAGTTTGAGTATGATGAGGTCTCACTCTCAGCAACTGAGCACGTTCGAATCATTACCTGGCCGTCGCGAGACGAAGACGGCGATATGTTCTTCGTAGTGGTCGGGCAATCGCTCAGAGACGTCAAGCGCGCGCAGAACCAACTGCTCCTTCTGCTGGCCATCGCCAACCCGGTCGCTCTGTTGCTGGCAAGCCTCGGCGGTCTGTGGCTCGCGAACAAGGCTTTGAGGCCGGTTGACCGGCTCACGCGCGCGGCGGAACGCATCGGACGCGGCAATCTAAGCGAGCGTGTTGAAGAGCCCAGCGCTCACGACGAAATCGGACGGCTGGCGGCGACCTTCAATCAGATGATCGGCAGGCTTGAACAGGCCTTTGAGCGTGAACGCCGATTTGCCGCCGATGCTTCGCATGAACTCAAGACTCCCCTGGCCGTTCTCCGGGGAGACATCGAAGTAACTCTTCGCCGCGAGAGAACTCCGGCGGAGTACGAAAGAGTTCTCAAGTCGAGTCTTGAAGAGATTGCGCGGCTAACCAGCCTCACGGAAGATTTGTTGACCCTTGCGCGCTCGGATTCGGATGAATCGGTGCTCGCCATAGAACCGGTGGAGCTCGACCGGCTCGCGGCTGAAGCTCGCGAGTACATCGCGCCGCTGGCCGCTTCGGCCGGGGTTGAGCTTACTTATGACGCTCCCAAGACGCCTGTCGTGGTTGAAGGCGACCAGCGGCGGCTGACGCAATTGCTGGTGAATCTTTTGGATAACGCGATCAAATACACTCCGGCCGGAGGCAGCACGCGGCTGGGGCTTGCGGTGACAGACAGCTCGGCCCTGATCGAAGTCACAGACACGGGAAGGGGAATTCCCGCTGACGCGTTGCCTCACATATTTGAGCGATTCTATCGGCAGACTCACCCGCGCGATCCGCGAGTGACGGGATTTGGTCTGGGCCTGGCAATATCGAAATGGATTGTGGATGCGCACGGCGGTTCGATAGAGGTCGCTAGCCGGGAAGGGCAGGGCTCGCGCTTCACGGTTCGACTGCCGCTCACGCAAGCTCAAGTCGGTTAACGTAGTTACGCGAGGAAGCACCCCGATTGGTCTGACTTTATCTCTCCGCGAATCAAGTTCGACACTTACTCAACAGGCATGCAAGAATCCATGAACGGTACCCGGTAGGAAGTTCATGAAACGAGTAAGGCTGTTATCTGCGGGCAGGGCTGCGGCGCTTGGATTGTTCATAGCAATTGCGGCGGCGCTCACCGTTTACCTCGTCTTTCGCACAAAGCACATTCAACCCGATGAGACTCGACCCAAGCTCCAGGGCAAGGTTGTCGCAGTGTTCAGCAACACCCACTACGCGCACGAGGTCAACGGCCAGGTGCGCTTCAACATAACCGCCGGAACGGACCGCACCTACCAGGACGGAAGCCACGAACTCGAACAAGTCCGAGTCGAATCCTACGGCTCAGCCGGGGACCGCCACGACCTTGTAACCGCAGATCGCGCTAAAGTCAGCGACCCCTCCGATCTGAGCAGGCTCGACGCGGAATTCATTTCCAACGTCATCGTACAAACCTCAGAAGGACTCACGCTGAAGACGAGTTACTTGCACTACGACCAGGTAAAGAACACCGTCGATACAAAAGAAGCCGTGGAGTTCGAGGGCCGCAACTACGCCGGCCGATCGGTCGGCATGATCATCGAGGCCACCGACGAACGCGCGCGGCTGTTGAAGGATGTCGATGTAACCATCAAGCCCGAGAACAACGCCAAGAGCGACGTAAAAGCCAATGAGGCAAACAGCGGCCGTCAGCGTGAGTCTCCGGAGGAGAAAGCTGCTCGAAAAGCGCGCAAGCGCGCGCGTAAGCAGGCACGCCGGCGCGCGGCCGAAGCGATTGCCCAGGCCGCAGCTCCGGTAACCGGCCGGTCACGCATGGAAAAAAAGGCAGAGGCCAAACGTCCCGACGCAAATAAACCTACCCGAATACAAAGCGAGTCGGCGGTTCTCGAGAGAAAAGAGCACCGGGTGAGCTTCGACGGCGGCGCTACAATAACCCAGGGCAACGACGAACTGCGTGCCGACCGCATGGTGGGGTACACCGACGCCTCTAATCACCTGGAGCGCAGCGAGGCACGCGGAAATGCATGGTTAAGACAAGCAGAAAAGGCCGAAATCAAGGCGCCCGAAATGGATTTCTTTTTTGGCGAGTCGCACCAACTGGTCCGCGCGGTGGCGATGCGCGGGGCATATACGCGCTCACTTGGAGCCGAGCCAGCTCGAGAGGCCAGCGCCGAAACCATCGAAGCGACCTTTGTCGATGGCGGTCTGGGCAACGCTGTCGACGAGATAAAAGCTCAGGGTAATGCCTCAATAAAAATTTCCGCCCCCAAACCCGCAAATGACAGGGACAACCCTGCTCAACGCGAATTAACAGCTGAAGCCGTGGCTCTCCAGTTCTTCCCAGACGGCCGAAATATGAAGTTTGCTGAAGCGATTGGCAAAGCGGTCATGACAGTAACGCCGACTCGCGCCGAGCGCAGTGCGGATAAGAAAACAATCCGCGCCCCTCGGATGAACGGTTCGTTCTACGCCGAGGGTAATCGCATCAAGTCCTTCAGCGCCGCCGATGGAGTGAGAGTCGAAATTGAATCAACGGTGGCGGACGCTCATCCGCTTCGAGTAACAACCAGCAAGACCGCAACCGCGGAGTTCATTCAGGACTCGCAGGACATCGATAGTCTTTCGCAGGAAGGCGGCTTCAAGTACAACGAGGGCGATCGGAATGCGGTGGCCGAGCGAGCGGTTTACGATGGTCCGAATGAGGTTCTAAACCTTCGCGGGAAACGTCCGATGGTCTGGGACGCTAAATCTCGCACTCAGGCCGATGAGATAGACTACGATCGCGGGCGCGACGAGACGCATGCACGAGGCGATGTGCGGACGACTTACTATAGCCGCGAGACCACCGGCGACTCTACACCATTTAAGAATACCAAGTCGCCGGTCTTCCTCACCGCCGAGCGCGCCGATGCCAGGAATCAGGAGGGCATCGCTGTCTACACCATCAATGCGCGCGGATGGCAAGACGACAATTTCATCAAGGCCGATCGCATCGAGCTCCATCAGCAGGACAAACGGATGGTCGGGATCGGGAATGTCGAAAGCGCATTGTATCAGGCAAAACGCAATACGGCGCCGGGAACCCGTGAAGTGGTGCCCGGCTTCGCGGCGGCGGAGAAAATGACCTACTCGGACGCGGACAGGAAGATACATTACGAAGGGGAGGTGAAGGCTCGCCAGGGAACGGACCGGATCGAAGCCGCGGTCGTGGACGTTTTCCTTGAGCAGGAAACGAATGAGGTCAACCATCTAAATGCTGAGGGCAACGTCGTGTTGACCCAGCCGGGAAGGCGCGGCGTCGGAGACAAACTAGCTTACACATCGGAGGACGGCCGCGCGATTTTGACCGGAAAGACCGCCCGCGTAGACGATGTTGAGAAGGGCGCTACAATGGGCTCTCAATTGACTTTCTATAGTCGCGATGATAGGATTTCCGTCGAAAATCAACAGGGTACAGGCCGTGTCCGATCGACTCATCGCTTGACAAAAAGCAAACAGAATTGAAAGCGACAAGATGGTAGAAGATGTGTCTCTCGAAACGCCGACCAGCGACGCCGAACCTCAAGCTCCACTCCCCTTACAACTAACAAGCGTTCTCGCAGTCGAAAGTTTGCGCAAGTCGTATCGGAAGCGTGCGGTCGTAGATAACCTGTCGCTCAACATACATCAATCGGAGATTGTCGGACTTCTCGGACCGAACGGCGCGGGCAAGACCACGGTCTTCTACATGATCGTCGGGCTCGAGCGACCGGACGCGGGCCGGATTTTCCTGGATTCCAAGGATATTTCCCGGCTGCCGATGTACCTTCGCGCGCGCGACGGCATAAGCTACCTGCCTCAAGAGGCCTCGGTCTTTCGAAAGCTTACTGTCGAAGAGAACATACTCCTCGTGCTGCAAACTTTGCCGCTGACCAAAGCCGAGCGAGATCACCGGCTTGAATTGTTGCTCAGCGAACTCGACATTGCGTACGTGCGTCACACTAAGGCGTACCAGCTCTCGGGAGGCGAGCGTCGAAGGACTGAAATTGCCCGGTGCCTGGTTATAGAGCCGCGATTCATATTGCTCGATGAGCCATTCGCGGGAATCGATCCGATCGCGGTGATTGATATACAACGAATTTTACAGAGGCTGCGGGAGCGGGGGATAGGCGTGCTGATAACCGATCACAATGTGCGTGAGACTCTGGCGATTACGGACAGAGCGTATATAATTAACGACGGCAAGATATTTCGCGCGGGGACGCCGGACGAGCTGACGCGCGATGAGGAAGTAAGACGAGTATATCTAGGGGAGAATTTTAGAATGTAGTTTGTGACCTTTTTGCCGCTGTCCGTTCCACCTTATCCGCAAAAAATGGCAATCATCAACAACGGACGACGGATCGAGGATCACGAACCTCTGACTAGCTATGTCGGTCAAGCCACATCTCTCAACAAGCCTCTCACAGCGGTTGGTGCTGACGCCGCAGATGCGGCAGCGGATCGAGCTGCTGGCGATGACCAAGCTCGAACTCGCCGACATGGTCCAGACCGAACTGGCCGCTAATCCTGTGCTCGACGAAGTAGCCCCCGGGGAGGGAGTCGAGGATAACTCACCGCTGGCCGACGAGCTCGCAGCGGTTGATGCTACGACCGCCGACTTCACCAGCCCCGCCGAGCCGGCCCCGGCCCAAACCGGACCGCTGGATGCGGCTCTCGCGGAACAACCTTCTTCAACAGAACCTCTGAATGTCACCACCACGATTGAAGCCGCCCCGGTCGACGGCGAAGCAGAACCTGAGCGCGAACGGGATCCATTTCAAGAGGTCGATTTCGGCTCTACGTTTGAGGAGTATCTTGATCCAGGTTACAAGACCCACGAATACGAGGCGAAGGACGACGTGTCGTTCGAGAATATGCTCACGCGGCGCGACTCGTTGTGTGAGCAACTCATATGGCAGCTCCATTTGACCGAGTGCTCAGAGGAAGTGCGAGCGGCCGGCGAGGCTATCATCGGTAACCTCGATGAGAACACCGGCTTTCTGGATGCAACGGTTGAAGAGATCGCGGGGATGGGTCCGTGGGAGGTGGAGACTGTCCAACAAGCGGTCGCCGTTGTGCAGCGTCTCGATCCGGTCGGTTGCGCAGCCCGCGATGTGCGCGAATCACTGCTTGTCCAACTCGATTACTACGGCTGGGGAGATCGGCTCGCCGCCCAGATGGTGCGCGACCATCTCGAGAGCCTGCAAACTCACAAACTACCCGAGCTTTCAAAAACGCTTGGCGTGCCTCTCGATCAGTTACTCGAGGAGATGGAGTTCATCAAGAAACTCGATCCAAAACCGGGCCGCAAGTATTCGTCCGACGAAGCGCAGCCGGTGGTTCCGGAGGTTACGATCGAGAAGGTTGGTGAGGATTACATCATCAGATTTGAAGATGACGGCTTACCGCACCTGCGGATCAACAGAACTTACCGCCAGATGATGGAATCCAAGGACTCGTCAAAGGAGACTCGCGATTACATCAAGGAGCGATTCCGGTCGGCGGTCGATCTGTTGAAGAACATCGAGCACCGCCGGCAGACAATCTATCGGGTCTGCCATTCGATAGTGGAACGCCAGCGGGACTTTCTCGATCACGGCATCGAGCAATTGAAGCCAATGATGCTCAAGGACATCGCCGAAGACATCGGGATGCACCTCAGCACCGTTTCCCGTGTAGTCAATCGCAAATACGTAAACACGCCGCAGGGTGTCTACGAACTCCGCCGCTTCTTCACCGAGGGAATGAGGAGCGATACCGGCGAGGACGTGTCTACGCGGGTGCTCAAATTGAAGATCAAGAAAATGATCGAAATGGAAGACCCCCACCATCCCATTACCGACGACGAAGTAGCCAAACGTTTGGCCAGGGACGGCGTCAAAATGAGCCGTCGAACCGTCGCAAAATATCGCGACCAGATGCGCATCCCCGGGTCGCGAGAGCGGCGCGCCATCGTCTGATCAATTGCGTACTTCGGATTGCGGATCTTGGAAACAGAGCCGGCAATCCAGATGAAAACGACACCGGCAAATCCCGCAAACCGCACATCAAGAGGGAGAATAATAAATGGAATTCGAGTTCACCGGTCGCCATATTGAGATAACACCGGCGGTAGAGGGCCTAGTTCGAAAGGAGCTTCGAAAACTCGATAGAGTGCTTGATTCGGCGCCAATCAGAGCGCACATCACCGTGTCGGCCGAGAAGCACCGCAAGCGAACTGAGATCGTGGTATATTGGCGCGATAACGTTTTCACTGCCGTCAGCGAGAACGCCGACCTGACCCAGTCGGTAGCTGCAGCGGCTTCAAGAGTTCAAAAGCAAGGGCTCCGGCTAAAAGAGAAGTTTCAAGCGAGGAAGCGCGGTCGCCAACCGGCGAAGGCGGTTGCGCCCGTGCCTGGCGGCACTATAGAAGCGGCCCCAAATGCCCCACGTATCGTTCCTCAGCGACGCTACCGGGTGAAGCCGATGACCCCGGAAGAAGCCGCGATTTTGCTGGCCGACTCGGATGATCAGTTCATCGTCTTTCGCGATGCTGAAACCAACAAGGTTGGCGTTCTCTACAACCGCACTGACGGCAACTTCGGCTTGATCGAACCGTGAAAAACAGTAAGCAGAAGGCAGAACGGAGGAAGAAGCTGCCGTTTTCGGCTCACCGCTTTCCGCCTTCCGAGTTCATATGCCTGTTTCGGTCGTCATAATAACCGGAGTGTCTGGCTCGGGGATGTCTTCGGCCCTCAAGGCGTTTGAAGACCTCGGCTACTTTTCAATAGATAATCTTCCAGCCCAGCTTATCCCAACCTTCGTTAAACTGTGTGACGACTCCAGAGAAATCGAAAGAACCGCATTTGTGGTGGACGTGCGCTCGCGCGAGTTCCTGAGCGTGTTTCCGCGAATACACCAGGAACTGAGAGACAGAGGGGTCAACGTCACCGTCCTGTTCCTGGAGGCGGACGACGAAGTGCTCCTCCGGCGTTATAGCGAGACGCGGAGGCCGCACCCGCTGCTTGATCAGAACGTCGTTCAAGCGATCAGGCAAGAACGCGAGTTGCTCTCGGAGATTCGCGATCTCGCTGATCACGTAATCGATACCTCAGAACATACGGTGCACACCCTGCGCGACGTGATCAAGGACCGTTTCGCGGAGAAGGGCGGCGCGCAGGAGTTGAATGTTACGATCTCGTCATTCGGGTTCAGGCATGGTTCACCGCGCGGACTGGACATGCTTTTCGATGTCAGGTTTCTGCCTAATCCGCATTTCATTCCCGAACTAAGACCGCTCACCGGGCGAGACCCGGCAGTGATAGAGTACTTGCAATCCGAGAGTGAGGTCGAAGATACTATCGCGCGATTTGCGGACTTACTCGAGTACCTGCTGCCGCGGTTTCAGCGCGAAGGAAAGAGCTATCTGACCGTTGGTGTCGGATGCACCGGGGGCAGGCATCGGTCGGTAATGGTCGCCGAAGCTCTCAATAAACGATTGAACGAGCTCGGATACCAGTCAAAGGTGACTCACCGCGACACTCAAAAGGATGAGGAGCGGTATCAAGCATGACTATGATCGGCGGAGTAATCGTTACTCACGGACAATTGGCAAACGAGCTGGTCTCGGCGGCGGAGATGATTGTCGGTGAGATAAACCATATCACTGCGATCTCGATCGGCTGGCATGACGACGTCGACGTTGCCCGGGAGGAGATCGAACGCGCTATTCAGCGGGTGGACGCCGGCGGGGGTGTGTTATTGCTTACCGACATGTTCGGAGGGACACCCACCAACCTCGCTGCCAGCTTTTTGGACCGCGCGCCGGTCGAGGTGGTCACCGGCGTGAACCTGCCGATGGTGATCAAGTTGGCGACACAGGAAAAGGACGAGACCCTGCCCGAACTTGCGCGCCGGGTTCGAGATCAAGGGCAGGAGCAAATTCACCTCGCGAGCGAGATACTCCCGCCAAAAAAGAAGTGAATCGATTTTGGATTCCGATTGAGCTGCGATTAACACGCGAAGTTAGAGCTGTGTGGCACTTGAGTTGAAGCATGATCCCAACACCGGAAATCCAGAATCCAAAATCCAACCCCCCAAATCTCCTGTCGGTCTCCAACCTGAGAGTTTATTTTCACACTGAGGACGGCTTACTGAAGGCGGTCGATGGCGTCGGCTTCGACATAGCGACAGGCGAAACCCTGGGGCTGGTAGGCGAGAGCGGGTGTGGCAAGTCAGTCACCGCATACTCGATTGTCAAGCTTTTGCCCGAACCTCCCGCCGAGTATGCAAGCGGCGAGATCAACTTTAGAGCCGAGAACCTTTTGGCATTGAATGACAAGGCAATGCGTCGAGTGCGAGGGAATTTGATATCGATGGTCTTTCAGGAACCGATGTCCTCCCTCAACCCGATAATGTCTATCGGGGCGCAGATAACTGAAGCGATTCGCGAGCATCGCAATACGACCCGCCGCGAAGCCCGCGCGACGGCGATCGAGATGTTGCAGCGCGTCGGGATTCCGTCCCCGGAGACCCGGTTTGATGAGTATCCGCATCAACTGTCGGGCGGTATGAAACAACGGGCAATGATTGCTATGGCTCTAGTGTGCCGCCCGGCTTTGCTGATTGCTGACGAGCCAACAACGGCGCTCGACGTAACAATCCAGGCACAAATACTCGAGCTGTTGAATGAGCTTCAACAAGAGCTGAACATGTCGGTTTTGCTTATCACTCACGATTTGGGGGTTGTTGCCGAAACCTGCGATCGAGTTGCGGTGATGTATGCCGGCAAGATCGTCGAGCTGGCGCCCGTCGGACCGCTGTTCGAAACCCCTATGCACCCGTACACTCATGGGTTGTTTCGTTCTCTGCCGACGCTTGGCGAAAAGAAAAAAGAGCTTTCAGTGATCCCCGGAGCGGTGCCCAGCCCCCTGGACTTTCCGTCGGGCTGCCGGTTTCGCACCCGTTGCTCCATGGCCCAGGAAGTATGCCTAGAGGAACCGTTGCTTCGAGAGATCGCGACGGATCACCACGCAGCGTGTCACTTCGCTGAACAGGTTGGGAAGATGACTCGTGGATCAGTGTGAACAACAGTGTTCGGTGTCCGGTGGCCGGCGGTGAGTTGTCGGTGGACAGTGGTCAGTGGCGGGTGGGTGGTAGTTGGTCCATTGGTGCGATGAATTTCAGTAACGAGTAACGACCGCCGACTACCAACCACCACCACTGACCACCAACCACCACCACTAACCACCGACCACTGACGACTGACCACCCGGCCACCGACCACTGGCCACCTTTTTATGGAAGACATCCTTATCGTCGAAAATCTGGTCAAGCACTACCCGATTCGAAAGGGCGTTGTGCCAACGACTGTCGGATACGTTCGGGCGGTGGACGGGATCTCTTTTTCAATCCCGCGCGGAAAAACGCTGGGTCTGGTGGGCGAGTCCGGCTGCGGAAAAACGACCGCCGGTCGTACGATTCTAAGACTAATAGAGCCCACTTCCGGCCGCGTAGTCTTCGACGGTCACGATGTGTTCTCAATAGGTCCGCGCGAGATGCGCGGGCTGCGTCGTCAAATGCAAATCATCTTTCAAGACCCTTACGGTTCTCTGAATCCGCGGATGACCGTAGGAGCGACCCTTGAAGAGCCGATTTTGGTTCACGGGATCTATTCGCAGAACAGCGATGAACCACAAGGCACTTCGGTGACAGATTCACTTGGCGTAAGAAAGGCTGCAGAAACGCCAGCGTATCGGAGACGCGCACGCGAGCGGGTTGATGAGCTTCTCAATCTTGTAGGGCTCAGCCCGGAGCACGCGAGCCGCTACCCTCACGAGTTTTCAGGCGGGCAGCGTCAGCGCGTAGGTATAGCCAGGGCGTTAGCGCTAAGCCCCAAGCTAATCGTATGTGACGAAGCGGTGTCCGCTCTCGATGTTTCGATTCAAGCCCAGATACTGAACCTCCTCCGCGAGCTTCAGCAGCGATTGGACCTAACGTATCTTTTCATCGCGCACGACCTCGCGGTAGTCAAACATATTTCGGATCGTGTCGCAGTGATGTATCTGGGTGAGATAGTCGAAGAGGCTGAGGCTGAAGAGATTTTTGTTAACCCGCTGCACCCGTATACTCAGGCATTGTTGTCTTCTATACCAGTGCCGGTCCCGCGTAAGAAGCGTCAGCGAGTTCGCTTACAGGGAGACGTCCCAACTCCAATCAATCCTCCGGAAGGCTGCCGCTTTCACACGCGATGCCCGATAGTAATCGAAGAATGCAAACTCGCGAAACCGCCGCTACTGGAGATCGCTCCCGGCCATCGGGTGGCTTGCATCCGCACCGACGTATCCGCAACGCTGGCTCCGAAGCGACCGTGATTCCGCCGGCCTTCCGCAAGTATGAGCACAACTCGCCCAGACTTCTTCGGTAAGTTTGGAGACTATGAGATCGGCTACGCCGGCAATGAATTCGTCGAAAGCTTAGCGCTCCACCGCAGCTTCGCGGCTAACTTCTGTTTCGCCTTCGTCTTGAACTCGTGTGAACGCGCCACTGTTCCGGCCCGTGACGAAGTGGCTGCCCGAGTGATGGTTATGGCCGCTGTAACGGCTGTCGGCTTTTGTGATCTCCTCGATGTGGGAGTCAAGCTCTATAAACTGGTCGGCGACGTCGATCAGGCGTGGGCTTGTGTTGCTGCGGAACCCGGCCAGTTCGACTCGCACACCCTTGTAAGCGACCGCATTTATTGCGTAGGCAAAGTCTTCATCGCCGGATACCAGCACCGCGGTGTCGTACTTATCGGCGAGCGAAAGCATATCAACCGCGATTTCCACGTCGAGATTTGCCTTCTTTGTGCCGTCAGCGTACGTTTTTAGTTCTTTCTCCACCACCCGATAACCGTTTCTGCGCATCCACAGCAGGAACCCCTGCTGGCGCTCAGCTTTTTCGTCGACTCCAGTGTAGAAGAACGCTCGAAGAAGCGGTGAATCGTTACGGAGAAAATTCAAAAACTTAGCATAGTCAATCTCAACACCCACCGACCGTGCTGCGTGAAATAAATTGTTCCCATCGATGAAGATAGTTATTTTTCCCCTCATAGATCCCCTCTTAATTCCTGCGGTTGAAATAGATTAGATACAATTGAATGGCCGGGTAGCCGGGCGATGTTGCCACCGCCCCGCCCCCTAAGAACCGGACTTGCAAGTTTCCCGA
>JBASRM010000747.1:0-14040 GCA_049273835.1 Blastocatellia bacterium | reverse complement strand
GCGGGTGATTCTGTCTTCGTAGCAACCAATTCTTGATTGGCGACGTGCGGCCTTAAGCTCTTCTTCGCTAACAATTCAGCTTCTTTGAATTCAAATCCGCGGAAGCTGGAACTAGAAGGAGCGCTATCCGGTCACTCGCGGGGCAGGACAAAAACAATACTGACGACCGGCCGTTTACTTGAATAGCTTATCGAAAGCAGAGCGCGCATCCTTCACTTCGGCAACGGCAGTGGTTGTCTCGCGCTCGACGGTCTTGCGGGCTTCAAACAGCGTACAGTCGTTGCGAACGTCCTTCTTTGGGATCCGCTCGGTGATGGGTTTTCGGCACTGAAACCGGGCTCCAGGATCGAAGCTCACGCAGTTCTTGCAAGTGTGCAGATCGCTGTGGCACTTAGGGCACTGTGCGTCGAAAGCGATACCGTCAATATCGATATTCACCATTGTTCCGCATAGGGAACAGCGTGTGACTTCGCGGAAGGCGGGCATCTTTGGCGAACGAACATCGCTCTTTGGCAAATTTGTTGGGCGCGGCCGTTGATCTCTTTCTTCTTCTTGTTGGTAGCCACGCTGCTTGTATTTTCTATCCATAGAAATCTCCTGCCGTTAAGACAAGCAAGTAAGAGACGGTTGTTTGCATCCGTTTCCGGTTGGTTGATGGTTGTGCTGCCAGTCGGGCAACAGTCGTAGCACGGAGTCGCCGTTGCCTTTTAATCGATCGGAACCTTGTACGGGGTTTCCAAGAACGATAGATGTGACAACTTCCTTATACAACAAGGCCTGAAAGGAAGCAAATGCTTTCCCGGCTTTGGATGTTATTTTTTGATTGCCGAATCTTGGGCGGGCTCGTTACATGTCAGGGACCAGGGCTTCGCAGACTCGCCCTGGGCCGCTGTCGCCCGCTGCGCGGGCTCGGGGTATGACACGCTTCGCGGGCTCGCCATATGTGACCGACTCACCAGCCCAGGCTTCGCGGACTCCGCCCTGCGCTAAACGCTGTCGCCCGCTACGCGGACTTGGAAGCCCGTTGACGGCGATCCAACCGGCTTCCGCCAAAGATCAGCGTACACAATTAGAACAACTTGATCATCAGCCACATCAAGATCACGTGCAGCGACCATATCGTCAGAGCAAAGGGTAGCTGAAACTTGATCACACCATACTGGTCGCGCATATTTAGAAGCGCCGCCGGAACTATGTTGAAGTTGGCGGCCATCGGAGTCATCAACGTTCCGCTGGAACCCGCCGTCAGCGTGATGATCGCCACCATCTCCGGCCTCACCCCAAAAGGCTGTATGATCAGCGGCGCAAGCACCCCCGTTGCTATCACAGGGAACGCCGCAAACGAGTTTCCCATCACGATAGTGAACAAAGCCATTCCCAGACAGTTTGCGAGCACAAGCAGAAAAAGATTGTCGGCCGGTATTATTCTATAAATCCCGCTTGCAATCAGATCGCCGACCTTTGCCGCAGTGAAGATCACCCCCAGCGATGCGAGGAGCTGAGGGAGAATGTTTACGGCGCCCATTGCGTCGTTCAGCCGCCTTCCTTCCTGCATCATCACTCGGGGCTTATCCTCGCTAATCCATAAGCAGGCGGCCATCGCGGCCACGCCTCCAAACCCAAGTCCTACCAGCGCGCCTCGGTTGACGTCCAATCCCAGAACCCGAAACGCGATCGCAACACCAAACGTCACAATCGGAATCGTCAACACCGGTATGAAGATGCGATTGCCAAGTCTCCTCGCCTGGTTAGCCTGAGCGGTTTTTGTCGATTCGTTATAATCCCCTCGCGCGACGCCTCCAGTCCCATCGATCGTCACCATCGCCAGCACAAGCAGACCGGTCAGCCAGTGCGGAAGCATGCCGCCAAACACGAAAATCGCGCCAAGTATCAGCCAAAACACGCCCGTTTCTATGCGTCGCTTGTTGGCGCGGTCCGCAAAGGTCATCCCCGCAAATACCCACAAAACGATTCCTGTTAAGACGTATACCGCGTTGAGACTAAACAGGGCGCCGATGATTGACGATAGTGACGATAATGACAGGGCTTCGCTCTGGATCATCGCGAGTTTGTCGCCTTTCGTTTGTACCGCCGGTCGAGGAGCCAGAACTGAAGCGCGCCGAGTATCACCGAGATGGTAGTTATGGGTATGGCAAACATCACAAGGTTCCAAACGCTCATCGAGTAGCCGAGACCCGTCATCACGCCGAACACGAGCAGTATGCCGGGTTGGACAGGGGAGAGATTCTGACCATAGAAGTTCCCGTAGTTCTCGCTCGCCGCGTCGGCCGCTTTGATTTCCTCGATTATGTCCTCGTGCAAGTCCTCAGCAGTTGCTGCTCCGAATGTCGCCTCAGCCGCGCCAACCGACATTGGGAAAATCAAAGGTCTCACAAAAGAGGGATGGCCGTTGAGTCGTATCCCCAGAATTCCGGTAAGCACTCGAAAGAGTTGATAGATGATTTGCAGACGCCCGACCGTCGCCGCGGAAATTCGGCGGATTAATGCGGCCGACTGCTCTTGAAGACCGTGACGCTCGGCGAGGCCGATCGCCGGCAGCGTGATTATGAAAAGAGTCATCAGCCGGTTGTCGGTGAACGCGCGCCCGAGCATGTTGATTATGCCTTCCTGGCCGGGTTTGGTCAGCAATGCAACATCGCTGAAAACGCTCTCACTCGAAAAAAGCGGCAACCCCGCCGCGAGCCCGGTCACCAGCGCCGCCGTTACAACCACAATCGTTGTGCGTAACCGAAGCGCCAGACCGGCGATGACGATCGCAATCCCGCTGAGTTTTAACAGGTCCGTTGGACTCACCTTATCCTCCGCAAACAAAGATCAAATAAAACGCTGCGAGTCTACTCCATTCGCATCGCGAACGTCATGGCAGAGATATTCGATCATCGCAAATTCCGTCCCCAGCCAGCTTGACACCGTCCGCGGTTCAAATATAATTTCCGCGTCGTTGAAGGTTTAATATTCAACGCATAACAAAGCGAGCCCCAACACACTTGGAACTTAAATAGAATCACGATGGCAGTTGTGTGGGTGTCCAGTACGCTCACTGTAAAAAATGAGGAGTAACAAGGTGGAAAAAATGTCGAATCAGAATTTAGAAGCAAAACATAAACGTGAGTCCAACGATTCGAAGGAAGATCAGTCCCAAACCCTAGCCGCGGGGCCAGCGCCTACCAGCCGCCGTGCGTTCATGGGCACCGTGGCGGCCGGGGTTGTGGCCCTTCCTCCGCTGCTGTCGTCGCAGGGTGGTGAGGCTCGCGCCCAGGAGTTTGAGCCGCAGTCGGCCTCAACCGGCAAGAAACGCGCCAAGCAGGCATTGAATATTCGAATAGACGCTGCTGATCAACAAAGAGCGGTTCCAATACCCGCGCATCCTGATAACGGCGACGAAGCGCGATACGCGACGAAGTTCGCAAATTACTCCAAGGGGCTGAAGCATGACCCGTCGACCGGCGAAGTAGACCTGACTGCCTATAATGCGTTCCTGACAGCCATCAATAGCGGGAGCAACGCAGACTTTGATTCGATAGTAACAAAAGGTCTGTATGGCTGCCCGGATCCCCTTCGCCAGCGGCGCCAGGTGAATCCACAATCTGCTTTTGCTTTTGATCTCGAGGGAACAGACTCGCAACAACTCGCGATGCGCGCCGCCCCGGCATTCGCCAGCGCCGAAGAGGCCGGCGAGATGGTTGAGCTTTACTGGATGGCGCTTCTACGAGATGTCAATTTTCAGGACTACGCAACCAATCCTTTAGCAATAAAGGCAGCCGCTGATCTTTCCCGGCTTTCGGATTTCAGAGGACCAAAGATCGGCGGCCAGGTGACCTCGCAGACTTTATTTCGTGACAAGTTTCCCGGCGCTACCGATGGGCCTTACATCTCGCAGTTTCTGCTGCAACCTGCGGGCTTTGGCGCGCAGGAAGTCGATCAACGAATCAACACTAATGCGCCGGAGATTGACTTCGGAACGTCGTTCTCGGAATGGCTGGATATTCAAAACGGGTTTCAGCCGATTCAAACTCTAACTCCGGGTGGAAAGTTTTTCTGCCGGAACGGACGAGACCTTGCGCAGTACGTGCACGTCGATGTGCTCTACCAGGCTTACTTTGTGGCGTTCCTTGTAATAGCTGGAGGCGGGTATCCGGTCGATGCCGGGAATCCGTATGGCACCGCTTTGGATCCGGGCAGCGGACGGCCTCTGGCTGCCGGCGCGAAAGGCTCAATTTCTCAAACCGCCTTTGGCACGTTCGGTGGCCCCGCGGTTGCCACTCTTGTGACCGAACCGGCGACCCGGGCGCTCAAAGCTCAATGGTTTCAAAAGTGGATGGTCCATCGCCGGCTGAGGCCTGAAGAATTCGGCGGGCGCGTTGAAGTCCAGAGGCTGGGCCGCCGGACCTATCCGTTCCATTCAGACCTGGGCAGCTCCTCAGTGCTCAACGAGGTTTTTGAGGAATTTGCTACGCACTTGCTGCCCTTGGCTTTTCCCGAGGGATCTCCCTTACATACCTCCTATGGTTCGGGCCACGCTACGGTCGCCGGCGCGTCAGTCACAATGCTGAAAGCATTCTTTGATGAATCAGCTGTGATCAAAAACCCGGTTGTACCGAGCGCTGATGGACTGTCGCTGGTTCCGTATCAGGGAACGCCTCTGACCGTAGGCGGCGAGTTAAACAAGATAGCATCAAACGTCGCCACCGGGCGCAACATCGCCGGCGTCCACTGGCGCACCGACGCTACCGAAGCGATCAAACTCGGCGAGGATGTATCGATCAGCATTCTCAAAGACACCAAGGGCTGCTACAACGAAGCGTTCAATGGTTTTTCGCTGACGAAGTTCGACGGAACAACGATTACGGTCTAACGTCCGGATGGCGGGGCGCGGGGGCCGCTCCACTGTTGGCCAAAAATTCCTCGCCGCGCTTCCAACGACCGGTTGTTGGGTTTGAGTTGCCCTGCGTGTCCTAAGTGATAAGCATCGCGTCCATTGCGAGCTGGCGGTTGACGTTCCGAATGAGAGCGAAAGAGATCTGCTCGATTCGATCAACCCACTCTGTGATCTGCTCGATCGTTATCTTAGCGGCCACCCGCGCGAGTCGATCGGCCACGTCCGTGTTAGTCAGAGACTCTTGCGAACCCAACTTGATATAAAAAGCGTCTGCCAGCAGGACCATCAAAGTATCGAGATGTCCCTCGAAATCATCCTTCTCGAGGCGACGCCCCAGGTATTCGCTTGCTGCAAGCAAGTTTGCATCGTTGTGACTCGAAGCCAGAGTCTCCACAAGCTCGAGCATCGTGTTCCGCGTCTCGAGATATTCTTCCAACTCGATCTCACGGGCCTGGCCGAGGCTGCCTCGCGAGAGTCTTGCCAGCAACCGAGCCTCTTCGGCCGTTTTATTCTGTTTCGTGCGCAAGTGGTTTTCAATCTCAGCAGCATCAAGCGGCGCGAAGCTCAGCAGAAGGCATCGCGAGCGAATCGTCTCAATCAACGCATACGGCTTCGAGGTGACCAGGACGAGCAGTGAGCTCGGAGGCGGCTCCTCCAGAGTCTTCAACAACGAGTTTGCAGCTTCGTGACGAAGCCACTCAGCCTCATCGATTATGAAAATCCGGCGCCGACCCTCGTACGGACGAAACTGCGCCAACTCGGACAGTTCGCGTATTTGATCAATCTTGATGAACTGGCTCTTGTAGTCTTTCTTTATCGAAGGGTCTTTGCTTTCGCGCAAGATAGTGCGCACGTCGCCGTACTCGCGGCGCTCGATCTTGCGGCAAATCACACAATCGCCGCAGGCATCGCCTTTTTCAACGTGGGCGCAGTTGAGTGCCTGGGCCAGCGCTACTGCAAACTGATACTTCCCAACGCCGCGCGGTCCGGCCATCAGAAGGGACTGTCCGATGCGCCCTTCGGAGATCGCGCGCTGCAACAACGTCTTGATTCGATCGTTCCCAATGAGAGAGTTGAATGGCATTAGCTGGTCAGGATACAGCATTGGAGATGCTGCGATAAAGCGCGGTCACCTTCCAAACTGCGGAGCTGCCGGTGTAGCGCGGTCGCACCGCCCAAATCTGAATGGGTCCGAACTCCACATTTGTCTTCGCCGGTGGATTGTGTATTCTGCATCATGGTGCTGAAGAACTTCCTTGAAACACGGCTCGCAAAATGGAGACGGCTCGAGGAGCTGACCGCGCGTGTTTCGCGGCTTCACTTAAAAAGTCTCTCCGGCGAAGAGGTCCGCGAGTTCGGCAGGCTCTATCGTCGCACCGCCGCGGACCTGGCCATCGCCCGTGAAGAAGTTCGCGATCAGCGGCTGGTGAACTATCTGAACCACCTGGTCGCGCGGGCGCACGGAGCCATTTATCGCAGCGAGTCGTCAGGCTTCGGCGTTTTCGTTTCGTTCCTTCGCTACGAGTTCCCCGCAGTGTTTCGAAAGACATTCGGTTACACGCTTGCGGCTTTCGTTGTATTTATGTTGGCAGCAGTATTTGCGGCAGCAGTTTGTCTGCTCGATGAAGGCTTCGCCGATCGAATCGCGCCGCAGTTAAGGCAATCGATCGCCGATCATCACAACTGGACGGAATCGGTGAACCGGGCGAACCCGTTAGCGTCAACTTCGATTCAGGCTAATAACATCACTGTAACCTTTTATGCATTTGCGGGTGGGGTACTCGCGGGTATTGGCACGTTATGGGTGCTGGCGCAAAACGGATTGTTGCTCGGCATGGTGTTGAGCTTGTGCTTTCGCTATCGGTTTTGGGAAATCCCTATCTTCATCTCCGCTCACGGAGTGATCGAGTTAACTGCCATCTTCATCGCCGGCGGGGCCGGATTGTTAATCGGAAAAGCTCTACTAATCCCCGGAGATTCCCGGCGGATGGACGCACTGGTCACCAATGGGCGGCTTGCGATCCAGTTGATCCTCGGCTGCATACCAATGTTGTTGATAGCCGGCCTGATTGAAGGGTTCATTTCCCCCGCGCACATCCCACCCGCCTACAAGTTCTCAATTGCTGCCCTGAGCGCGCTCGTGATGACGTTGTATTTCTTAAAACCCGATCCGAGGAATTCGCCTTCAACTCCGAATTCATGAATTGGTTCAAGTCGATCGGCATTCCGGTGACGAGACTACGGGGTTAATTGTGCTTCGCCAGTTTTAAAGAAGCCCGCGTTCTTTCACTTCGAGATACTTGTTGACCAATTCGATGGAGAGTCTTCCTGCCGGAACGTCGAGGGCCAGCCCGCCTGCGTGGCGAATGCGCGTCAGAGCTTCTTCACGCTGCCGAAGAATCTCTTCGGCCACTGCTTGACGATAGACATCCGCCGGCGCCGCCGGTTGTGAGCGCACCAACTCTCGAAGATCGGTGTCACCGATGGTGATGATAAGAGGAAGATGTCGTGGAATGAGCTGAGACGTATGAGCCAGCAACTCAGCGGATGCGTCTCGGTCGACCAAATCGGTTAAGATCACGACCAGCGATCGTCTCTTGCAGTTCGCGCTGAAAAAGTTGAACGCCCGTTTGTAGCTTGGTTCGATCATCTGAGGCTCGAGGCTGTAGAGCGCCTCCATCAGCCGGTTGATCTGGTCGTGGCCACGGCGCGGCGGCAAGTAGCTGACTACCCGGCGAGAGAACGCGACCATCCCGACGTTATCACCTCCCACCGCCGCTACGTAGGCAATTGACAGCGTCGCGTTCACGGCGTGATCCAGCTTTGTGAGCTTGCCTATTCGAGCGGTCATCAACCGGCCGGTGTCCAGGAGGACAACGATGTTCTGGCTCCGCTCAATTGTATATTGCCGTGTTATCAGTTTTCCGCGGCGGGCGGTCGCGGCCCAGGAGATATGCCGAATCTCGTCGCCGACAACAAACTCTCGCAGGGACTCAAACTCTCGACCCTGACCCCGCACCCGCATGCGGCGAAGCCCCGGTTCGGGCCGCCGATTTCGATGGGCATAGATCTCGTGCTTTCGGGCCTCGCGGATGTCCGGATAGACCTTTACTTCGGTTTCGTTTTGATAGGTCACCTGGCGCCACACCAACCCGAGCCGAGTTTGAAATCGGAGCACCGTGTGGCCGAAACCGTATTTGCCGCGCGCGGTGGGGAGCACGCTGTACCGCCAGGCTCGCGAGCGGCCGGGGGGGATCGTCAATTGCGCCTCGCGCGGAGTCACAAGTTCCATGTCCGCCGGGTATTCGTCTTTGATTATCAGTGTGATAATGCGCCGCGCGCGATTCGCAATCCTGATCGTGACCTGATTCTCCGCTCCCATAGCGAAGCGCTCTTCCATCTCTCGCTCGACACGGAACGCAGCCGGTTTTTCCGAAAGCAAAAGTTCCGCTGCGGCAGTTATCAGCAACGCGGCATCGTAAATCAGCGTAATGTAAAGCGCACCGCGGCTGATCCAGCCGAGCGAAAGCAGCGCCAGCCCGATGGCAAGCAGAACAAAGAACCGAGTTGAAAAAACAAATTTCAAAACCAGTAGTTCTCGTTGATGCTTCCTTGATCGAGCGCGCCAAGTAGCTCGGCGACGCTCGCAAACTGCGCGATTGTGTAGACGGCGGCTCTTATTTGATACGGGAGATCGAGCTCACTAAGCGCCTCTCGCGCGGCAATCCACAATTCCTCTTCGACTTCTTCGGGATTCAGGCTCGTGTTGAATTCATCCTCGACCGCATACGCGAAGGTCAACATATGATAGACCGGACCGGCGTGTGCGCTGGTGTGGATGTCCCTGAGCGGGACAAGGCGCTGAGTCGCAATTGCAACACCGATTTCTTCCTGCACCTCGCGGCGAGCGGTCGCTCTGATGTCGGCGTCATCCGGATCAACACGGCCTCCAGGAAAGACGAACGCGCCGGGATAATAACGAAAGTGCGACGGACGGCGACTGAGGTAGACCTCGATGCCATGCTCGGTGTCCCTAACGAACGCGACCGCCGCCGCCGGTATCGGTTCTTGCTGGTTTCTCATATCAGATGCCGATGCGTGATGCGGTGATTTGTAATTTGGAATCTGGAATCTGGAATTTGTAATTTGAATCTGTGATTTGCCCCCGCCTCACCTCGGCACATCGACGCCCGCAATAACCTCGTCGAGTACCTGATCGGGCGACGTGCCTTCGATCTCGGCCTCCGAGCGCAGCACGATGCGATGTCGCAGTGCCGGCTTTGCAATCTCCTTGACGTCGTCCGGAGTCACGAAGTCGCGGCCGCGAATTGCGGCAAGGGCTTTCGAGCACAACAGCAATGCGACCGCAGCGCGAGGACTGGCGCCCCACGAAACATTTATCGCACGTCGCGTAGCACGAATTATCGAAACAATGTAGCGTTGAACACCATCTTCGACCGTTACCCCGCGCACTTCCGAACGGCACCCGGGCACGGCCGCGGCGTCCGGAATGGGGTGTATGTCTATGTCTTCGAGCCGGCGCGCGTTGAATCCGGCGTTCCAATTTCCAACGACCCGCAGCTCTTCTTCCTCGGTCGGATAGTGGACCACGATCTTGAGCATAAAACGGTCGAGCTGAGCTTCAGGAAGGGGGTATGTTCCTTCGTACTCGATGGGGTTCTGCGTCGCCAAAACGGTAAACAGCGGAGACAGCTTGTGCGCTTCGCCGTCAATTGTGACCTGGCGCTCCTCCATTGCTTCAAGAAGCGCAGCCTGGGTCTTGGGCGGCGTGCGATTGATCTCATCCGCCAGCAGCAAGTCGGTGAACACCGGCCCGTGTCGCAACGTGAACGTAGAAGTCGCCATGTTGAAGATGTTTGTGCCGGTCACATCAGCGGGCATAAGATCCGGCGTGAATTGAATTCGTCCGAAGTGAGCTCCGATCGCGCGAGCCAGCACCTTAACCAGCAACGTCTTCGCGGTGCCTGGGACGCCCTCGATCAGTGCATGCCCTTCGGTCAACACTGCGATAAGCACCTGTTCGACCACTTCGTCCTGGCCGACTATCACTTTGGCGATCTCACGTTTCAGGTGCGCTACGATTGAGCTAACAGAATCGGACAAGCGATTTCCTCCTGTTCGTCTCGGTCGATCTGCTGTGGAACGGATGCCAACTCGTCAGTTAACCCTGATGGACAGTCACACAGAATAGTCCGTCCGTCGGCGCGCCGCAATGTAACAGTGCCGCGCGGGGGTTGGTCGATCAGAATCGAAACTCATTTCGAATCGCTTCGCTCGACGAAGTTATTTGTACTCCCTCGCTCGCCAGAGGGTAGCTGAAAGCAGACTTCGGCTACGCCGCCCTGCTGTGCCGATGGGCTTTGCCCTCGGGAAGACGGCACCTCTTCGTCCAGCGGCTCCGCCGCCCTCTCTGCCGATGGGCTTTGCCCTCGGGCAGGTGCGCGCGGCCATCTCCTCCCGCGGCTCCGCCGCCCGCTATGCCGATGGGCTTTGCCCTCGGGAAGGCGGCACCTCGAAGACGGCACCTCTTCGTCCAGCGGCTCCGCCGCCCTCTCTGCCGATGGGCTTTGCCCTCGGGCAGGTGCGTGCGGCCATCTCCTCCCGCGGCTCCGCCGCCCTCTCTGCCGATGGGCTTTGCCCTCGGGCCGGTGCGCGCGGCCATCTCCTCCCGCGGCTCCGCCGCCCTCTCTGCCGATGGGCTCGGCCCTCGGGAAGACCGATCGGCGTAGCCGCTGAACTGGCGAGGGATCATTTCCGAGGACGGAGCCCGTCGGCACAGCAAGAGGCGCAGCCGAAATGTGGTCACGTCGCGATCATGTCCAGATCCCAATCTGTTGAGCTTCATGTGTTGAGGTATTGTCTCAACCCGAGCAAGTTAAACGTACAAAAGAAAATCCTTGCGCTTGATTTGGAAAGATGATAGAGTCCGTCCCTGCTACACGCGCCCGTCCCCGCAAGGGCGCCAGGGCCCCAAGCCGTTAGCAGGAATTTCCCAGGGCTTCCTCACAGACCGGGAGCAATCTTCAGATGATAAAGTTCGGGACTTCCGGTTGGCGCGCGATAATCGCCGATGAATTTACCTTCTCTGCTGTCCGTCGCGTCACGCAAGCAATTGCGAACTGGATAGCTCAACGAGCACCCGGGTCCGAGGTTATTGTCGGTTACGACACGAGATTCATGGCTGAAGTTTTTGCAGAACAGTCAGCACGTCTAATAGCGGCCAGCGGACTTCACCCGCTGTTGTGCGATCGAGCGACTCCCACTCCGGCGATTGCATTCGCCGTTCGATCAAGAGGAGCGAGCGGGGCCATTAACTTCACCGCGAGTCACAATCCTCCAGAGTATTGCGGGATGAAATTTTCAACTTCTGATGGAGCGCCCGCGCTGCCGGAGGTGACGGCTGAGATCGAGCAAAACATCAGCAGTCTGGAGGGCAAGGAGATCCCGGTCCCTTCGCGGGACACAGCGGTTGAGAGTCTATCATTGGCCAGTGACTACTTGAGTGATCTGGCTACCAAGATCGATCTTCGCGCAATCGCAAATGCCGGGATGCGCATCGCGTGCGACCCAATGTGGGGAACCGGCCGCGGCTATCTTGATAAGGCGCTGACTGATGCTGAGTGTGAAGTTCACAGGCTCCACGACTATCGCGATGTTTACTTCGGCGGTCACAGTCCCGAGCCCGAACCAGAGTACCTGGAGGAACTGCGCGACACCGTTCTGAACAAAGACTGCCAGTTGGGTCTGTCGACCGACGGCGATGCCGATCGGTTTGGGGTGCTCGATCGTGACGGGTCGTTCGTGACTCCAAATCAGGTAATCGCTTTGCTAGTCGACTACCTCGCTGAGTCGCGCGGGTGGTCGGATGCGGTCGCCCGCTCGGTGGCGACTACTCATCTTGTGGATCGGGTGGCTAAGCGGCGCGGAATCGAAGTTATCGAAACCCCGGTCGGGTTCAAATACATCGGGACTCTGATAAACGAAAACAAGATATCGATTGGAGGCGAAGAAAGCGCCGGGCTGTCGATCAGGGGACACTTTCCCGAGAAGGATGGGATACTGGCTTGTTTGCTGGTCGCGGAGATGGTGGCCTCTCGCAAGGCGTCGCTTGGAGAGATGCTCGAAAAACTCTATGCGGAAGTGGGCAAGGTGGTTAATGGAAGAATAGGGGTGAGGCTGACACCTGAGTTGCAGAAGGACCTGGCTATGAAGCTGTCGGCCAATCCGAGCGAGTTCGCCGGGCGTCCGGTTGCGTCAGTAAATCGACTGGATGGAGCGAAGTTCATTCTTGAAGATGGGTCCTGGATTTTGATGCGTCCATCCGGAACCGAGCCGTTGGTGCGGGTATACGCAGAGGCTTCTAACGAGCAAGAATTGGAGGTGCTGCTTGAGTCAGGCCGTAAATACATTTTGGGATGAGAGAGTCGAGCGGGCGGCTGAAGTTGTAAGAGCGAGTCCGGTAGTCAAGCGGAGGGTGCGCGCCCGCCGTCTTGTAGACGCGATAATCCTAACGATAATCCTGGCGGCGGCAGGTACCTGTGTTTCGGTTTACCTGCGGGCGCGAGACGAGCTTGGCGCGGCGCAGGTCAGATATGAGGCTGCGGATGCGAAGCTACAGAATTTGACAATCAAGGTCGGTAAGCTCGAGCGAGACATTCAGCAAATAAAAACCGATTCGCGAGTAATCGAGCTATTCGCACGGCAGAAATTTGGATACGTTCGATCGGGAGAGTTTGTGATCAAGCTCATACAGGAACAGACTGAGCCGGCGAAGATTGAAGGGGCGCGGGCGGCAAACTTGACTCCCCGTTCAGGCGATGGTTATACTGACGCTTCGAATTGATCTCCTGTTGGAATTAATGTGGAAGGTAGAATGATCTACGGATTTGCTAGCGAGTTTAACTCCGACAGGGAATGATCATTTCAAGAAGTTGCGCGGGGTGGAGCAGTCTGGTAGCTCGTTGGGCTCATAACCCAAAGGTCGCGGGTTCAAATCCCGCCCCCGCAACCACTTACGAAAACGTGGGGCAGAAAAGGGGCAGAAAATGCCTTCTCATCTGTCCCATTTTTCATTGGATAAACTCGCTCGCCAGCACCTCCGTAGCAGCTCCCGCCTTCGCTTCGTCTAACAAGTGCGTGTAGATGTCAGCGGTCGTGGCAATGGTAGCATGACCTAGAAGCTCCTGGGCCAGTTTCAGATCGCTCGTAACGGAGTGAACAATACTCGCAGCCGAGTGTCTGAAGAGATGAAATCCATGAGAGCGCGGCTTTCGTTCAATGCCCGCTCGCTCCATTGCGGGATAAAGGACCATGCGTCGCAAATGATCCGCGTCATACGGTAGCGCGTCCGACCGAGCGAAAATGAAATCGCTCGGTTCTTTGAATTGCGCCGCAGCGTAAACGTCCCATTTTCCTACTGACAACTAGGCGCATGGCCAATCGGAACAACTGAAGCCGCGTAGTCACATCAACGGTGCCGATATATCGCCGGTGCCGATAAAGCGGCGCTCACCCGTTGAAGAATCAAACTACCGCAGTCTCAATGAGGTACGATCTACTCGATGCTCTCAAGATTTGTCCGTTGCTGATATATCGGCGACAACTACTCCGATAAGAAAATCGTTGGATACTTCGATCAACATATCTTTTGCCACTATGCAACTTAGGGATTCAACGGCGCTGACTTATTTGGTGGTATGACAATTGCGGAAGGGCGTTCGAGTCTATCTGGGTGCACCCAGATAACATAGCTCCAATGAAAACTAAATAGGAGGTTTACCTAACAATGAATATCCATCTTGATCCGTTGATCCTGGTGCCGTTCATTGACAGGAACAGCACCGCCACCGGTCTTGCTCCTGGTTGCACTTGTGCCGGAACCGATGGCTGTGGTGCTGGCGGCAACTGTAAATGTGGCAGCGAAGACGGTTGCGGTTCTGGCGTCGAAGAACTTCTGTAAACTACCGATGGTGCTAATTGTTGTGGTTCCGATTACGTCGCCGCTTCCACGGCTGCGCCTGTGGTTCGTATCGCGCGATTAGCACCATTATCAACCAACTGACCTGGGCAACAGCACAAAGAGCTTATTGGAGGATTTATGACAGAGACACACTATGTAT
>JBASRM010000737.1:0-7474 GCA_049273835.1 Blastocatellia bacterium | reverse complement strand
CAGATTCGGTGGTGGTTGTCATGTCAAGAGTAAGGATAAGCGGGGCTATTCTCATCTTATTGTCGTCTCCCGTATTTTGGCGAGGGCGTGCTACATCGGAAATCAAAGGTTACGATCGCGAAAGGATCGCAGGCCACAAGCTCCTTAGGATACATCATTCATCTGAGGGGAATGACGGCTCGCGGGACCTTGCCCTACCCGTCGTTCTGTTTCAGGATCCCCTTGGCATTTACTGGGTAGGCACAATTACGAGGCTTTATTCTTTCGATGAAGGGACGATTCGTTGGACTTCATCGACTGATGCGTCCGGTAAGTCACCTGGTCGTTCAGCACGCACAATTGCGTGGAGTGCTGATGGAAAGCTTTGGGTGCGTTCTATGGTTCTTCGCTACCTAAGCGTGTTTGAGGGCGATCGTTGGCGAAAGGTTGAGACCATTCACGGTTTCAAGGTGGAACCGTCCGCGCCATTGTTAGCTTCGAAGAGCGGCATCATATGGTTGGCTCAGAAAGCGGGAGTGTACCGTTACGATAAAGGCAAGTGGCAAGGTCCAATTGGCCCGCCAGCCAGTGTAGAACATCTGTTCAACGTTTACTCGAATGAGAAATCGTTTGATAGCATAGCTGCTAGCAAAAAAGAGACCATCATTCGCTTTGTATCAGTCGGTATCGAAGATCGCGACGGTGATCTCTGGATGGGAACACGAAGCATGGTGCTTCGGTTCTCGCCGAATAATCGAGAATGGACCGTATATAGACTACCGACCAGATTACAAGGTGTCTTCGGAATCTATGAGGATGCTATCGGTCATATATGGTTCTGCGATACAACGGGAGGAGTAGCCGAGTTTGATAAAGCTAATAGCTTGTGGGCAGTTCATGACCTTCTTCAGGTTTTACGGAGAAATAGACAGCAGTTTCCCTATAGCGAGTTTTATGTAAATGGCATTTGCCAGGACAGCTCAGGTCAAGTCCTCTTTGGAACGGATGTGGGGTTAATCGCTTTCAAAGCAAAAAACGATGAATGGAATGTCTATACAAGCGATAATAGTGGCCTCCCCGACAACAAGGTCTCAGCCCTCCTGGTCGATAGGACTCGGAAAATTTGGATAGGCACTGGTAAAGGCATCGTGGTCCTCGATCCGTCGGGCTAATATGTGTGACCAGGGATTAATATAGCTTCCAGCAATGCGAATGCGTACCTGGTCCGTCCCCAATACTCATTGATGTATTGGGCAATGGCTTCAATCTCACAGACGCTGCTGGTGGAACAGCTTTTGACATTGACAACGATGGGCAGTGGGAGAGTCTTGCTTGGACAACGGCCAATTCAGATGACGAACCGGCGGAAAGATCAAAGAATATGATTTCAAGAGTTTGAAAAAGTTCATTGAGGGTTTTCTAGATCCGGAAAATGTCGCGTCCGAAGCCGAGGGTCTCAGCATAGACAAAGCAGACCTACTAATGCTGATGGACCATTTAGTTAGTCTCATCCGCAAAGAGAAATCTGCCGCGGCAGTTAGGCAAAGGATAGTCGACCGGCTCAAAAAGGAGATCCAAGACAAGTACGATGGGAACACGATACGCGCTATCAGACTTCCTTGGAGACTCCTAGAACCGAGCCTCAACTCATTCAACAAGATTGTTGATCACTTTAAGAGCCTTGAAAGCAAACACCAGAATGTCAGGTACGACATTGAAAGGCTTAGGAGGATTAATACTCTTGCACCGACATCAATCTATGTTGGGCTAGACGAGTTTGAAGGATACGTAGTTTTCTATTTTGAGGGATTGAAGGCAGCGGTACTAGAATGCCCAACGGTTGGAAACGCAGTTTACATAATCCGAGGAGATTGGCGGAGTCTTTCGCGGCTCAGGTATGTGATCCGGATTGGGAAGGACGGCTACAGCTAATCCATGATTGCCGTTCGGATGTACGTAAGAGTCCACCTTGTGACCTTCAATTTCACCGCGAATCGTTTCTCTTTCTTTGTAATGAAATTTCTTTTCATTCAGCGTATTTCTCACTTGCTCTTTTAAGTGTTCCTCAACGGCATCTGGTTGGGATGTTCGCGGTGGGTAAGCCAAGTACGCATCGCCGATTGTCTTGGCGGCTTCTGCAAACTCATGTATAGCCTGCCCGAGTTCTGTTCCTGAACAAGTGCGAACAAGATTTATCGCCAGAGAGGGAGACGCGCCACCTTTTTGTGATTTCAAGAATCCGTTGACGAAGTTTATCCGTAACTCCGTAACCCGAGTCTCGCAATTCCCCTAGCGTCTGGGCGAGATCGGAAATCATGAAGTCATCATCGGTGATCTGCGTGACCGCAAAATCTACTCTCGTATAACCGGAATAATGCAATGGAAGCGATATTATTACGTTGCGTTCGTCCATCTGTTTGACTCAACCAACGTCTTCTGGGTTTTGAGGTACCGAGTAAGAATGTCTGTTGATAGTCGCATAGCTTACTCCCCTAAACGCATTTGTCTTGTGATAACCAGGTACATTCATACACACAGCGCGCGCTTTTCGGGTTGGCGGAAGCTCTGCCTCGACATCCAATGTCACCTTTAAGCAAAAAAGGGTGGCAGTCGCCACCCTTCCACGCCAAACAATACTTTCAACGTTTCACGCCTTGAATTTCTTCTTCGCCTCCGGGTACGCAAGCGCCCGTTCAAGCGTTAACTGATTGAACTCGGTTATCTCCTTGTAGAGCTTCTGGGCGCTGGCGGCGTCGCCAGTCTTCTCATAAGCTCGCGCCAACAACAGCTTGTGAAACGGATCGGTCAGGTCCGTTTGCTTCAGTTCTTCAACCGCCTTCGCGTAATCGCCGGCTTCGAGCTTCAAATAACCGGCAAGATAGTGATACGCAGGCCAGAACTGCTCACCTTCCTTCCCGCCTTCCTCGATCATCTTCTTTATCGTCTCGGCTTCCTTCCAAGCCTCGTCCCGCTTACCCATCTTCGCAAGCGTGCGTGCCTTGCCGTGATAGAGCCGCCCCAGCCAGATCTTCTTCTGGGTCGCGTCAAGGTTGCTTCCAGGTATCGTCTCGTAGCCCTTCTCGTAAGCCTTGATCGCGTCCTCGGCTTTTCCGAACTCGAGATGCAATCGCGCGATCGAGTTCCAGATAAACACCGCCGGGAAGTTCTGCTGCTGCGTTGAGCTCTGATAATCCGCGGCGTACGCCTCGAGTGTCTTCACCGCGGTCTTGTAGTCGCCTTGATAGACGTACGCGAACGCAAGCCCGTAGTTGGGCCCGAACGGCGCGGTGCCCCTTACCTGTTTTGCCAGCGATGCGTTGAACAGCTCGCGGGCTCTTCCGTAGTTCCCTCTCAGCAATTCAATGTTGCCAAGAAACGTGTAAGCACGCGGCGTGGAACCGTCGAGTTTGATCGCTCTCTCAAACGCGGCCTTGGCTTCATCGAGCTTTCCGAGGTTTGTGTATACCTGGCCGAGTAACATCTGAACCATGCGCTCGGCTGGATACTGCTTCGCCAGGTCGAGAAAAATCGGTAGAGCCTCATTCGCCTTTTGAGCACGGGTCAACAGGACTGCCTCGATATAGCGGCGCTCGCCGTCCGAAGCGCTTTTTGCAAGCTCGGCCGCTTTCTCACTCCACTTCTTTGCTTCCTCGGGCGTAGGAGAAGTCGTGCCAAGCAGATAGTACCCAAAGGCAAAATTTGGATCGGCATCAACCGATTTTTTTGCCAGCGCGTTGACGTCAGGACCAAATTGAAAGGTTTCAACCTTGTTGACTATCTGCGCCACGTAGTCTTTTGCTTCTTTGGAGCTGGTTGTGAACTCGATCTTCTTATTGCCCTCGCCCACTTTCGAGCCGAGAGCAGTGGTGGTGAGCAAAATGAGACTCAAAACGGCAAATATGCCGCGCGAGTAGTTGCTGACTTTCATCCTTTACTCCTTTAGGAATTGTTTTTAAGGCACACTTCAGATCCGACATCGAGGTCGGCAACTTCACGGTTAGAACGAAATTAAACGCTTTAAGCAACAGCAAAGTTTCTTTGGAATTCTGTTGGGCGAATTGAACTTAACTCTTCCAATCGCTTGGTCAATTAGTCAAATATTTGAATCGGCTTTCAAAAAGGTTTCGCGCAAAGATCGCAAAGACTCGCTAAGACGCTAAGCCGGAATGATTAGGGAATCACACCAAGTCGCCGGCCTACCTTGTCGAACGCTGCAAGCGCCCGGTCCAAATCCCGTCGCGTGTGAGCCGCCGAGATCTGCGCACGCAAGCGGGCCTCGCCCTTCGGCACCACCGGATACCACAACCCTTTTATGTAGACGCCTTCCTTCAGCAGCTCCTGACTCATGTCTTGGGCAACCGCGGCCTCACCCAGCATCACCGGAACAATCGGGTGCACGCCTTCAAGGATCTTGAACCCAAGTTCGACGATCCGGCGCCGGAAATAAGCGGTGTTTTCGTGAAGCTGGTCTACGATCGAAGGGTTCTCTTCGATGATATTGATCGCTTCGATTGAAGCCACAACCACCGACGGCGGCATCGTATTCGAGAAAGTGTACGGCCTTGATTTCTGGCGAAGGAACTCGATCAACGGCGTCCGTCCGGCTATGAACCCTCCGGACGCGCCGCCAAGTGCCTTGCCAAAAGTGCCGGTGACCACATCAACCCGCCCGAACACACCCAGCTCTTCGATTGTGCCTCTGCCGGTCTTCCCCAGCGCGCCGGTCGCGTGAGACTCATCGACAAATAGAAGCGCGTTGTGTTCTTTTGCCAGGTTGACAAGCTCACCGAGCGGCGCAAGCAGCCCCTCCATCGAGAACACGCCATCCGTGGCGATGATGCGTATGCGATAGTTCTTGTGGCGGTCTTCCTCCAACATTTCACGCAAATGATTCACATCGCCGTTTCGATAAAGCCGCGAAACCGTCTGCTTCGCAACGGCGCGGCAAAGGCGGACCCCGTCGATGATGCTCGCATGGTTGAGCTGGTCGCTGTAGATGACATCCTGATAATCAGTCTGCCCGAAGTCGTTGGCCAGCAGCGCGGTAAAAAAAGCTTCGTTTGCAGCGAAGCACGACGAGTGAAGTATCGCCGCTTCGCAGCCGAGAAACTTCGCGATTCGTTGTTCAAGCTCGAGGTGGATCGGCTCGGTCCCGCACAGGAATCTCACCGAAGAAAGCCCGTAGCCCCATTCGTCGATTCCACGATGCGCGGCTGCTTTGATCCGCGGGTGATTCGCGAGCCCCAGATAGTTGTTTGATGCGAGCATCACAACCTGCCGGCCTTCGACGAGTACCGCGCCGCCTTGTTCGCTCTCGAGCGGGACTTCGTATTTGAAAGTCTTTGCTTCTTTGATCTTTTCCAGCTCGCTGGCGAGCGCTGCGTAGAGTTCGTTCGGAATCATTGCTCTCCTCGATTGTCGAGACGTTGCTCACTAGCTTACTCTTGACCTGGTTTGGTATTCAATCGAGGAACAATATTGGAGCACGATGAGAATCATTTCGATAAACGTTGGAGACCCGCAAGAAGTGAGCTGGAAAGGCCGAACCGTGATTACCGGTATCTTCAAACAGCCGGTCGAAGGTCCGATTCGTCTTCGCAAGCTCAATCTTGACGGCGACCGTCAGGCCGATCTCACCGTTCACGGCGGACACGACAAAGCCGTGTACGCATATCCCTCGGAACACTATTCATACTGGCGCGTCGAGCTGCCGGGTGCCGTTCTGCCGTGGGGGATGTTCGGAGAGAATTTCACAACCGAGGGATTGCGGGAAGATGAAACCCACATTGGCGACCAGTTTCGCATAGGCTCGGCATTGGTGATGGTGACGCAACCGCGACTGCCGTGCTACAAGCTGGGGCTGAAGTTCGGGCGAGACGATATGGTGAAGCTCTTCTTGCAGAGCCGGCGGACGGGTTTCTACTTTTCAGTACTCGAGGAAGGTGAGCTTGCGCCCGGCGACGCAATCGCGCGGGTTGCTGCCGATCCAGCCGGCGTGAGCGTCGCGGACATCACCAACTTATATGTGAGTCGCAACCCTGATCCCGAGTTGATTCGACGTGCTGTAGCCGTGGAAGCTCTTCCGGCAAATTGGAGGGATCATCTCTTGGAGCAACTTGCTGAATGACTGCAACTTATGGTTTTAGCAGGAGTTTGACTGCCTGGTGATTTCGCACCATCTCGAAGCCACGCTCGAATTCTGAAAGCGGGACCGGGTCGCGCGCGATGATCTTCTCCAGCCTGGCTTTCAATCCCGATTTCTCGCTTGCTAGCAGGTCGAGCATCGCGTACCACGTCTCGAACAGCCGTCTGCCGAAGATGCCGCGGATCGTCACCCCTTTCCATACCGCGTACTTTCCAAAATCAAACGATCGCAACGGCCTCGCGGGAATGCCAAGCAACAGGATTTGCCCGCCGTTTTTCACCATCGCGCCTGCGTCGTTATAGGCCGATTCGGCGCCGCTCATCTCCAGCACTACGTCGATGCCGCCTCCGTGCTCGTTCCTCGCGCGCTCCATCAACTCCCGTTTCTGCCCGGGCGCAGCCTCTTCGTTCGTGTCGAAGCAGAAATCCGCGCCAAGCTCCCTGGCAGTTTCAAATCTTGACTCAAGCCGGCCGGCATTGAAGCTCCCCCGCGGATCGGAGAAGTCTGTAACGTAGATTCTTGTTGATCCCAGCGTGCGGGCGACGGCAGTGGCCATCAAACCCTGCGCTCCGCAGCCGAGTATCGCAACGGTTTTGCCTTCGACATCTCCTTCCATCACGGTGTGCACGGCGTTCCCAAGCGCGTCCAGGAAAGCTCCAAAGCGCGGCGGTATCACTTCGCGGCCGCCGAAGCGTTCCAGGTTCACGACGTTGCTCGCGGGAACGACAACGTACTCGGCAAACGCGCCGTCCAGATGCAGCCCCTTGACCCGAATGTTCTTGCAGATGTGCTCGCGACCCGTGCGGCACTGCTGGCAGTGCCCGCAAAAGATGTGCATCTCGCTGGTCACGTAGTTGCCAGGCTGCGCGATTCCGGCGGGAACGTCTTCGCCAACTTCAACGACCTCGCCGCAAAACTCGTGACCGACGATGATCGGCTGATACCGCGACGGGTCGCCTCCGTTGTAGGCCAGCATCTCATCGCGCATTCCTGGCCGGGAGGTTATTTGATAAATGCTCTGGTCGGTTCCGCATATCGACGCAGCTTCAACGCGAATCTTGACTTCGATATGGCCGACGTTCGGCTCGGGTTCTTCACGTACGAACTCGAGCCCGTCCTGGATGAGGCTTGGTTTCTTGAGTGCTTGCACCGGTCGCTCCTTCTCGAGGGTTACGGACCCTGCTGCGTTCTGAGTTCAGCGTGCGTTCCGAGTTCAGCGTGCGTTCTGTTCAGCGTGCGTTCTGAGTTCAGCGTGCGTTCTGAGTTCAGCGTGCGTTCTGAGTTCAGCGTGCGTTCTGAGTTCAGCGTGCGTTCTGAGTTCAGCGTGCGTTCTGAGTTCAGCCTTTAGGC
>JBASRM010000736.1:0-15157 GCA_049273835.1 Blastocatellia bacterium | reverse complement strand
CTATAACAACCGGCGTTTTGCTTTCACAATGAGGAGAATGACGAAACCGATCGAACTTGCCGGTAGTCGATTCAGTTGACCGTTGCGGAACGAGGTTGATAACTTAAGAACCGCCGATATTGAAGTCCAAAGGAGATGACTGAGCAATGCTTCCGCCATACCAAAACGAACCATTCACTGATTTTACAAACGAGCGTAATGCCGCGGCGATGCGCGAGGCGATAGCCGGGGTCGAGTCGCAATTCGGACGCGAATATCCACTGATCATTGGAGGCAAACGTTACACAACCGGCGATATGCTGGCTTCGGTCAATCCTTCAAATTATGAAGAAGTGATCGGTCTGGTGCACAAGGCAAACGTGGAGCTTGCGGATAAGGCCGTTGAAGCCGCGAGCGCGGCATTCCAGGAATGGAAGAACGTTGCACCTGAGGTTCGAGCGCGCTACCTTTTGAAAATTGCAGCGCTTCTACGCAAGAACAAGGCCGAGCTCAACGCTCTGATCGTGCTCGAAGTCGGCAAGTCCTGGGCGGAAGCAGATGGTGACGTTGCCGAGACGATTGATTTCGCCGAGTTCTACGCTCGAGAGATGATCCGATACGGCAACGAGCAGCCGCTCACTCCGTTGGCCGGAGAACAGAACGAACTCTACTACATCCCAATGGGGGCCGGCGTCGTCATCCCGCCCTGGAACTTTCCTCTTGCGATCCTGGGAGGTATGACGATGGCATCGGTTGTGACTGGGAACACCGTTGTGCTCAAGCCTTCGAGCGAGAGCCCGGTGATCGCGGCGCGATTCATGGAGCTTTGTGAGGAAGCGTCGCTGCCACCCGGCGTGGTGAACTTTGTTCCCGGGAGCGGTGGGAAGATCGGGGATTACTTAGTCGGCAACCCGCGGACTCGTTTCATCGCGTTTACCGGATCGAAGGAGGTTGGCCTTCACATCAACGAGCTTGCCTCAAAAACTGCCGAAGGCCAGTTATGGATCAAGCGAGTTGTTTCAGAGATGGGAGGCAAGGACACGATCGTCGTTGAC
This sequence comes from Blastocatellia bacterium, assembly GCA_049273835.1. Classification (GTDB taxonomy): domain Bacteria; phylum Acidobacteriota; class Blastocatellia; order UBA7656; family UBA7656; genus Onstottus_A. Next base: position 14,123 of record JBASRM010000736.1, on the reverse strand, counting down.
GAGACGGCGGACCTGGACGCGGCGGTTGAAGGAGTCGTAACGTCGGCGTTTGGTTACTCGGGTCAAAAATGCTCTGCTTGCTCGAGAGTTGTTGTTGTCGACAAGGTCTACGACGAGGTGGTGGGGCGCGTAGCCGATCGCGCCGGCAAGCTCAAGGTTGGACCCGTCAAAGAGCAGGAGAATTGGATGGGGCCTGTTTCCAGCAAGAGCGCTTACGGGACTATCTTGAATTACATCGACATCGGTAAGAGCGAGGGCGAGGTATTGGCTGGCGGGGGCCCGCTCAACGAAAGCCAGCGAGGATGGTTCGTCAAGCCAACGGTGATCGGAGGAGTCGATCCGATGGCGCGCATCTCGCAAGAAGAGATTTTCGGGCCGGTGCTGGCCGCGTTTCGGGCTCGAAACTTCGAGGCCGCGCTCGAGGTTGCGAATAACACTCAGTACGGATTGACAGGCGCCGTGTACAGCAAGGACCGCGCAAGGCTTGAACAAGCCCGGCGCGATTTTCACGTCGGCAATCTCTATCTCAATCGCAAGTGTACCGGCGCAATGGTAGGCGCGCACCCTTTCGGCGGATTTAACATGTCGGGAACGGATTCGAAGGCAGGCGGCCGTGACTACCTGTCGCTGTTTCTTCAGGCGAAGTCGGTTTCCGAAAAGCTGTGAGCGGCTAAAACTTGATGAGTTGACCGCCGTTTGGCCGCGCCGTTATCTTTAGTCTTATGCTGAGAGCAAGTTGTTTTGTACTCCTGGTGTTGATGGTTGCATCTGCTCACGCGCAACAACCAAAACCGGAACCCACTAACAGCGGCCAGGTTCAACCCGGACGACCCGCCCAATCCGAACGTGCGCAGGCGGGGTTCATCACTCCCTCGGAAGTCAACCTTCGCATCGACCCCGACGTAAGAACCTTTGTCGTGATGGCCGCCGTCAATATGGCTGGCTTCGACTACGAAACAGGCGGTCAGCCACTGTCACCGGCGCGTGTCGAGCTAAGGAAGGACCTGGCGCAGCTCGATCCGCAGGTTAAGGAAAAGCTTGCTGCGTTTTACAAAGCTCACCGGCGGCAAAACGTGGACGAAGGCGTGGATGCTACGCGGTATGCCGCGTTGAGTTTGATGATGACGCCGCCTCCGGGATTCACGGTGTATCAACCAACCGACCGCCCGATCCCCGATGACTTACAGGCATTACTCGGTTTCGTCCCACTGGTTCGTGAGTTCTACGTCAAGAGCGGCATCCGCGAGCTTGTCCCGAAGTACATGTCGGTTGGCCAAGCGTATGTGGGAATTTATCGCGTACCCATCGGCGAAGTGATCTATGAGGTCCTGGACTACTTCCATACCAAGCCTGAAACGGTAATTAGTATGCGCCCACTGGTGTTGACCACGGGCGAAGTCGATAAGAAACAAAAATCGACTGTGATAACCCGAACGCGCACCAGGCAGATTTTCGTTATTCCTGACCCGCTTTCAGCGATCGATGCGTCGACGGTCCGCGGCGACATTTTGAATCAGAAGGAAGACTTGCTGGCTCGGAAAATCGGCGATGACTATCTGGTTATCGTCGGGCCGTCGCGACCCGGCAACACCGACGCAGTTCAGCAAGCGATGATCCGATTCGTGATCGATCCGCTGGTCGAGCGTCACCTGAAAGCCTCGCTTGAATACAAAGACGATATTCTGAAGCTGGTTGCGTCGGTCCCCACTGCCGCAAAGCAATACGCCAACAGTGTGTACCTGGTGATACGCGAGTCGCTGGCGCAAGCCACGGACGCGCGGCTTCGGCGGATACGCGCCGTTGCCACACGTGGAAGCTACAGTGAGGACGATGCCGTATACGATCTCGCACAAGGTTACCTGCGCGGCGCCGTGCTGGCATTTCACTTCTACAATTCGCTGGCCGGTTTGGAAAAGGTCGGGATCAGCATGGAGGATTTTTTCGATCAGATGGTCGCGACCACTAAGTTCGAGCGTGAGGCGAAGCGTTCAATGGAGTTCGAGCCCGTGGTAGCACGCGTGGCCGCCTTGCGATTGAAGCCTTCAAGGAGCGGCGGCGAGAGCGCGGCTGCCGAGGCGGTGATTGGCGCAATGGCGGCGAAGATCCTGACGTCGGATGATTTCATCCGGCAACGACGATTTGCGGAGGCACGCTTGATTCTCGATGAAGTGCTCGCCGTCGAGCCCAACAGCGCCAGAGCGTTATATGGTATGGCTCAGATCGTGACCCAGACACCTTCGGCCGTTGAGCTCGATTCGCAGTCTGAGGAGGATGCCAAGATTCAAGCGCAGCACGACCGCCTCGAAAGGGCGATAAAGCTCTACCGCAAAGCTATTGATAACGCATCGAAGGATTCTGAGCGCTGGCTTATTCAGTGGAGCCATGTTTACCTTGGTCGAATCTACGATTTTCAAGAGTTTCGGAGCGATGCGATTGCTGAGTACGAGAAGGCCATCGAGATGGGAGCCGAGGTTCCAAACGGAGCTTATAAAGAAGCACTCGAGGGGAAACAACGACCATTCGGTCCGAAATGAACGAGAGGGTTCAGAGGTTACTCGCGGAACTCGAAGCCTGATACTGGTAGGCAGCGAATTATAAACTCTTGACGACACTGGCCCCTGCAGTTATTATCCTCGCCGTATTCATAACCAAAGAAGAGAAAAGCGTTCGACCTGCCCTGCAGTTTTGAAATAACCCTCACAATACTTTACCCAAGGAAGGTGAACGTATGTCCGTTAGTTTGGGATTAAATGGTTCTACGGATGTTCGAGTTGTAGCAGGCGACAACTTGGTGCTTCGGATCGCGGCCTTCGACCCCAACGGTATCGGCAAAATCTTTGTCCAGTGTTTTCAATTCAGCATGGCTAGCTCAAGCAAGCCCAAGATGGCGGTGGGTGAGGTATCAGTCTCTCCTGAACAGGCATTTTCTCAAACAAGCTTTGACGTTACGATACCGATTCCCGAAAACGCCGGTCTTGGAAAATGGGGCGTTCAGTTAATCGAGTTCACTAACCGGCGCGGTTACAAGTCATCGTTCTATCGCGGTCACGGAAAATTCGACAACGTCGTCTTCGAAGTCATCCCCCCGCCAAGCAAGGAAGACGAGTTGCTCAGATTCGACGGTGTCGAGATTGCCGGACGCGGCCGGTGTGCTTGAAGCGACCAACCACATTCGCGATGCTGAAAGCCCGAGCAGTCGAAGATCAGGAAGTGTCGGGAATGAAGACTCCAGATTGGGCATCGTTCGAATTCTGAACACACTAAGTGATTCCTAGGGTTGAGCTCTGGTTTTATCTCGGTCGAAACTTTGTAGCAATTCGTACGCGACCCTGATGGGCACGCCGAAGTTCGAACCACCAAAGCTCTGATTCCCGTCAACCGTTGCCAGAATCGCCGAGTTGATCGCGATGACGTGCGCGTCGCGATCGAAGATTGGGCTTCCAGATCCTCCTTCGGTTGTTTGCGCGCTATGAACCAGCCGGCCCGGCAATGCGTCGGTGATGGTACCTGTGGTGGTCAACGGCCGAATCAACCCTCGAGTAGCCAGTCCCGACGCCACTTCCAGCGCCGCCTGCCCGTGCGTGCGCAGGATGTCGCGTCTCTCGGTCTCGTCTATACGCTGCAGCAAGCCGTCAACTCCGGTAGGGTAGCCCAGCAAGACAACCGGCTCGCCGATCATCGAGCCTGGATCTTCGGTGCTCAGCGGGAATACCGGCAGGGCCGCTTCGCCCTGGTCAAATTTGCAGAGAGCGATGTCGTAACGCGGCGAAGTCACAGCCACTTTTAGATCAAAGGGCGATTGCCGGGAAGGGAAGAAGGCCTCCAGAGTGTCGAGCCTTGGAGCCAGGCCGCCGCCCTGATGCAAGATAATTTCCGCCATCTGGTCGCTTGCCCACGGCTGCACGACATGTTTGTTTGTTAGAATCACACCTTGCTCGACAACGAATCCCGTCCCTGTGTAATCGATTTGAACCGGAGGCCCGGCACCATCAACCGAAGCCTGGAGGTTGCCGTTCTTGTCGACAGGCATCTCGCTTATTCGGTCGGCCGTTTCGTACCTGAGCACCCGGCCGCTGCCTCGCTCGACAAATGTATAGCTGCCGACTATCAAACAAACCCCCGGGCTGTACAACTCGGCGATCTTCTGGGTGAACTTGCGCATCTGGTCGCTCACCTCACGAAGCCGCTCAATCTCCTCTTGCTGCTTTCGAATCAGTTCCTGATCCTGTTCTCGACGTGCCTGAACTCCCGCGATCTGCTCTCCGATCTGGTCTGTCTTATTGTTATTGCGAATAAGAGTGATCAATCCAAACGCCAGCACGCCTAAAAGAAGCAACGACACCGTGCCAATGACGATCAAACCGATCAACTTTGCCCGGCGAGGGATTTCTCTCCAGAGACTGGCGGTAAGCTCTTTTACAAACAGCGTGGCAGTAAGCGGGTGAACAGGTCCTGAAACTCTTTCGACCTCCGCGACGTTTCGGCGAACGGGATGCGCGGTGGAAAAGTTCTCAGGCATCACCTGGAAGAGAACGCTTGCGCTGGACGAGCCCTGACCGAACTTCAGAGTGTCCCCGTCGCGCAAGCAGTGACCCGCGCCGGTTTCTTCGGTTCCAAGCTCCTCACCATTGATTGTGATTTCGGAGTCCTGACCGGCGTGTGGCACCAGGTGAAAAGTATTGTCGTCGTCGTAGATGTCAGCCAGCACGCCGTCCGGCAGAGAGCCACCCTCCTCCGGAACGAGCTTCAGGTCTGAGGACTCCGCGGTGCCCAGCGTGACATGGTCTTGCGTAAAAATTCTCGTCTTACCTTTCTCAGGTCCCGAAAGGTAGACAAACATCAAGCGGCTCATTCTGTTCGCCTCGCTGAAGGAATAATAGCATTCGCAAATCCAAGTTGCAGGGGAAACTGAGAGATAGCCAATGCCGCAGAATCTTAGTTCGGGAAATCGTCGGCCGGGTTGCTTGTAGAATATCAGTTGAGTCGCTCGAGATCGCCGCGAGGTTCCACCAGTATCGTTTTGAAAGAAGAAATCCGAACCAGACCAGGTTTTGACCGAGGGGGCTTTGAAATGAACTTTTTTTGCGTGTAGTGAACGGCAGCTTTGCCTTCTCGCTTGGCCTGCGAGTAGAAGGCGGCCAGCTCGGCCGCCTCGGTTATTGTTCTATGAGGCGTGGCATTGCGCGTTGGGTTGCGGATGATTACGTGCGAGCCGGGGTAATCCGCGGCGTGGAGCCAAATGTCGTTAGGACGGGCGACGCGAAACGTTAGAGCGTCATTCTCTCGGTCGTTTCTTCCCACCGCGATTTCGTATCCCTCGCTAGATCGGAACCGGCGCCCAAAGGACTGCACGCCAGAGCCCTTATTTCGACTGTCTCTAGTCAGGCCGGCGGCCGTCTTGCCGAGTAGTTGCTCAGTGGCTTTCTCGACAGCGCGTAAGGAATCCGCCGTCGGCTCCTTCTCGAGTCTCAGAAGAAGTTTCTGCAGCGGTTCGAGATCGCGTGAGACTGCCCGCTCGCGAGATGCGATTGCCGCCAGTGCGCGACGCGCCTTTTGATACTGCGCGAAGTAACTCGAAGCAGCCTCCTGCAAAGTGGCGCCGTCAGGGATTGCTATTTGAATCTGGCTCTGGTTGGAGTCGTAGTAGTCTACAACCGTAACAACACGCTCTTCGATTCTTGCGCTGGCGAGATTAGCAAGGATGAGGTCGCCATACTCCTTCAGCCTTTCTGGGTGTTGGAATCGTATCCGGTCAGCCTCGATCGCGTTGATTGCTTTTTCCCGCCTATGCACCTCGCGCACCAGCAAGTGCTTCATCGCCGCAAACTCAGCGGCGAGAGCGGCGGCCCTACTGCGCGCGTCGTAATATTGCCCGGCGGCTTCCGAGAGCGTCTCAAACTCATAGCGCAACATGGCGCTCGCCTGGACCAGCTCGAAGTGCGAGAGCAAAATGTCAGTCTTAAGGTTGATCACTTGTTGATCGAGCAACTCGAGCGGCACGCGCGAATAGATGAGCGGCAAAGGTTGCCGTTCGATCAGGGCGTCAAGAAGCGATCTGAACGCCAGAGAGGGGCTCGCGTCGCCACAGCGGGCAAGAAACTCGTTTCTCAACTGCGGCCCGAAGGGCGAACCGGCGCTGAAGTATCGCTCGAGGAGTTCGGGCTGAGTGGCCGAATCCATCAAGGAATCCTGTGCCAGACCCGCCGGATCGGAGCCTTCAAGGTGCGCGCTGAGCGGGGTGACTTGCGTGACGGCATTCTCGAATAACGACCCAATGACGCTTCCGTGCCCATCGGTCAAATAAGCGTTAGCCGACCGGCCTGTGAGTTCGAGCCGCAGCGACTGCTGAACCTTGTTGTCACCCGGGTCCAGCTTCTCGAAGTCCAGTTGAACGATCCTGTCCCGCGGATGTTTTCGAAGATTCACAAGTCTCGATTCGACGATATGTTTGCGCAGCAGTGATTGGAATGATGTGGAAGTTCGTTTAGCGGTTACGGGCTCACGTTCAGCTTTACCGGCAATGTACAGCGCGGGCATGGATCTGTCCAGCGAAGCCAACAGTTGCCGTCGCGCTGCGAGACGCAGATCGATCTGAATGGTCGAAGCAGACACGGAAACCCGCGCGACAGCTCGCCCTTCGACCTCGTTGGTCAATTCCTTGACGATAGCTGACAGGAAGAAGTTATCCACGCAGCTATATTACTTGAGCGGCGGAGAGGAAGAAACGACCGTCGGCGTTGAGGATGCTCGATTGAGGAATTAGGGCTCAGAAATCTCGAACTACTATCGTTCCCGATAAAAAGTCTTGCCAACCCCGGTGCTTGCGATTGAATGCGGCCCAGAGTAATCCAACCATTGCAGGCGCGGCGGCAATGAAGTATCCGGCGGTTCGCAGCAGCGCTCGCGAGGCTGTGGGAGCTTCAAAGGTTAGAGAGTCGACCACGCGGGTATTCGTAAGCATCATTCCGAAAGTTCTCCCGCACAGGCTCTGCGTCAGCGTGAGGTAGAAGAAAGACGTTAACGCTACCATCAGTCCTGCTGCGACCATCGTCCGAGTCGTAGAGAAACTGCCGTCGGCAATTCTAATGATGGCCAGGAACGGGGCACAGCTTACGGCCAAGGCGACCAGGTCTACAACGCCGATGACCACGTGGGTGAAGATAGATGGACTTTCATTTCGCAGAAACTGAGCTCCTAAGGCTCGGTCAACTTTTCGAACCTCCGCCTCCAGGTAATCTAGAGGTTCAAGCTCGTCAATGGCGGGAAACGAAGCCTGTTCGGCCGCGGCCTCCGGCTGTGATTCCTGCGGACTACCGGATTCAACGGCGATTGCGGTTTGGTTGAGCGGCGTGGGCGGCAGGGAAGTTTCAACGCGGGCGGGCGTTATGATCGGAGGTTGAACAATCTCAGGCCGTGGTGCAGGCGCCGGCTGCAATTCTATTTCAGGAGCCGGCTCCAACGCCCTTGCCGTCGCCTGGCGATCAACGGCCAGCGATACTTGCGTGCCGGCCTGAATGGGTCTCGCAGGTTCAATCTTTGGCAGCGCGGCGCGGCTGGCGTTCTCGCTTGCGCGCTTAACTCGGGTTAACGCCGCCTCAACAATATGATTGCTTGGCCGCCGGCCCGACGCTGGAGATGAAACTATTTGGTGACTCGGATCAAGTCGAGTTGCAGCGACGCGCGAATAAGCGTCCCGTGCGACCACGATTGGGTCGGTGTCAAGCGTCGCGGCCAGGTCCTCAACTGCGATATCAACCTGCGGGCTTGAAGCTCCTCTCCGGGCTCGAATCGCTCGCACCTTCTCGCTGAGTTCGGCGCGCCACGCAGGAAGCGGCGGTGTCGCGGGCTCCACGGCGGGAGCGACTCGATTTCTTCTCGGAAACTCTAACAGTCTTGAATCTGACGACGTTCGACCCCGTCGGGATGTGGAACGATGACAACGTGGACAGCGCGTAGACGTGCCTGGATACTCATGCCCGCAACCATGACATTTCATTCTAAGAGCACCTCGATTGGTTAGGGGGGCATCCTGGGTGATTCGCGCGCGATACTATCAGAAAGCTCAATCCAAGGTCAACATCAAATGTTGGATGGAGAACACATCCGGGCAACTGAAAGCTCGGGCAGACCGGTAACCGGTTCGTTCGGAGCTAATCCTATCTGTCGATGTGCCGATCCCGAGAGTAAATAAATGTCTACTCTTTGGATGCAGCCTTACGCGAGGAGCCCGTGGCCCCGGAAGTACTGGCTGCATGCTCTTCCGGAGATGCAGGGGGTAGCCCAAGAGCTTCGCGAACCTCGCTCTCAATTCGGGTCGCTATTCCGGGTTCCGATTTGATGAGGTTCTTGGCGTTTTCGCGACCCTGACCTAGACGCTCGCCTTTAAAGCTGAACCAGGCACCGCTTTTTTCAACGATTTTGTTCTCGACTGCGAGGTCAAGCAGGTCGCCTTCCTGCGAAATGCCCTGGCCGTACATAATGTCGAACTCAGCTTCCTTGAACGGCGGCGCGACCTTGTTCTTTACGACTTTCACTTTCGTGCGATTGCCCACCACTGAATCGCCGTCTTTAATGGAGCTGGTGCGGCGAATCTCAAGCCTGACCGAGGAGTAGAACTTGAGTGCGCGTCCCCCGGTAGTGGTCTCGGGGTTTCCGAACATCACACCGATCTTTTCTCGAATCTGGTTGATAAAGATCAGGCACGTATTGGAACGGGCGACCACCGCAGTGAGCTTTCTGAGCGCCTGCGACATCAGCCGCGCTTGGAGTCCCGGCAACGAGTCTCCCATCTCGCCCTCGAGCTCAGCCCTGGGCACCAGCGCCGCGACAGAGTCGATCACCAGCACGTCAACGCCGTTCGACCTTACAAGCGCTTCGGCGATCTCTAATCCTTGTTCGCCTGAATCTGGCTGCGAAATAAAAAGGTCATCGACGTTCACTCCCAGCCTTCCTGCGTATTGGGCGTCCATTGCGTGTTCAGCGTCGATGTAAGCCGCCACTCCTCCGGCTTTTTGGGCCTCAGCGACAATGTGAAGCGCGAGGGTAGTCTTGCCGCCAGACTCCGGGCCGTAGATTTCTACAATGCGCCCCCGCGGAACGCCGCCGATCCCGATCGCAGCGTCAAGACTCAAACAAGAAGTCGATATTGCGGGCACATCGGCGACCTTCTTTTCGCCCAAGCGCATAATCGAGCCTTTGCCGAACTGCTTTTCTATGTTCGCGATCGCCATATCGATCGCACGGTTACGCTCGGTCCGATCATCTGCCATTTTCGATTGTTCCTTTTTGTTGGAGGTGTCCCAGGAAGGGGCACTATAGCATATTTAGAAATCAACTTCCCAAGTCAATATCGGTTGATTAGAAGGGAAATTCTCGATCTAACTAGACTCCACTAACAAGAGTACCGAGGGGTGCTCAAGCTGAGTTAAATGACCCTTGAGTTCCGCCTGCTGTAGCAATTATCTCCGCGTTCGTGGACTGCCTCCTCGATTCAAGCTGCTGGGCCCGCCGCTGATCGTATGGGCCAGCAGCTGTAAAAGGGAGAAAAAGGAGGTCAGAGACACCTCACTTGAGTGCGCTCAATTAAGGGGGCAGGCAACGTGTTGGCACGGGGGTTGCACAAATGCATTGCGACCGCTGTTCGGGCGTGCTCTCGTACAACGGGGAAAGGCTTGAAAGTTCTTGAAACAAATGAATGGGGGTCGCGTTTGAGGGGATTGATCTTGAGCCCAATGTTCCACGGAGGGAGCGAGATACGCAGACGATACAGTTACGAACGAGTTCAGGACAGAGAAGGCGGGAGAAACAAAATGGCTAGAAACATCAATTCAAGACGGATTCACAGCAAAAACGAGGCAGCTACGGAGACGTTGTCTGCTCTTAGTGCCGATGACCTCAAGGCGGCAGTTCGGGATGGACTAGTCGCTATGAATATGACCATGCGTGAGGATTTCATAAGGACGCTCGAGGCGGAAATCAGGCGCGCGGGCCTCAACATGCGCGCGTACCTCGTGCCACTTGGGATACCTGGTCGCAGTCCTGAGGATCTCACACCGACCGAGGTTGCCCATTTGATCCGGTTTCTAAAGCTCAATGTGCCTCGGGCCATGCCGGCTATCGAGCGCGCGCTGACCCCTTACGACGTTTTCTCCGATCATACCGGAGGAAAAGGTCACCGTATTGCGGCTTAAGCGCATTCATAGTGGTCCTTATCGTGCCCGCCTGGCGGTATCCGGGCGGGCATAGGTGTTTTTAGGGCTTCAACAATCAGTCAGTAGCCGAATTGAGGGACGGGCCAAATCAGTTAAGCTGAACCAGCGTAGTACCCGAAAACAACAAGGACGCCCCACTTACCGCATATCATTAGTGGCTTTTTTGCCGGCCCAATTAATCACTCCGCTGCTCCACTTCCTAACTGTGCTCACGTCCTGTAGTATTCCTGCTGCGAATCGACCGCGGCTTCGCTCGCTTCCCCTGCCGTAACAACATAGAGATGAGAAGGACCTTTCTCGCAACCAAAATGATTCTGCTTGGGTGCCTGGCCTGGGTTAGCTCCGCCGGGCAGCAAATTGCGGTTCCGGGAGACAAGCAGCCCAGTCCTGCCCTGGTGCGCGCCCAACAATTGATCAACGCCGTAGACTCGAAAGACGTCGATGCGCCTGCCAGGGTGAAGCAAGCCCTCGCCGATGAGAATTGGTACGTGAGGGGCGCGGCAGCAAGGATGCTGGGTAGACTCGGGGATAAGTCCGCCAACTCTCTGATTCTCCCCTTGCTCGAAGATCGAAATTGGTTTGTGCGCTGGTCGGCGCTCGAAGCTATCTCATCACTCTCCTCATCCTCTGATTCAGGTACGCTGCGCGAGCTGTTAACGTCGGGCGATCCGTATGTCCGAGCTCGCGCCGCTGCGGCGGTGGCTGTCACAAGCGACGCGGCCGCCGTCGATGCGCTGGTAAAGGCGCTCTCGGATCCGGATGAAATTGTCAGAAGGGCCGCCGCCAAAGCGCTGGGCGAGCTCAAGGCGGGCAGCGCAGTTGACGCATTGCTCGCGCTTCTGAAGGACACCGATCCAAGCGTGCGGCTCGCCTCGGCAATATCGCTTGGCAGAATCGGCGACAAGCGGGCGGCCGGCGCTCTCCGGGCCGCAGCCGGCGATACTGGCGGTCAGTGGGAATACGCGGCGGCGTTATACAGACTCGGCGATCGCGACTATCTTGATCGAATAACGGCTGCGGTGCGCAGCGAGTATCGTGATGTTCGTGACGCGGCTCTCACGACGGTGCTGGAATTTGGAGATAATCGCGCGCTTCCGGCGCTGTTGTCGCTCGTCGCTAACGAAGGCAAGTCATCAACGCCTGACGCGATATCGATTCGATTGGCAGTAGCGGGCGGCCTTCACCGGTTCGCCGGTGAGGAATCGAGGATCGCGCTGACCAATTTGCTGGATGACCGCGAGCCAGCGATCCGCGCGGCATCGGTGGCCTCGCTTGTTAGAGTCAGCCGCGCCGATCCCAAGAGCGAATCGACGGAGCGTACCCTGATTGCCCTGGTCGCCGCGCTAAAAAAAGAAACCTCATCAATAGTGGTAAACACGATTACCGAAGGCCTCTCGGCATTTGATAAAGCGCGCGTAGCCGACTTGTTACTCGATGCTCGCACGACCGACGGCAAACTCAGCCCTAATGTTTTAGGCGCGCTGGCCACAGCCGGCGTTACTGCGGAAAGCCAGGCCGCCCAGTTAAGATCAGGAGAGGCGGTTGATCGAGTGCGCGCGGCCGAGAGGCTTGCTCGGCTCGGCGATTTAAAAGCGGTCGAACCATTAATAGAAACCCTCACAACAGCAAAAGAGGTGCAGGTAAGGGTTAAGGCGGCCGAGGCGCTAGGGGCGCTTCGAGACAGACGCGCGGTTGACTCGTTGGTGACCGTCACACGAGTGCCCGAGGTCGAAGTAAGAGCCGCCGCTGTGACCGCGCTCGGCTTGATTGGCGATCACGTTGCAGCCGACGCGCTTTTCATCGCCGCCCGCGACGAACAGCCTGCCGTCCGAGACGCGGCGGTTCATTCGCTATCGGCTTTGGGTATATCGGTTGAAAAAGTCTCGACGGACCTTTCAAGCTCGAGCTGGCAAGTCAGAGCAGCAGCGTTAACAACTCTGGCGCGATTAGGCGACCCTAGCGCCGTGCCGTTGGCAATCTCATCCCTGGGGGACAACGACAGCCGAGTCCGATCGGAGGCAGCTCGAACGCTTGGCGTATTTAGTGATCGACGCGCTACAGATGCGCTGATTGGTGCGCTGCGCGATCAGAGCACGGACGTTCGAGTCGAAGCAACGTTCGCCCTCGGAAGATTGAAGGACACTCGCGCGCTTGCCTCGCTCACCACGCTGTTGAACGATCGAGAGGCGCGCATAAGCCTAGCCGCCGCTGAATCGTTAGCGCGGTTGCAGGATCCCCGCGCAACTCGGGTATTGATCGACTCTTTGTCCAGTGCCGACTGGCGGGTGCGGTCACGGGCAACGCAGGTGCTCGCGCGGGTTGCGGGGGAAGGCTCGCTCGAGCGGGCGGTCGGTCCGTTGGCGACTGCGCTTGCCGATAAGGACCCGGTTGTTCGCTACTACGCGGCGGAAGCGTTGACTGGTATCGGGGCTAAGGCAGTTACGCCTTTGATCGACGCCTTGCGAGCGCCTCGCGAAAGCGACCGCGATCGGGCGGCTCGCGTTTTGTGGCGCATCGGAGCACCGGCCGTGGACCCGCTGCTTGCTGTCTTGCAGGACAGAACCGCAACACCGGAGATGCGCGCGGCGGCGGCGCATTCGCTCGGAATGATCGGCGACAAACGTGCAATCAAGGGACTGGCGCTTGTGCTGAAGGACGAAAGATATTTCGTTCGGCAGCAGGCGGCTCGCGCCTTAGGGCAAATGGGGGAACCCGCGGTTGACCTCCTCCTCGAGATGGCCGGCTCCTCGACCCCTTCTGCCAGGGAGGCGGCGGTTGAAGCCCTGGGAAGCATAAGATCTGAGCGGGCGATCGTCCGCGTAATCGAAGCGCTTTCCGATTCAAATTCAAACGTGCGATCGGCGGCGGTTCGAGGCCTCGGCGAAAGCGCGTCCGAACGCGCGGTGCCCCATCTCCTAACCGTCCTGCGAGATGAATCCAGCACCCTCCGCGCACAGTCAGCCGCATCGCTTGCGCGGCTCGGCGTTATGGCGGTGCCGAGTCTTGTTTCAGCGCTCAAAGACCCGAAGCCTTCGGTGCGGCAGTTGGCTGCCGAGGCGCTTGGCGACATCGGTTCGAGGGAAGCGGTTGCGCCGCTCATCGAACTGATCTCGCACGATCAATCGGGGGCTCGCCCGGAGGCAATCGAAGCACTTGGTAAGTTAGGTGACCCTGCCGCGATTGAACCGATTCTTTCAACTCTTCGCACCGGATCGGTGGCAGTGCGAAGGCGGGCCATTGGGGCGATGGCCAGGTTTAGAGACGCGCGGGCGATGGAAGCGTTGACGGCCGCTCTGTCAGACCAGAATGAAGAGGTGAGGCAGACGGCTGCCACGGGTCTGGGTGAAATCGGAGATGAGGGAGCCATCTCGAGGCTCGAGCGATTGGCCGACAACGACCCAAACGCAGAGGTCCGCGCGGCTGCGGTTCAGGCTATCGAACGCATTCGTCAGGATCAGCGGGCGCCGACGAAAATTGAGCAGCGAAAACTATCGCGACCGTGATCGGCATTTGATAGGGTGATCCAAAAACTAAAATGAAAAACACACACTCTCTTTCATCGATTCTTCCAGCGGTGGTGATGTGCTTGTTAGCAGGTTGCCACGCCAGTGAGACTGCTTCGGACACCGCGTCAAAGGCAACACCGGCAGCGGCTTCGAACGCTAACACAACTGCCAGCTCGAATCGGCCTTCGACGCCGCCGTCGGACGCCAACCGAAACGCGGCCCAGACGAAGCAGGACAGTGGCTCCGCTAGCCAAAAGACAGCCTCGCCGGCCGAGCTGATAGGAACCTACGAATCAAGGGAAGTTTTGGATAAGGGCGTCGTCACCTTGATCAGTCAGCTTCGAACCATCTGGCTGTTTTCCGCTGACGGGCACTATTCGCGTGTATCGCAAGTCAAGGGTAAGAC
>JBASRM010000720.1:0-4845 GCA_049273835.1 Blastocatellia bacterium | reverse complement strand
GTATAGGCGTAATCGAGAAGATCACCACTACTGAAATCGGAGGCATGCCCAACAGCTTTTACCTGTTAAGGCTAAAGGCGACCGAATCGACGGTCATGGTTCCGATCGCCAACGCAGTGGAAATAGGTTTGAGGTCGCCAATCAATAACAACCAGTGCGACCGGCTGCTGAAAGCCCTCTCGGCGGATTTCACAAACCCCCCAATCGATTGGAAAGACCGCTACAAAGAATTTCTTGAACGTATGAAGACTGGGGACATTTTTCACGTCGCAGAGGTTTTGAAGAATCTCACATACCTGTCGATGAGCAAGCCGCTATCCTTTCGCGAAAAGCGGATGCTCGAGCGAGCGCGATACCTTGTAGTCAGCGAGATGTCGACCGTATGCCGCAAATCGGAATGCGTCGTCGAACCGCTGGTTGATGAGGCCCTTCGCCAGTGCTGCATGAAGCATACGCGAACGGCGCCTACGAAGCTGCTTTCGAGGTCAACGCGCGCTGCTACGGCGCACTGAACTCAGACCGCAGTCTCTTGGGTTGGGAGCGGGGCCCCGCTCCCACAGTTAATCAAAATCAAATCATCTGGAACCACGACGGCGGGGTCGTGATGGGCTAGTTGTGCGTCCACCCGATTTGCCGTTAGGAACCAGGGTGTAAAGGAGACTGTCCAGTCTGCGTTGGAGTCATCCGCAGACTGGACAATCTCGCAAGGTCCGGGCAAGCCGCCCGCGACCTTTCCTTCACACCACTTGGCTGTTTCTCCGTTCGCAGGTCTGGTTTGGGTGCTCACTTCCGGGTACCTCTCGCTTGCTTTCTTTTCACCCCGAAGCCAATATAAACATTCGCTCGGCGTCGAGCTTCGATCATAAAAATGAGCACAGTTACACGACAGGGAACCAGCCCGCTCGCCCAGGCCATCGACAGTCCGCTTTCAATAAAAGAAGTATGGCAACTGGATCGGGCTTATGAGTACTGCGAGCGCCTGGCCCAATCGCACTACGAAAACTTCCCGGTCGGCTCGTCGCTGATACCCAAACGGCTTAGAAAACATTTCTATTCGATCTACGCGTTCGCCAGAATCGCCGACGACTTCGCGGATGAAGGCTATGATCAAGGCTACAGCGAACAGGAGCGGCTAAATCTTCTAGGTGAATGGCGCCGAATGCTGACCGAGTCTTTTGTAGGCCACGCGAGGCATCCTGTGTTCGTCGCCGTGGCGGAAACGGTTCAGCAGTTCGGCCTTCCCGCCGAGTTGTTAGAGGACCTGCTCTCCGCCTTCTCGCAGGATGTGACGGTCCGCAGGTATGAGCGCTTCGATCAGTTGCTCGACTATTGCCGTCGTTCAGCCAACCCGATTGGAAGGTTGATACTCTTGCTGTTCGGCTATCCGGATGACGAGCAGCATCGGTGGTCGGACGATATCTGCACCGCGCTGCAACTTGCGAATCACTGGCAGGACGTCGCTGTCGATCTCGATAAGGACCGCATCTATATTCCGATCGAGGATCTTGGGCGCTTCGACATGACCGTTGACGAATTGATGCGCCGGCGCGCCAGCGACAGCTTCAAGAAGGTGATGAAGTTCGAGGTCGAGCGTGCGCGCGAGCTTTTTGCGCGAGGCAAACCGCTGTGTACTTCGGTGAGCGGGAGGCTGGGTCTTGAACTGCGAGTGGTCTGGCTCGGAGGGATGCGCATCCTCGAGCGCATCGAAGAAACAGGCTACGACGTCTTCACGCACAGGCCTGTGATCGCTACGAAAGATAAGCTAAGGATCCTTTTTCGCGCGGCGAACAAGGAGGCATTTCGGCGTTATTGATGGCTTCGACTGTCTCGTCAGCAATGGCTCGGGTGCTGGGAGCGCGGCGCAAACTGGCGCGCGCGACCGCCTCCAACTTTTACTATTCATTTCTGCTTCTGCCCCGCGACCAGCGGCGCGCGATCAAAGACGTGTACGAGTTCTGCCGTCTGTTGGACGACGTGGTCGATGAAGACCAGGCCGGGCGAAACCCTTATGCCGAGCTGGAATATTGGCGCGGCGAAGTCGAAGCGTGTTATCGAGGCGCACCTACCAGCGAGTTCACCGAGCAATTGCTCACCTCGATTGAAGAATTCGCATTGCCCAAGCAGCCGTTCCTCGATTTGATCGATGGAATGGAGATGGACCTTAAATGGCACAGCTATCAGACGTTCGCCGATTTGCGCGAGTACTGTTATCGCGCGGCATCAGCAGTCGGACTGATATGCATCGAGATTTTCGGTTATGAGTCGGCGCGTACGCGAGAGTACGCGGTGAACCTCGGGCTCGCCTTACAGCTGACGAACATCCTGCGCGACCTGAAGGAGGACATCGGTCGAGGAAGGATCTACATCCCCCTTGAAGACCTCGAACGATTCGGCTATTCGGAACACGAGCTGCGAATAAACCATTTTAACGCGCCCTTCATCGAGCTTATGAAGTACGAACACGCGCGGGCGCTTTCCTACTTCGAAAAGGCGTCCGCTTCCCTTCCCGGCGGCGATCGTCCTTCAATGTTTGCGGCGGAAATCATGAGCGCGATTTACAAGGAGTTGCTCGATCAAATTCCCGCGGTTGGCTTCGATGTCTTTCGCAATCGTCTTACAGTATCGAAATCCCGCAGGCTGCAGATTGCTCTTAGAATCTGGTTCAAGAGCAAGTTTAATAAGTAATGCCCAAGCGTGTGGTGATAATCGGAGGCGGGTTCGCCGGACTCGCCGCGGGGGTGCGGCTTAGCGAAAGCGGCTACGAGGTGTTACTGCTCGAGCGCCGCAATCATCTCGGCGGGCGCGCGTATTCCTTCCTGGACTCAAAGACCGGCGATGTAGTTGACAACGGGCAGCACCTGTTTATGGGCTGCTATCGTCACACGATTGCTTTCCTGGAAACGATCGGTCGGCTCGACCGTCTAAAATTTCAAGAGAGGCCGCGAGTCGATTTTCTCGACAGGGATGGCTTCACCAGCTTTGATTGCCCTCAACTGCCCTCCCCACTGAATGTTCTGGTTGGATTGCTCAAGATGAAAGGGCTTGGCATCGGTGACAAGCTTCGAGCATTCAATGTCGGGCGCGCTATAAAAAGCAACGGCAGGCTGCCGGCCAATGGGCTTACCGTAGATCAATGGCTGGACGAGCTAGGCCAATCCACACGAATCAGACAGCGATTCTGGTATCCGATGGTTGTTGCCACATTGAATCAGAGTCCGGCAATCGCTTCGGCGCGAATGCTGAGAGTGGTGTTGCGCGAAGCATTCGGCGGCGACTCGAAGAGCGCCAGAATCGGGATCTCGCGAGTGGGACTGAGCGACCTGTACACCGATGGCGCGAGCAATTTCATCAAGTCTCGAGGCGGTGACGTGCAGACGGGCTCGCAGGTTCGAAGACTCATAATCGAGAGCGGCGTTGTTGTCGCAGTCGAGTTGAAAGACGGCGAGCGGATTGAAGGAGACTACGTCATCAGCGCAGTCCCTCCTGAAGCGTTGTTCGCGATACTGCCCGACGAAATTAAGAGCAAAGAGTTCGCATCACTGGAGTCATTGGGATCGTCGCCAATAGTTTCGATCAATCTCTGGTTTGACAGACCAATCATCGATCATGAGTTCGTCGGCCTGCTGGGGACGCGCAGCCAGTGGATCTTCAACAAGGATTTGATTCTCACTCCCGGGAAGAAATCGAATCAGGTCGCTGTGATCATCAGCGCTGCGCGGTTGTTTGTGGACTGGACACGGAATGATCTGGTCGACATGGCGATAAGCGAGCTGCACGAGCTTCTACCGGCAAGCCGTTCGGCCGAGTTGCTTCACAGCGTGATTGTTAAAGAACGCGAAGCGACGCTCTCACACACGGTAGAGTCCGACAGTCTGAGACCGGGAGCGACAACATCGATTGCGAATTTGATTCTTGCCGGCGATTGGACTGATACCGGCCTTCCGGCGACAATCGAGAGCGCGGTTATGAGTGGGGATGTTGCGGCGCGAATAGTAGTGAGCGCGGCATGAGCGTCGGAGCCTTCATGCCGCAATCGTCCAGGGCGGTTTCTCTGCAAAAGCGTTTTACCAGGTGGTCACTCGGCAAGTAACTGGTTGATTTCCGTTTCAAGCGCATCCTTCTTCACGATGCCGATGTGCCGGAAACGTATGCGGCCCTGTTTGTCTACCACCAGCGTGACCGGCAGCGATGAGTCTGAGACGTTGAAGGCCGCGGCGGTGCTTTGATCGCCGATCACTTGTGTATAGTCCATCGGGTGAGCTTTCAAAAACGGCTTCACTTTAGCTGCGCCCTCGTCGTCGAGAGATATCGCTACCACTTCAACCCCGCGCGGTTGGTATTCCTTCTTCAACTCGTTAAACATCGGGATCTCAGAGAGGCACGGCACACACCAGGTCGCCCAGAAGTCTACGATCACAACTTTGCCGCGAAGAGATTCAAACCCGAGTGTCCCACCAGTCAGCAGGGTCAAGCCCACCGACGGCGCAAGCTCCGCCCTTGAGCCGGCAGCCGCGTCTGCGACCGGCGCGCCGGCGTCTGCAGCGTTCCTGGCGAGTGTTGGGCCCCCGCTACCGGGCAACGACTCGACTTGTTTCATTCGTCCGAGAAAATCCGAAGGTTTCTCAAACCCTTCAAGCCGCAGCGCAGAAAGCTCCCGGCCGGAGCTGTCGAGAAACAATACCGTCGGCACGCCGCGAATGCCGAATCGCTGTCGCGCGCGGCCGGCCTCGGAGTCAGCCTCGGTCCTGGTGAGATCGAGCTTCAGCGTAACAAAGCGCTCGGCCTCCTGTCTGACCGCCGAATCGGTGAAGGTCAGCTTATCTAGTTCCTTGCACGGGATACACC
>JBASRM010000712.1:0-4404 GCA_049273835.1 Blastocatellia bacterium | reverse complement strand
TCCGTTAGCCGCGCACAGTGCGTGGTTTGCGTCCTGATGCGCGGCGAATCGTTGGCTGAAAAGCTCGGCGAGGTGATTCGGAAAAGGGTAGCCGCCCCAGTTGCGGCTTTCGAGAACGCTGAGGATGGCGCGCTTCTCTCTTTCGTCAAACTGCGGCCACTCGGTGAATGCTTTCGTTCTCACCGGAGCGCCGCCAGCAATTGCAAGTTTGGCCATTTACTTTCCTGTAACTCAATCGGCGACGATTGAAGTTGTCGCGAAAGGCCATCGCGCCGCGCGCCAGGACCAGACGAAAAAAAATCCCACGCCGAGTGCGAGCGTGCCCAACCCGAAAAGTATTATGTACAAATCCGAAGTTGCAAAGATGAACACCCAACCGATCAACGCGATCACGCTCGGAACAGGATAAAACCATATCCGATAGGGGCGGGGCATGTCCGGCTTGCGCTTCCTGAGCAACATCACAGCGAAAATCTGGGCGATAAACTGAATGAGAATTCTGGTTGTGATCAAGGCGTCAATCACTATCCCGAGTGAAAAGAAGCTGCAGCCAATCGAGATAATTCCGATGACGATCAGTGAGACGTAGGGAAAGTTCTTCTTTGGATGGAGGCGGCCAAAGACTTTGAAGAAATACCCATCCTGAGCAGCAGCAAAAGGAACACGCGAGTAGCCGAGCAGCAGGGCGAAGACCGATCCGAAAGCCGTCCACAGGACCATAGCCGTAAACACCGTTGCCACTTTCGAGCCGTAAACTCTTTCCATAAAGGTTGAAACAACGAAGTCGGAACCTGGCTTCACGTCATAGGGAACAAACTCGCGCCATGGCACCACGCCTATAATAGAGAGGTTGATTGCGAAATAGATCGCCGCCACTGCGAGCACACTGATGAGAATCGAGCGCGGGATGACGCGGCCAGGATCTTTGACTTCATCACCGATATAACAGATGTCGTAGTACCCCAGGTAGTCATAAATACCGACGCGGGACGCCGCGCCTAGCCCAAACAGAAAGCCCAGAGAGAAATCAAACGCGCCCGGCGGAAAATCAAACGCCAGCTTGGAGTCGAAATGCATCGCTCCGGTGATGATCACCGCACCGGTCGCGAGCAGCGTGCCTATCCATAGGCTCACGGTGATTTTCCCGATCGAGGTTATCTTACGATACAGCAATGCAATATTTATGACGCCCACGGCTGAGGCAATCGTCGCGGTTTGAAGAGGCGTGACGGAAGGCCACACATAACCGGTGTATTTTGCGAATCCGATATAACCGGATGCGATCTCAAGTGGACCGCTCAGGATGAATTGCCAGATGAACAAAAAAGCCATCAACCGGCCATAGGTTTCGTGGCCATAACCTTCGCGCAAATAGCGGTAGGTTCCACCCGACCCTGGCATACTTGCCCCAAGCTCGCTCCACACCATCCCGTCCGGTATGGCTATGAGGACGGCAACAAACCAACCTATCATCGCCTGGGGTCCGCCTAGCGCCGACATCAGCAATGGGATCGTGATGAACGGGCCGATGCCGATCATATTCGACATGTTGAGCGCCGTCGCCTGCAATAAGCCAAACCGCCTCAGCAGATGAGAGGGTTGCGTTTGATCAGGGGCTTGTTGTGTCGATTGCATTTGACTCCGGAAATACCACCCACGGAAGCTGATGGATTGTTCAAGGCCAGCCTACAAACGAAGACGGCTGGAATGCTCTCTTAAATACCACCCACTCCTATGCGTGGTAGTCCCAGCCACTTGTCGACGCCGCTCACTTCACTTCAAACTCATATAGGTTTTCCGACAACCGCTCGCCCCTGCCATTGAAAACCTCTGCGCGAAGCTCATACTTTCCCGCCCTCGACGCCTTCCACCGCAAATCATCGAGTTTCAGGGAAGAGTCTTCCGCGATATTCACGCCCAGTTCGCCGGCCGCCGACGCCGCCCCCGTTGGGTCAACGATCTTCCACTTGACCCGCGCGCCGGGAATCGCGTACCAGTGATCATTGATTATCCAGAGGCCGCAGTGGAAATCTTCTCCGACCTTCCACAGGTCGCGGTCGTATTCGAGACTTGCAAGCACCATTTGAAAGCTTCGCTGCACGGTGAAGTAGGATTTGGTAGGCTTGCGAAAATAATCAAGCGCGGCCATTGTCACCGACGGCCAGAAATCAATCGCATGAAAGTGAAGAATCCCCCCGGCGTCGTACTTGCGCCGCCTCATTCGCTCTATCGCCAGTTGATGAAGTCTGGCAACGTAAGCCTGAGTCTGCGGAATGTACTCTTTGAGTGATTTGCCATCGGGGCGACCCCAGGCGCGCATCGCTTCGGTGATCTGCAGCTTGCGAAATATCCACTCCTCCTTGTGGTCGTCGATGGGCCAATGGCGGGGAAGAAACTGCATCAAGGTTTCGTAGTCCGGCAGGGCGGTCGCTCCAAGCTCTGAGATAAATTGTTCTTCGGTTGTCGTGTACTGCCAGATGCTGCCGCCGTACCACCCATAATAAATGTGACCGTCACCATACCTCCCCGTGGAGCGCACGACGGGGCGGCGCTCCTGGTCGCCGGCATACAACCGTCCGGCCAGATGCTTCGTCAGCACTCGATAGTTTTCCAGATCTTCTTCATCGCTCGTCGCCCAGATCGCCACGCACGGATGATTGCGAACCATTCGAATATGCGCCTCGTACAGTCGCGCCGCCTGCAGTGCGAACTCGGTGTCGTGCGGATACCAGGCTTCCAGAAAGTCCTGCCACACCAGCAAGCCAAGCTCGTCGCATCTCTCATAGAACTCCGGGTTCTGAAAGTGACAATGCAAGCGGATCATATTGACGTTCATGCTCTTCATAAGATCCAGGTCGCGCTGGTACTTCTTGCGGTTCATCTCCGACATGAACAGCTCCAGGTAGTAAGAATTGGTCCCGCGAACATACAACCGGCGGCCATTGAGGTAGAAGATCCAGCCGACTTTTTCTATTTCGCGAATGCCAACCGCTTGCGAGCACGAATCGGACACCTGCTCATCAACCAAGACGCGGGTCGAGAGGGTGTAGAGATTTGGCTTGCCGTGGTCCCACGTCCACCACAATTGCGGCTTGTTCAGATGAAAACGAACTTGTAAGCGCCGCGCGCTCCGCTCGGCGAGTCGAGAGAGGTCAATCGTCGCCTTCAGTTGCTCATCGCCCGGAAAATTGCGGGGCACCAGCGCAATCTCTACTCTGCCTTCCAAATCTTCGGCTCTCAGAGCCACTTCTACGTCAACGTCGGCCGACCCGTCTGGATTTAGCGAAGGCCGGGCCACAACTGCGTCAATGACAATTGAGTTGTTTGCGATGAGGCGCACGCTACGAGTGATGCCGACAGCAGTAATGTTGTCGGGTTTTTGATCAACGGCCCCATAAGAACCCTTAATCGTGTAGGGGCGATGACGCCAGTAGTAGTCAACAGGAGTCCATACACGCACCGCCAGGACATTTTCAGCGTCAAGATTGAGATCGCCTGTAACTTCAAACTCATATGGATCAATATAGCCTTCGTGTCTCCCGAGCCTTTTTCCATTGAGCCAGAGATCCGCATAATAATCGGTCGCGCCGAATTGCAAACGCAGCCGCTTGCCTTTCATCGAAGCGGGCGCGCGAAAGCTCTTGCGATACCACCACTCTTTGAAGCTGATCCATTCGGCTTCGTGCGTATAGTACGCAGGGTATTTGAGGATTTGAGTGTGGACGGAGCCCGGCACTTGAACCGTTTGCCAGTCAGAATCGTCTACCGCCAGGTCAAACAGTCTCTGTCGTTCGCCGTCCCCTTTTTCTGCATGACGCAGCTTCCAGGATCCGTCGAGCGAAAGCTCACCAGCGCCCGATTTAGCGCCGTCCGCATCTTTGTTTGTCACCGGTCCCTGCTCAATCCGGTAAACGACCGTCCTCGGAGCTGGGTTGTAAGCGGGCAGTTTCGCAAGCGGCTGCGGCTCGAGGCTATGGGAGAGGATCGGCTGCGCGAACCTGCGATAGCACGCCCGGGCCTCCAGCAATGTTTCCGTGCCTTTCCACGTCGGGAAGCCGATGGCGATTTGCGATGACCAAGCAGTGGCGCCCTCCAGTACATCCGGACGTTTTATCGCGGCGATTCCTGTTCGCAATGTTTGTGGTTGTGAACCGAGTTCTCGTACAGCGTAGAACTGACGAAACCCGACGGCGAACCATTTGAGCGCCGAGTCCAACTCAATGAAGTCCAGGGCGCCATAGTTATCGCGCGGATTGTAGTAAAGAACGTGGCCGCCCGGTAGGTCGTCAAAATTCTGCGAGGGTATCAGAAGGCTTTGCGGAATGATTTTCTTATGAGGCGGATTATCGGTATCCCAACCATCGGGCCAACCGACCTCCGCGCCGCCAGCCCAGTGTGTGAGGG
>JBASRM010000703.1:0-7909 GCA_049273835.1 Blastocatellia bacterium | reverse complement strand
GTATCGAGACTGCTACGTTTCACATTCTCACGCCGTATCCGAGCACTGCGCTGTTCCAGCGGATGCAGGCCCAGGGACGAATGATGAGCGACGACTGGGACCGGTTCGATACTCGTCACGTGGTGTTCCGGCCGGCGAAGATGACGCCCGAAGCTCTGGAAGTTGGTTACTGGCGAGCGTACAAGGAATTCTACAAGTGGGGCTCGATCATCCGGGGGGCGTACGCGAAGAACCGCCTCAAAGAAGGCTTACGGCACGTGGCTTACGCGGGTGGGTGGAAGAAATTCGAACCCTTGTGGGACTGGGTAATCCGCGCTAAACGGGTCACGGCACTGTTGCCAATGCTCGAAGCGGTTCTGACAGGGTTTGGCTCTCATCCGTCAGGTATTACTTCGGAACAGAACTCCGACGCGATTAGCAATCCGTCCTGCCACAAGCTCGACCAAGGCGCTTCGCCAGTGGAGACAGGGCGAAGAAAACTGGCGATCTTGCATGCAAAGTGACGCCACCCGTGGTTTCTCACAGATTTCTCATTGGTTGCTCACGTATTTGCCGGCGGAATGTCCTAAAGTAAAGCTTCTGCCTCCTGTTTCTATTTCGCCTCCTTGTCAGTTTGCATGGAAGGAAAATCCAAAGGCCTTGCTGTTACTGTCGCGATCGTAGCGGCCATCGGTATCTCGCTGCTGGCGATGCTGGCCGTTCTAAACCGACGAGATCAATCTGTCGGGTTGAACCAAGAGATTCAGTATGACGATTTCGCTTTCTCGGTGTTGGGTGTACGCAAAGCAAGCACCCTGGAGAGAGCCGACTCGCCCGTGGCCGACAGGTTCTACTACGTGGTGACGATCAGGATTTCGAATCATGCCAAGCGCGTCAACTATACCTTCAAGACGACGGCAGCAATACTCGTTGACGACAGAGGCAGAGAGTTTCACCTGTCAACGGCTGGCCAACACGCGCTTGAGTCCACTCTGATAAATCGATGCAGCGAGCCGATCCCGGCGGGTGCTTCCTGCATTACGGAGATCGCCTTTGACTTGCCCGCCGAAGCCCGACCGTCTCAATTGAGAATCTCTGAAGGGGGCGCGATTGGAGATATTCTGGACGTCGTCTTCTACGGAAGAAAGCGAATTGAGCTTGCGGCCTCGCAGCAGTAGAACGTCTCTCGGCAGAGGCTTGCTAAGCGTTGTCGCTTTGAAATGAAACGAAAAAGGGGAGTTAGAACACTCATGGCTATGCGAAGTTTTGATCTGGCAACAATCGACCAGGCGAGCAACGATGAGTTGCTGAGGCTGGATCTGGCAAGACTGCCAAGACACGTGGCAATCATAATGGACGGGAATGGGAGATGGGCGACCCGGCGCAACCTGCCGCGGGTGATGGGCCATCGGGCGGGCGCGGACGCCGTGCGGCGAACTGTGGAAACTGCGGCGCGACTGGGGCTCGAGTGTTTGACGCTGTACGCCTTCTCAACCGAGAACTGGAAGCGGCCGCGCTACGAAGTACGGGCATTGATGGACCTGTTGATGGAGTACCTTCGAAAAGAGCTTCGTTCGCTCAAGGAAAATAACATCCGGTTTCGGATGATCGGGCGCAGTGAGGATCTTAACATATCGGTACTGGAGCAAATTCGAAAAGCCGAGCTATCGACCTTTCAGAACACCGGGCTTCGATTGAGTATCGCGCTGAACTACGGTGCTCGGGCGGAGATCGTCGATGCTTTTCGAAAGCTTGCTTGCGAAGTAGCGGCTGGCCGGTTGCAGCCCGGCGACGTTGACGACGAGATGATCAGTCGCAATCTGTATACCGGCTCGCTGCCCGATCCCGATCTTCTCATTCGCACTAGCGGCGAGATGCGGATTAGCAACTTCCTGCTTTGGCAGATTGCTTACGCCGAGATACACGTTACCGAAACGCCCTGGCCGGATTTCGGCGAACGCGAAATGATAGCCGCACTGATTGACTATCAAACGCGAAATCGGCGCTTCGGGCGCATCGAGCAATTGGAAGGAGTGCCGGCGTAAGCCGTGGATCGAGTTACCAGGCCACCTGCGATTCGTCTCATTGAAGATTGTCCAACCTGATGCGGCTCTGGACCGTACCGATGGCGCGGCGCACCAATTTCTTTGCCTTGCGCCGTTCCCCTCTTTCGTCAGGGCTAGCGAGTCGCAATTCATTATGTGCGGTTTCCAGCGCTTCAAGCGCCGCTCTCATGTGCGGGTCAGTTTCAGCTTGCGCGCGGGAAGGTAAGACAAGAGCCACAAATGCGCCGGAGAATGTTGTCATAATCGAACGGCGGGAAATTATCATCATAGTGTGCTTCCGTTAGCTCGCGTGGTGGCAGCCTTATTCCATCGTGGCCGACTCGGCTTCGTCGGCCGCGGGCTCCTCAAGGCTGCTGAGCCGGACGCGATTCACACGCTTGCCATCGGCCTCCACAACTTCGAACCGCAATCCCTTGAAATCCAGCGTCTCCCCGATGGCCGGTACGTGACCCAGCTCATTGATGATCAACCCGGCTACCGTGGTGAAGTCGTCGGCCTCGATTTCCTTATCGTAGAGTAGTTCGACCTTTCTTATTTCCGCACTGCCATCGATCAGATACGATCCGTCCTCCGCGTGAATAACGTCGTCCGAGGATGTCGTTTCGTCCTCGTCTTCGATCTCACCGAGAATCTCTTCAATAATGTCTTCGACAGTCACCAGTCCAGCCACACCACCGTACTCGTCGATGACCATCGCGATTTGCACCTTGGCTCGTTGCATTTCCTCGAGCAGTTCTCGAACGGATTTGCTTTCGGGCACGAAGTAAGCCGCTCGCATGCAACTGGTGACCGGTTTGGCCATCGTTTCAGCATCACAGAACGCCAGCAGATCGCGGACGTAGATTATGCCTTCAATCGTGTCAATCTGATCGCGGTAAACGGGAATGCGCGAGTGCTTGGACTCGATCATCAGCTGTCGAACGTCGGCCACGGTCGAGCCCGCTTCGATCGCAACAATTTGTGGCCTCGGCCGCATAACCTGGTCTACAGTCGTCTCGCTGAACTCGATGATCGATTGAATCAGTTCGCCCTCGGACTCTTCGATTATCCCGGCCTCTTCGCCGACGTCGATAAAAGCTTGAATTTCCTCCTTGGTTTCTTCAGCCTCTTCCTCTTCAGTTATCGACTCCTCGGGCTCGGCTTTTCTCATTCGATTAAGGAGACCGGTGACTGGCGCCACGAAGACCGAGAAAAATCGGTAAAACAACTCAAACGGTTGAAGCAAGGCCCAGAATACTTCCTCAGGATGGTTTTGAGCGAAGAGGCGCGGCACCAGTTGACGGAAAAGCACGATCACGGCGAATGCGGCTAGAAACGCAAGCCATAGCGGTGAACCGATGCCAGTGTCGATAAAGACACTGCCGAGTAGAATCGCGATTGCCGTTATCGAAAGCTGGTTGCCAAGGATCAGGATCAGCTCAAACCGCCGGCGGTGTTCCATCAATTCGCGAAAGAAGCGAACCCGGCGCGGGCTTCCCTCGCGCTCACTGCCCAGGATTCTGAGCGAGACCTCGCTGAGCGATTCATACGCGCTCTCGATTGTAGACAGGAAGATCAGCACCAGTGACAGCACGCCGATCATTATTAACTGTGTGGGCATAAACTGAATCAAAACGACCGGGCTGAAGTTGCAAACTGGGAATCTAAGACTCCAACCGGAGCACCGAGGATCGTAAAGGAGCTTTGCGGCTCAGATTTCAAGGAACGTTCAATTCTCACTTCTGCAGTGTCACTGCTTCCCATCAAGCAACTTCCTGCGCAGCTTCAACTCGAGCCGATTCATTTGCCCGCGGTCGGTCTCGTGGTCGTAGCCGCAAAGATGTAGCACCCCGTGCATCAACAGTTCGTCCAACTCGCGCTCAAAAGTGTGTCTCGATTCATTGGCTTGCCTGAGCGCGGTGTCCGTCGAAATCACAATGTCGCCAAGATAGCCCGCCGGAACTTCGCCAACAAAATCGTCATCACCCGCGCCTGTCTCACCGTCAACAGGAAATGACAGCACATCCGTCATCCGATCATGGCCCCTGTATCGTCGATTCAATTTACGAATCACTCGGTCGCGAATGAAGACCACGGTTAGATTTGCGCCCGTCCTTCCGACGGCGCCAAGTGCCGCATCAACCGTGCTCGCCACTCGACGGACATCGATTCGCGCGAGGCGCTGGCGGTTTAGCACCTCAGTCGCCACGGGCTTCTCTTAGCTTGGGCGGCTCCGATTTCGCTTCGATAACTGCCGCCGAGTGGCCGCCCGAGTCAAACGCTTCCACCGCCGGAGCAACTTGTGACAACTGATTGAAATCGTAACCCGGGTAAGCAATTCGGTGATGATGAATACCCATGAGCACCTTCACGAAGCTCTCTGCGACTAACCGCAGATCTCGCAACGTGATGTCGCAATCATCGAACTGGCCATCATCACGCAACCGGCCGGTTATCATGTCGACCATATTGCGCAGCTTGGCCGGAGTAGGTTCGGCTACCGTGCGCGCCGCGGCTTCCACCGAATCAGCGATCATTATGATTGCCGCTTCTTTGGTCTTCGGTTTAGGACCCGGATACCGGAACTCCTGTTCGAGCGCAGTCGAGTCGTCGTCAACGCCCTTCCGTGCTTTGTAGTAAAAGAACTTCATCAAGCCCGTACCATGGTGCTGAGGAATAATCGCGACTATTCTGGGCGGGAGTTTGTATTGCTTTGCTATTTCGATGCCTTGTTTAACGTGATTGGCAAGAACGATCGAGGACATCTTCGGGGACAGCTTATCGTGCCGGTTTTCCATGTAGGACTGATTCTCGACGAAGTAGGTGGGCCGCACTGTCTTGCCGATATCGTGGTAGTAGCAGGCTACTCGCGCAAACAATGCATCGCCTCCCACCGCTTCCGCGCCGGCTTCCGCAAGCAGCCCCACCATGATCGAGTGGTGATAGGTCCCGGGAGCGCGCTCGGCCAATTGTTTGAGCAGCGGGAGATTCAAATTCGAAAGCTCGAGAAGCTTTATGCTTGTGGTTATCTCGAATAACCACTCAAACAGTGGCAGCAGGATTGAGGCTGCCATAGTCGCGAGCACGCCTCCCACAAACCCGCAAAATGAATCGAAAAGCAGAGCGACCAAACGCGGCTCATTTGCGCCAAGCAGGTCGAGCGCAAGGGTCGTCGCGGCGTTTATGGCGCCTATCCATAGCCCAGCCGCCACCAGCGCCGTTCGGTCTCTACAGTTTTGAAGGTGGTAGATCGCACCTGCGCTGGACATTAGAGTGAACGCTGCCAGGTAGACATTGCCGGAGAATACTCCGACAAAGACTGACAGTATCGCCGAGAAAATGAACGCGGCGTTGGCATCGGTCAGTATCGTGACCAGCACAGCTCCAACCGCCAGCGGGGCCATGTATCGATAGCCGGTGGGGGAATTGAACGGAGCGTTCGCTGACCACTGGCTCATCGCAGAAGCGAATGTGAAGAACAACCGGCCCAACCCCAACGTGACAACGAAGCACGTTATCTGAAGCAGAAAGTGCCTGCGAACGCGAAGGTGCCGCCGTTGATAGCGGATCATGTACTGCCAGAGCACCAGCAACAGCAGCATCACTATTATGACGGTGCCAGCGAACTCGATCGCTCGTTGGCCGATAGGGCGGTGTCGCGCGGCCTCGGCGAGCAGCCGCGCCTTCGCAGGTGTAACTGTGTCACCACGCGAAACGATAGGCTTTCCGCGTTCGACAACCATAGACGCGGCCGGAATCGCTTCCCGCGCCGTGCTCCGTCGCTTTTCCGTCTCGGTTTCGTTGTATTCAAGATTGGGAACTATCAGCGAACCAAGTATTTCGCCGAGCATTCTTCGCTCGTTGGCGTCGTAGTCAGGAGGCCATATCAACTTCTCTGATCGTAGCGACGCGCTGGCCGTCAGCTTGTCGCGAATTGTGGACAAATCGGTGATTACGACTTCCTGGTGGGTTGCCAGATCTCGCCTCAAAATCGCCGTCGCCCCGAGCCTCCGAAACTGGCTGCGGCTGTTGACGATCGGAGTCATCATCACAGATTCGATATGCTCTACCATGATCTGACCGAGTTCCGGGCTGAAGCGATTCTTGGTCAGGACCTTGATTTGGTCGGGATCGAGCGGGATTCCAGTTTCTTCCTCTATCCTCTCGTGGAGGTCTTCGATTCTTGTCGCGTTATCCGCCTCGCGTCCAAGGGCAAACAGTCGCTCAATACTGCTCTTTACCTCCCTGGCGGTCCTCATGTTGAAGTCAAATACCGGCAGGACGCCACCAGTAGCTTCGTCTCGCAACCGCTTCGTTTCGGCGTCGTCATCAATCTTCAAATCTTCGGGAGCGTATATGTCGGCGGACGCAACGCTACCCGCCGGCAATTGTTCGACCCGCGGTCGCTGATAATCGCGCAGCAGCAAAATCGACAGAGCGACGATGATGAACAGTCCGAACCCGGCGTCGATCACCGCCTGGTCTGACAGGCTTGCAGAAAACGCCTTGAGAGCGGCGACTACCGTTTTTGAAAACCGTGGACGCGGTGTTGGAGGAGGCTTCGACATGGGAATGATCGGTGATGAGCGACTGCGTGATTGGGCCATGAAGGTCAACCTTCACGGTCGCGCGTACTTCAAAGCTTGTCTTCGAACTTTGTCTTTGAGTGCTTCTCGTAAGCCTGAACTATCAGGTGGACGAGGTGGTGACGAACAACGTCTTTCTCCGTAAAATAGACGAACTCGATTCCATCGACCGCCCCTACGACTCGCTGCGCTTCTACGAGTCCGGACCGGCGACCAGCGGGCAAATCGATCTGAGTAATGTCGCCGGTGATCACCGCCTTCGATCCATACCCAATGCGGGTCAGGAACATTTTCATCTGTTCGGAAGTCGTGTTTTGCGCCTCGTCCAGGATTATGAACGCATCCGACAGCGTTCGCCCGCGCATGAAGGCGAGCGGCGCGACTTCGATGACCCTCTTCTCGAGCAGCCGCGTGACTTTCTCGTAATCGACCAGATCGAACAGCGCGTCATAGAGCGGACGCAAATAGGGATCAACTTTATCCTGTAAATCGCCCGGCAGAAACCCAAGCTTCTCGCCGGCCTCGACTGCCGGCCGCGCAAGCACGATGCGGTTCACGCGTTTCTGCATCAACGCTTGAACAGCCATTGCCACTGCAAGATAGGTCTTCCCGGTTCCGGCGACACCGATGCCGAAAACGATGTCGTTCTTTTCAATCGCTTCGATGTAGCGGCGCTGATTGACGGAACGCGCGGTTACCTGTTTCTTCCCTGTTGGGTTGATGCGAGTTCTGGTGAAGTAGTCTCGAAGGGTGTACGCACGATCCTCGGCGATCTGTTTGAAGGCCGACTTCAACTCGTCGTTCGACATCCGCCGCCCCTCTTCGAACAGGGCGGCGAAGTCTTCAAGTATTTTCTCGACAAGACCGACGTCCTGTTCGTCGCCTTCGATCATCAGTTCGCTGCCGCGCAAGTTGACGCGAACACCGATCAAGCTCTCGAGATGTTTGATGTTTTCGTCGTAGGGGCCAAACAGCGCCCTTATGCCTTCTTCAGGTAGAGTGACTTTCTTCAAAACTAGCGGTTTATCTCCCATATAAAAAAGCGCTCAGCCAGCCCAAAGGCTCACAAGCGCCGCCAGTCAATTCTCTCTCTTATCGCTTTGGAATTCCACAAGTCATTGGACGGTTGTAGCAAGTCGAAGGTACTACAGCGCCAGATTCGTGTCAATCTTCCCAACTCAAGACGTATTCGGACAATTCTCATATGGGTTCTGGCGTCGCGATTGCACTTAATCGGTTGGGCCACCCTGTTAAGCTCAAAAGTGTCCAACTATAGGACGGAAAAGTGTAGCCTTATAC
>JBASRM010000786.1:0-5845 GCA_049273835.1 Blastocatellia bacterium | reverse complement strand
GCACACCCCGGTATTATCATGAGCGGCTGCATCCTCACGATGTCCACAGTGCAGCACAGGGCGCAATAACATTCGTCGAAATGACAGACCTGATGCCGAATGCCGAAGCGATGGCCAGCCGAGTCGTGAGATGGGCTTTAAACAATCTTCAGGATCCTACAGGCTACTTTTACTTTCAAAAGTATCGCTTCCATACGAACAAAATTTCATACATGAGGTGGGCGCAAGCGTGGATGCTCTACGCGCTAGGTTTATACCTCTCCCGGAACCGGTAAGCAGAAATGTCTGAACACGCAGCCACGGTGGCTAAACAGGCAATCAAAGCCGAGAAGCGCAAGCGTAGTCCGTTTGTTGCGGCCCTCCCTTTAGCGGCGCTGGTGCTTGTCGACATAGCACTTTCGCTCGCGGGTTTCGTTGTCTCATACAAGCTTCGCCAGCACACTGAAATATTTCTGTGGCGGCCGAGAAAATCGGCGTGGCCGATCGGGGTGGTGAACGATTTTGAACCCTACCTCGGATTTCTGTTCTTTGTGCCCCTGGTTAAGGTCTACATGCTCAGACGGTACGGCTTGTACAAGCTGAGGGGTGAGTTCTCGTTCGGCAATGACCTCGCAAAGATCTTCAGCGCGACGACGCTTGCTTCGCTGGTGCTGGTGATGATCGCGTTTCTGTTCAGACAGGGCTTTTCGTATAGCGAGGGACGACTGGTGTCGCTGGATTTTTCATATTCGCGGCTTGTGTTCGTTTACGATTGGCTGATCGCGATCGCGGCATTCTGGGTGACGAGGGCTGTTGTGCGAGTTGTCCAAATTCTCTACCGTTTGTCCGAGCGCAACTTGATTCCCACGGTGGTCGTCGGCTGCGGCGAGATGGCCCAGGTGTGCATCTCGGAGATTTCCGAGAAGAGTCGTCTGGGTTACAAGCTTGTCGGAGCGGTTAGGGCGCGCATCAACGAGGATACATCCGGGCTTGCCGGCTACGGCGTCAGAATGCTGGGCGGGTTCGACGATCTCCCGGAGCTGGTCAAGCGATATGGAGTTGAAGAGGTGTTGATCACCGACACGCGAATCAATCCGCGGAAAATGTTCGAGGTGTTGATGGAATGCGGCCGCGACCATCACATCAAGTATCGCGTGATACCGAACCTGTTCGATTGCTTGCCCGGAAAAACCGAGATTGCGACGATCGGCTCGCTGCCGATGATCAAGCTGTACGAGGAACCGCTTCGCGGCTCTCAACGGGTGTTGAAGCGCGGAATCGATATGATCGTCTCAATTGCGTTGCTGTTGCTGACGTGGCCGTTTTGGGTGGCGCTCGCGATATTGATAAAAATGGAGTCGAGCGGACCGGTGTTATTGAGGCAAGAGCGAGTCGGCATGGATGGCAACGTTTTCTCGATGATCAAGTTTCGCTCGATGGCCGACGGGGTGGATGACCAGGCGCATCGCGAACTGATGAGGCGCACGATCAACGGCGAAGATGCAAACCAGGGAACCCCCGATGAGCCGATCTACGGCAAGTTGAAAGACGATCCTCGCCTCACTAAGATCGGGAGCTGGATGAGGCGATACTCGGTCGACGAGCTGCCCCAGATCTTCAACGTTCTGCTAGGGCAGATGAGCATAGTGGGTCCTCGCCCGCCGATTCCTTATGAAGTACGACATTACAAAGACTGGCATCGAACACGATTTCACGTCAGACCCGGCATCACCGGCTTATGGCAAGTGAGCGGCAGAAATCGGTTGCACTTCGAAGAGATGGTCCGGTTGGATGTCTTCTACATTGAGAACTGGTCGCCGTGGCTGGATGTGAAGATCATGCTAAAAACTCTGCCCGTTATATTGAGAGGAGATAACACTTATTGATTGCCGTTCGCGCCTGCGCAATTCCTACCCCGGCTTGTAGGCCGTTAGCACATTTTGGTCGGCCGATATCCAAAGCCGTTTAATTTACGTCCCTCAGCCTCTAAAGCTTTCTTCCGATGTGACGTTTTTCGTTCTCGTTGTAAGCCTTCATCCATTCCGATATCGAAACAAGGTGATCATCTTTGACTTCTGTTGCCGTCAGGTACTCCATTTTCCTTTTTAGTCTCCTCTTAATCATCCAGGCCGAGATGATCGATGAGACGATCACGACTGCATACATCAACAGCTCGAGATGTTCGATAACGAAATCAACAAGGCTAGACATGTGTCACCTATTTATTTCGGTTGCTTCAACAACGACTGCTCGCTCCGGGGTCAACGAGGCGGGAGCGATTCATCGAACAGTGGTTTATTCATCACAACTGTATGTCGGTGCGCCTCAGCCTCTTTCACAATATCCGCGACGATATCCGGGTGTCTGGCCGCGACGTCGTAGCGCTCTTCGGGGTCTTCGGCAACGTTGAAAAGGAGAGGTGGGTTGTGCTCCATCCGCGCAGCGCCAATTCCATACGCACCGCTGGTGATGAAATGGGCTTTGAAGGCGTCTTTGCGGACCGCCCGCAATTCGCTGTCCCAATAGTAGTACATCAGGTGCCGCGTCCCGGCGGCCCTCTCTATCAACGCGCCGCGAAGATCGAAGCCGTCGATCCTTCTGTCCGCCGGTGGTTCTCCGCCCGCGAGTTTGATTGCGGTGACGAATAGATCCATGTTTGACCCGATATCCAAAACTACGGCGGGACGGATTTTGCCGGGCCACCAGAAAACAGCAGGCACTCGCATCCCGCCTTCCCAGGTTGTACCTTTGCCCTCTCTCAGCGGGCCTGCCGACCCCCCGTGAGTCTTGAACGGCAACCACGGACCGTTGTCGCTGGTGAATACCACGAGGGTCCGCTTGCTCAGGCCCGACTTCCGAAGCGTTTCTAGAATCTGTCCCACGCTCCAGTCGAGCTCTTCAACAACGTCCCCGTAGACGCCGCCCGCGCTATGACCGGCAAATTTGCGGCTCGCAGCCAAAGGGATGTGCGGCATCGAGTGAGCAAGATAAAGGAGGAATGGTTTGTTCTTGTTTCTTGAGATGAAATGAATCGCTTCTTCGGTGTAACGCCTGGTCAACGTGCGATTGTCGGCGGGTCTTTCAATAACCTGATCGTTGCGCATCAACGGCACGTCCCAATACTCAGGCTTAGGGTGGTAGAAGGCATCAGTTTCCCATCCTTTGTCGCGTGGGACGGTCATGCGCATATCGTGAGAGAAGGGAAGTCCAAACCACTCGTCAAAGCCCTGTCGCATGGGAAGAAACTGCGGTAGATGACCGAGGTGCCACTTGCCTATTATGCAGGTCGCATAGTTCCTGGCTCTCAGCGCTTCGGCCAAAGTGATCTCTTCGGAAGGCAGTCCCTGAGTGGCGTTGTCCATAAGGACTTTTGGAGCAATCGGCCGTGGTGATCCATACATTCCACTACGGATCGGCAGCCGGCCGGTCAAAAGCGCCGCCCGGCTGGGGGAGCAAACTGGTGCTTGAGCATAAAAGTTTGTCCACCGTTGACCTTCCGCTGCCATGCGATCAATGTTCGGTGTCCTGATTGAAGGGTGTCCGTAACAACCTAGATCCCCATAACCGAGGTCGTCGGCAACTATGATAATTATGTTCGGGCGCGAAGATGCCAGGGCCTGGCTATCGGTGTGGGATGCGAGAAGCGGTGCGATAGTTACAGAAACAACAAGGATCTGAGCTAACCATCTTTGCTTCACTTAGAACACTCCTAATGAGACCTGCTCGATGCGTCCGGTATATCCAAATAAGACGGCTTGAGTGAACCGAGATGTGATGGCCGTGCCTTGTCTTTGATAAACACCAGCGGCCTTAGTCAAGTTGCCGTATTCAGATAATCTTCTCGCCGGCTAGCGCTTTCTCAAATGTCCCACTCGGCAGCATTCCCAACTGCGTGAATAACGAGAGGAAGTCCCAGTGATTGTAAGCTTCGGTCAGCTTGCCATCTACGATTCGAATCATCACGCTGCCTGTGATCGTAACGGGCTTTCCTGACTGGCGACTTTTTGCATTGAGAGTGCAAACAGCCGAAATCCAATCTCCGGATTCAATAGTCTTATCCATTGTGATCTTGAAATCCGATAATATTGCACGAAGGGCTGAGTGAAACAGCTTGAACCCTTCAGGCCCGATCAAGTCATTTGCGCCAGACCTCGAGCCTGACCGTCAGGGACGAAAAGCTCTTCGATGGCTTTGGGGTTTTCTTCTGTCCAAACCCGACGAAACCAGGTCTCCATCACTTCTCGGCTTGTAATCATTTTCTTTCCTCCATTAACAACCAGATCTTCGAGGCGTGAACTTATCATGTTCACTGATTTTGATGTCGCGGTGAATCCCGACCGAATGCCGCTGCGCCCGAGGAGTATCGGCCGCCTCCGCTCTCGTGCCCGGCACTTGCTAAGTGGTGCTTATCCTTTTCGCAACCCGCTATTGATTAAGGCGCAATGTAGTTCGTCGAAATCAGATCGCCGTAATGCTGATATCTACCCGCGTCGAAGTCTTTAAGAAAAACACTCATTTTTTGCAACAGCGAAGTAGAACGCTGCCCGGGCAAACGGGCAGGGTGGTAGTAACGCTGATAGACCCACCGGATGAAGAGGCTGTTGTCGGTGATCGGAAGCTTTCGAACGTTGTTTGCGAAAGCGGTGAACAGTCCGTCGTCGAACAGGTACTGCTCAACGTTCGATGTGTAGAATGCGGTGACCGTGAGCCCACGGCTTCGCAGATAGCCGCCGATGGCTGCAAGCGCTTTTTTGCCGCCGAAGTCGCCCACGATCGGGATGATCAGGTTCTTCAAATGAAGACCGCGAACGAAGTCGTAGTCTTCGCGGGTTGCGAGAAAGTTGCCGAGCTTGCCGTGCTGGTCCGCCTGCAAAAGCACCTCGCTCAAAGTCGGGAACTCGCCATCCGACCATCCGTTGAGACGAAACGCCGTCTCCAGTCCGCTTTCGCGAAAGCTCTTGTAAACATACTCGAGACTTTCCTGATCGCGCGCCGCAAGAGGGAACTGGAACTCCTCTTGTATCACCTTTCGTATCGAAGCCAGCCCTTTGGCGAATGTTTCGTTATCCGCCGCCATTGACTTACTGAGATGAGCCAGAAGGTCGTTCAGCGAACCATCCTGAGCCGGAGGATCCTTTGTTACAGGCTTGCTCAACCATAGCGACAGAAACTGAAGCCGACTTGGCGAGAGATAAAAGATCGCCTTGTACATCAGGTGTTGAATCATCGCCTGGCGCCGGATGTCCAGGATGAAAGCGATCTGGGGGCGCAGCTTGGCGATGTATGTGAAATTCTGCTCCGGACCGACTCCGACGTAGGCCCCGCCGGTCGCTCCAAACTGTCGGAGCTTGTCTACTACAGTCAAGTAAGGCGTCTCATTAGAAATCAGATTGTCTGAAAAGAAATAGCCGCCTTCTTCGGAAACGTCGCGTATCAGACGCGAAAACTCCGCGGGCGATAAACTCTCAAGCGGCTTCTGCTGTGGGTGATTGGACTGCGTGCGCGGCGGCGATGTGGCGATGAGAATCAACCCCAGCACCGCCGTCAGAAGAAGACTCCGCCATATTCTCCCGGCGCTTATCGCAAACGGTATGCTGGAGGAACTCTTCACTTCATCACCTGGCCAATTTGCTTTGCTCAGATTTCGTGATCTCATCGTTCTCCAATAATTCGGTTGTATTCTCGGTAACGGATATCGTCAGTTCAGGCTTTGGGCCCGGCAATAGTTGTGGCTCGGTATCTATTTTGAGCGGGGCTTCTGATTGGGTTGACCGGCTGTTTGTAGACCTTTTATCCAAATATGATGAATAGAAGGTGAGCAATCCTCCAAGCGAGAGAGCGGTTATGACTGCGAGGAACACTACAC
>JBASRM010000686.1:0-10449 GCA_049273835.1 Blastocatellia bacterium | reverse complement strand
ATAGGTCGTACGACGGCCGCCTCTGCGCTCGCCGCGTCCGCGTCCTCGACCTCGATCACCTCTTTCAGAACGCTCGCGCGGCGTCTCGGCGGTTCGCGCGGCGGCGGCAACTTCAATGCCCTCCGCTGCTTCGCCGGTTTCGGCTCCACCCTCTTTTACCGTCTGCTGACCTTCGATGATTGCATCGGCCATCTTCGCTGCAAACAACCGCACCGCTCGGAGCGCGTCGTCGTTTCCGGGCACGATGTAGTCAATTCCGTCGGGATTGCAGTTTGTGTCTACGATCGCGACGGTTGTGATCCCTAACTTGTTTGCTTCGTGAACGGCAATCTCTTCCTTGTTCGAGTCGATGATAAAGATAACGTCGGGCAGGGTTTTCATGTCCCGTATGCCCGCGAGGTTCTTCTCCAGCGCGGCGTGTTCCCGATCGAGTCCGAGGCGCTCCTTCTTGGTCAATGCATCGAAGCGGCCGTCGGTGCGCATGGCTTCAATGTCCTTCATACGCTGAATGGATTTCTGAACGGTTTGAAAGTTAGTCAGCAATCCTCCCAGCCAGCGTTGATTGACGTAAAACTGTCCGCACCGCTTCGCTTCTTCTTCGACTGCATCCTGCGCCTGCCGCTTTGTTCCGACAAACATGAAACTCGAGCCGTCCAGCGCTTTCTGGGTTACAAACTTGACCGCTTCTTTGAAGAGCCGTTGGGTCTTCTGAAGATCAATGATGTAAATTCCGTTGCGTTCCCCAAAGATGAACTCTTTCATCTTCGGGTTCCACCGCCTGACCTGGTGTCCGAAGTGAACACCGGCTTCAAGCAGTTCCTTCATAGTTACTGTGACCAATCGATCCTCCTGCGTGTGTATTGGTTTATGTACTCACCGGTCCGCGTTCCAAATTGTCCTGTTGAAACAACCAATCGCGAGGACCGGCAATGGATTTGACGATTTCAGATTCTGGATTTGTGATTTTGGACTATTGGCATTCGCCTTCGAATCCAAAATCTAAATCCAAATCCAAAAATCGAACTACCTCTTCGAGAACTGGAAGCGCTTGCGCGCACCCTTCTGGCCGTATTTCTTGCGCTCCTTCGCGCGCGGATCGCGCGTGACGAAGCCGGCCTTCTTGAGTCTTGTGCGAAACTCCGGGTTCATCTCAACCAGCGCGCGGGTGATACCGTGTCGCACCGCGCCAGCTTGTCCGGCAACTCCACCGCCGTCGACGTTTACCAACACGTCAAACTTTGTGACGGAGTCAGTCAAGTGAAGCGGCTGCCGGATCACCATTCGGTGTGTCTCGTTTTGAAAATAATCTTCGAACTTCCGCTTGTTGACGGTGATCTCTCCGGAGCCCGGCCTGAGAAAAACCCTGGCGGTCGCGCTCTTGCGGCGGCCTGTACCGTAGTTCTGAATCGCTTCTGCCACTATTAAGATCTCCTCAAAAATTCGCCGGGTGTCATCGCCGCGGCTGAGTCTTCGACTCGACTAAGCGAGCGCCTCGGGTCGTTGAGCTTTATGTGGATGGTCCGATCCGGCGTACACCTTCAGCTTTTTGCCCATCTTCTTGCCGAGTTTGTTCTTGGGGAGCATCCCACGAACGGCCGACTCGAGAATCCGCTCTGGATGCCGTTGCATCATCTTCTCCGCGGTAACTTCCTTGAGACCCCCGGGCCAGCCCGTGTGATGCCGATAGATTTTGTCCTTAAGTTTGTTCCCGGTGAAGACTACTTTCTCGGCGTTGATGATAACCACATGATCACCAACATCGAGGTAAGGTGTGTAGGTCGGCTTATTCTTGCCCATCAACAGCTTCGCAGCAGTCGTCGCAAGCCGGCCGACTGTCTTGCCGCTTGCGTCGATCACGAACCACTTGCGGGTCTGCTCGAGGTTCTTCCCGCTCGGAACAAATGTCTGCATGATGCGAATCTCCAAATCTATCGTAAAGAAAACGAACAGACAGGATACGAGATGGTCATGTCGTTGTCAAGGCGATTGAAAATCGATGATTGAAAATTGAAAATCCATGTGGAGAAGCTTGGCTATAACGAGACTGTTGTTTGTAGTAGAATGCGAGCCGCAGTTCCCTGTTGCTAGCAGCTTTCCTGGGCCGATCAGCCTGTTAGTGGCAATATCTAAACAAAGGTAGAGTGTGGGCAGGCGGCGGGGTTTAAGCTCGCAATGTAGCCCACATGAAGAAGACAAGCGAAACCAACAGCGCGTCCGAGGGGGAGGCGACCCAAACGTCCGATCTGCCGTTTCCGAGTCAGCCTTATTCAAAGATTTTCCATTCTGCTCAGACTCGGTGCCGAGCACTTTGTCAGCCGTAAGCCTCTCGAGCGCAGATGCGGCGGACATCCGCGGTCGTACCAATTGCCATCGCGCTGGCAGCCGGCAGCGGGACTGAAGGGAAAACAATCCCCTTAGTTGTCTCCTTTCTAGCAATGCGAAAACAACATCACGAGCAAGAGGCAGAAACCGCAAATACAAAATAACGAATAGCAATAGTGACTACACTTTTGTTGTGTTTACAAATGCTCCTAACAGTTCGCGTTCGCGAAGATGCCGCCAAATTTCTGAGCAACTTGTGTTGGGGGATTAACTATGCTTCCAATAGTCCGAAAAATCGTCGACTATATGAGCTCCAACCTCGAGCGAGAGTTGACACTCAATGACTTCTCCCGCTATGCGGAGCTTTCCCCATCACGAATGCGCGATCTGTTCAGAGCGCAGATGGGAATTTCGCCAGGCCGGTATCTAAAAGTCCTAAGGATGGAAAAGGCACGCGAGCTTCTCGAAACTACTGCTCTGAGTGTTGGGCAAATAAGAGCAAGAGTTGGCATGCAAGATCACAGTCATTTCGCGCGTGACTTCAAGAAGACCTTCGGTGTACCACCATCCAAGTATAGAGCAAAAGCAATTGACCCCGAGATCTCTTCCAAGATGATTAAGGCGAACAAATAGGGGCTTAAGAAAAAGAGGCAGATTGGTTACATATAATAAGTTTGGATACATTATTTTTGTTGCCTGAGCAAATGTCTTGGGCGATACTTGGCACGGTCGTTTAGTAGGAGGACGACAATGAAGAAGCGAAACCAGATCGACGGATTCATATCACTTTCCGTTCTAATCGGGAGCTTGGTTCTGGTGTTCGTCAGTCTGTCTTTCTCGACGGTGCTTACCCACAAAGAAAAAAAATTTCACCCTCCAGAAGTAGAGAATAGAACCAAATCGTTCAGGCTAGTAAGTGAGGAGAAGGCACAAGATGACTGCGTCCTTCGGTTTGAGAATACTTCTACTTTGGCGATTACCGGATATACGCTCAGTGTGGGACAAGGCAGGATTGGAGCAGATTTCTTCCCGAATACAGCCCAGAAAGGAGTGGCCCCGGGGGGCAATTGAGGAGGTTCGAATCCCATTAGTGAACCTTTCATCCAAATCGGGAAGCAAAATCATCGTTCTCACGGTGGTCTTTCAGGACCATACCGCCGAGGGCGATTTTCAGGCCGCTAAACTCATATTTGACCGGCGCCTGGGCTACGCAACACAGATGCAGCGCGTTCGCTCGCTATTGCTTAGAGCCGCTCACAATCCTGACGCTTCCGTTACACCCCCCTCTGTGATACTCCTCCAACAGGTCAGGAATACGGTTTCATTACTTCCCGAACGGGACGAGGGCAATCTGTCACCGGGAATGAAGTCTGGTCTTAACTTCGCAAAGCAATGGACGCTCAAACAGATTGCAAGGCTCGAGTCAGGTGACATGGACATCGAACTTCAACGATTTCCTGGACCTGAACCTAAGCCTCTCGGAAAGGTGAGCGTGGGTCTGGAATACATAGTTGACAAGGTTGACGAAATATTAAAGAACCTTTAGACCCGCTGGTGTCGCGTCCTCGAAGTTTACTTAACAAGTGTCCCAGGAGTGCCATTCAAGCAATGAGACTTAGCACATAAGATCCGCTTGATTTATTCAGCGAACGTCGTGTACCCGCACGAGTTCAACGAGGATGAATTCGATGAACAAGAAGGGGATGGCGACGCTAGTGCTTCTACTCATGCGAAGCACAAGCCTGCTTGCCGACACTATCCCTTGCTCAGATCAGGGAGGTAGTTGCCCAGTCAACTCCGGCTATTGCGTGCCTTCATACACACAAACGTCAGCGGATGTTTGCAGTGACAGTTGTGGATTTTTCGGAAGCGGTACACTGACAAAGACGGCGTATTGGCGAATTGTCTTCACCGGAGGACATGTTGATGGGCCATTTGCGGTTGTGGGCTATGGTAAAGCCACTCATCACGACAACGTCATATGCGATCTGCCATACTGTTGGCCTACATTCTATTGTCCAAAAACCGACTGCGCATTCTGGGAGCAGCTAGTTCAAGACAATGTGAATGTTAACACTGGCTCCGGTTACACTTGTAATGATCTTGGCGGCACGCTTCGTCCTTACGACCATATTGATAGTTCGAGCGCATGGAACTGTTCCGGCGGCAGTGGCGGGGGGCCGAACTGCTCCAACTTTAGTTGCGATGCCATTGCAATGGAGGGTGACCCTAACTATAACTTCTGCTGTCCTTCTCCTATCTTAGTTGACGTAGCAGGAGACGGCTTTGGTTTGACAGATGCCGCGAGTGGGGTGACTTTCGACCTAAATAGCGATGGTTATTGACGAACATCTCTCATGGACCTCATCGTCTTCCGATGATGCATTCCTGCTGCTGGACCGCAATGGGAATGGAACTGTAGATAACGGCACAGAACTCTTCGGGAATTTCACACCGCAGCCTCCT
Source organism: Blastocatellia bacterium (assembly GCA_049273835.1). GTDB lineage: Bacteria > Acidobacteriota > Blastocatellia > UBA7656 > UBA7656 > Onstottus_A. Next base: position 5,661 of record JBASRM010000686.1, on the reverse strand, counting down.
TCGGCCAGTCCAAATGGTTTCCTCGCGCTTGCGGAATACGATAAACCACCGAACGGTGGAAACAGCGACGGACTGATTGATGCGCGTGATGCTGTATTCCCTTCGCTACGCTTATGGCAGGACACAAATCACAACGGCATCTCCGAGCGCAATGAACTCTACACTGTGCCGCAGCTTGGGGTTTCCGCGATCGGTCTTAAGTACAAAGAATCGAAACGAAACGATGAATACGGTAACCGCTTCCGCTATCGCGCCAAGGTCTATGATGTGCGCGGGGCGCATATCGGCAAATGGGCCTGGGACGTTTTTCTCGTGAGACAGTAAACCATTGAACAGCCCGCACAATTCGAACCCGCCGGCAAGTAGGAAGAAATGTTACATGAATACTCTGGCTGCCTATCCCCCGATCTAAACTGCGCATCAAACCTCTGCGATTGCTTCAATGTCTCCGGAGTCTGTTTGTTTCTCCATTCCTTCTACTGGGTGTGATCAAGACTCGATCTTCGGCTTTGCCGCCCTGCTGTGCCGAAGGCCCCGCCCTCGAAACGGTCCCAAGCCTGTAAAGCGGCTGCGCCGTTGTCCCTCCATCTTCGTCTAATTGCGGAAAGGGCGAGCCTCTTTTCCCACGTGCTGCGAACCTCAGATACAGACTCGGCCTGGCGGCGCAGCGGCGCCGAAGAGACCGCGCTGTTTCCCCGAGGGCAAAGCTCATTGGCAGCAGGGCGGCAAAGCCGAAGTCCCGCTTACAATTGCACCCCTTCGACTCTTCTCGCACCGGAATACCTGGCAGTTAACTTCTTTTCGAGATATGATCTCAACCGCAACTAACCAGCTCGTGCCCGGCATCGGTTCAAACAATTGAAACCTTGAGAGGCGGCAGGCGTTCTGTCCAACTCAGGTGGGACTCCTGACGAAGGGAGGCGATCTGTCTTGACGCACTGGTTCTTCAAACAAGGAAGACGGCGCGCAGCGATCTCGTCCAGTCTTCTGCTGCTCGCGCTATTGGCTCCTGCCGCATTTGTAATCAGGTCCAACTCGACCAACGGAACCGCCGGTTCGGCGTCTGAATCGATAGCGAGCGACGGGACTCAATCCGCAGTCGTCCCGGTTACACGAGGCAACATCAAGAAGCGCCTATTGCTTGATGGCGAGCTTCGCGCGGTCTCTTCGCGAACCATCTTTTCCTCAACCTCCGAAGAAGTAAAGATAACCTATCTCCCTCCCGAAGGTAGCGTGGTGAAGGCTGGGGAACGCGTGGTAGAGCTGGATAATTCAACGATTCTCAGCAAGATCAAGGATATCGATGAGAGGATCATTGCAGCAGAAAATGACATCGTCAGGACGAGGTCACAGCACGAGGGCGCCCTTCGCGATATGGAGGTGGTGCTCAGCAATCTGTGGCTTGGATACGAACAATCCAAGCTCGACGTAAACGTTCCGGTCACCGTTGTTCCGCGCCGCAAGTACCAGGAGAATCAACTCGCCTTCGACAAGGGAAAGACTGAATACGAGAACCAGCTTGCCAAAATAGAGGAGAAGAAAAAGGAGCAGGCGGCCGAGCTTCACGTCAAGGTTATCGAAAAAGATAAGCTCGGTGTTCAGCTCAACCAAATCAAAGCAAACCTCGCGAGCATGACGCTGACTGCCCCCGCCGACGGGATGGTGATCTACGGCGATCACTGGATGGAGCGCCGAAAGATTCAGGTCGGGGACATGGTTTGGGGAGGTTTTCCTTTGGTGAAGCTGCCAGACCTGAAAGAGATGGAAGTGCTGGCCCAGGTCAACGAAGTCGATGGTCCTCGACTTTCAATCGGCCAAAAGGCTGAGGTCAGACTCGATAGTTATCCCGATATCCAGATCACCGGGTCGGTCAAAAACATAGCGCAGACCGCGATAAAAGCGAGCTGGATGGCCAAGGCAAAAGTTTTCCTGGTGGCGATCGCCCTCGATAAAACCGTTGCGGAAATCATGAAACCAGGAATGTCGGCACAGGTGACCCTGGCTCTGGCCGAGCAGCCGTCTCAGCTTCTAGTTCCGAGATCTGCGGTCCAGTTTGAAGGCGGCTCCGCCCAGGTGATGAGGGTTGAGGCCAAAAACACCCAGCGAGCGGTCGCCGTTGTAGTTGTCTCCGCCGACCCGGTCTACTACGCCGTCGCCGATGATGGCGTGCTCAAGGAAGGCGATCGGATCGTGAACAGGTGGAATCGCGAAGAATGACGCGTTTGTAGTCCGGCAAATGACACGGGCGCGACGCGTGCAAACGTTTTCAATTTGGAAGCAAACCTATGAGTGAGGCAACAACACCGAATGGCGCGCAGCGGAGGTTCCTGCCAAAACTCACGCCAAGCGTAGCGAAGCGGATAGCTATTGCTGTGATCATACTGGCAGCCTTGATAGCCGGAGCTTCGTTGTGGAGGTCGGGCGTATTCTCGTCGGTGCTGCCGCGAACCAGCGCCGCCGAGGATGAGCTGGTGATCGCGCCACGTCCGATGAGCTTCTGGGTCACTGCGACAGGCACGCTGAAAGCATCGTCCGTTCGCAACTTCAGCGCGCCCCCGCCGTTTGGCGAGTATTGGCAGTTTCAAATTGTGAGCCTGGCCACCGAGGGTGGAAACGTAAAGAACGGAGACTCGTTGATCAACTTCGACGCGCAGAAGGTGCGTGAAGACCTTCAGCGTTATCAGAGCGAACTGGATCAGGCCAACAAGGAGCTGGAAAAGACGAAGGTGTCGATAGATCTGGAGCGCCAGGAGCTCTCGTCGAAACTTGCTGAAGCGGAAAACAAGTTCGAGAAGCTGAAGTTGAAGCAGGGAGCAGGTTCGGATATCGAGGCATCAAACGTTATCGAAAAGGACAATCTCGCCGTCGAACAAGCTAAACGCGAAGTCAGCGCGTTGAAGGAGAGAATGGAGTGGCACAAGAAGGCGAGCGATGCTGCTTATAACATCATCCTCAGCCGCAAAGCTCGGGCGGAGAACCGGGTGACTTCGATCCAAAAGGGGATGGAAGGCTTTCAGGCCAAAGCCGATCGTGACGGCGTTGTCGTTTATAAGACCAAGTGGAACGGCGAGCGCTTTCGGGTAGGTGAAACAGTCTGGTCGGGAATGCCGGTCATCGAGATTCCGGAGCTGAATACGATCCTCGCCGAAGCCCTTGTGCCCGAAGTCGACATAGGCAAGATTAAGATCGGTCAGCACGCCGAGGTCTCCATCGACGCTTTTCCCGGCAGGTCCTTCGCGGGCACCGTCAAGAGCATTGGCACCCTGGTGAAACCCAAGGCCTGGGACATACCGAACAAGGTACTCGACGTACAGATAGCGCTCGATCAACTGGACATCTCGGTCATGCGCCCGGCGATGAGCGTAAGAGTGAAGATCGAGACCAACCTGATCGCCGATTGCATGGCGGTGCCGCTTAAAGCGGTGCTCACCACCGCGGACGGGGCTGTCGTCAAAGTAAAAACTGATACGGGATGGCGTTCACAGAAGGTAAAGCTCGGTGACTCAAACGGCACGGATATCATCGTCACCGAAGGGGTCAACGACGGCGACCGTGTGGCGGTGTCCTTCTTGAAGGCCAGGTGAAGCGGTGTCGAGGAGTTGCCAATGAAGCAGTCTCACAGGCTAATTCGGCGAATCATCTTGGCGGTCGCAGTAATCATTCTGATCTCCGGGGCCTTGTTCGGAGGGTATCGCGCATTGACTCGCAGTACTCCCGACCTGAAACCGCTGAGTGTCGTCCTACAGTCTCAGGACTTCACGCTCAGAATATCGGCTAATGGAGAGCTTCAGTCTGCCGAGTCGATCGCAGTCGCTGTTCCGCCGGTACCGGTGCAACGCTTGCGCATTGGTTGGGCAGTACCCGATGGGACTCACGTCAAAAAGGGCGATGTACTGATTGAATTCGACCCCGACGAGTTGAACCTCGAAGTAATGGCGCATCGATCGGATTTGCAGATGGCGATTGAGAAGATAACCAGGGGCGGGCTTGCCAATTCCGTGGAGAAGACCGACATCGCCAAAGACAAAAGGATTGCGGAACTGGAACTCGAAAAAATCATCGAGTTTCTTCCGAAGGACGAACAGATCTACAAGCGGCGAGAAATAATCGAAGGCCAGCTCGACAAGGAGTACACCGAGAAGAAGATCGTATTTGCAGATGCGCGGCTCGGGCTCAAAGGGAAGGTCTACTCTCTGGACGAGGCCATTCTGATGCTCGAACGCGGGCGCGTAAACGCAAACATAGAACGGTTCGAGAAGGCGCTTACGTCGCTTAAGCTTGTTTCGCCTGCGACCGGGATCGTGGTCTACAACGATCCCGGATACTTTTTCGGTGGCTACTCGCTGATGCCGGGAAGAGTGGTGTACGTTGGGATGACGTTGTTCAGTCTGGTCAACCCGGACAAGATGGAGGCCAAGTGTTTCGTGCTTGAAAAGGATGCCGGTGAGTTGAAGCCCGATCAACGTGTCACTGTCACCCTGGATCCATATCCGGGTGTTGAGTTCACCGGCAAGGTCAAGAACATAGACAAACTGGCCCGACCCATCGACCGCGAGTCGCCGGTAAAATACTTCCAAACGATTGTCACGCTTGAAAAAACGGACGCCGCGTTGATGAAACCGGGGGTCAAGCTCAAGGCGCAGATCCTGGCAGGGGAGTTGAAATCCGTAATTGTTATCCCGCGCAGCGCGGCAGTTAAGAGGGAATCAGGGTTTGTCGCATTTGTTCAGAAGTCGCTCGATCATTTCGAAGCTTTGCCGGTCACACTTGGTCAGGGCGATGCCGCCCAGGTGGTTGTTACCGAAGGACTTGAACCCGGACAGGTTCTGGCTCTCAATCCGCCCGACTTGAAACAGGACTTTTCCAAACGGGCAAAGAAGGCGGATGGCGATAGCGCGAAAACAAAGTAGCAACCATGTAGGGCGATCCCGATGTGTTCGCCCCCGGTTGAGTTAGGACGAAAGCGCTAAGACGGAAATGGGGCTTTCTGTTGAGCTAGACAAAGCACCTTCGGCGAAAAGAGGGCCGTCAAGGAGTACCGCCCGTACAGGTTATGAACTACGCAACCGAGCTCCAACTCGCAGTCGCGAACCTTCGAGCGCACAAGCTTCGCTCGTTTCTAACGATGCTCGGGATGATCTTCGGAGTAGGCGCGGTGATTGCGATGCTCTCGATCGGAGCCGGCGCCGAAAGGGAGAGCCTGCGAATCATCGACACGATGGGGTTGCGCAACATCATCGCCAAGGACCGCGAGTTTAAGGATGAGGACCTGAAAAAGGTCCGCGAAAGCTCGCTGGGCCTGTCCACCCGCGACATCGCGGCGATTTCCGCGGTCACCCCTGACATCGAAAGCTACGCCGCAAAGAAGCGCGTTAAGACCTTCCAGATCTTCTCTTTCAAGGGCAAGAGCGACGATTCGTTTGTAATCGGAGTGACACCTTCCTACTTTAGGCTCGCCAAGCACAAGCTCGCCGAGGGGAGTTTTTTCGCCGAGCCGGACGAAAAGGACTTCGAACAGTTTTGCGTGATAGGTTCTCGAGTCAAGCAAAAGCTCTTTGGGTATCTCTCGCCGATCGGCGAGTCAATTAAGATCGACAAGATGTGGTTCTCGGTGATCGGCGTGTTCGAGGACAACAACCTCGCGAAAGACGAATTCGAGGG
>JBASRM010000682.1:0-6123 GCA_049273835.1 Blastocatellia bacterium | reverse complement strand
AGTTAAGACAGCTTATGGAAGCCAACTCACACGGGTATGAAAGTTGGCCATCTCAAGCTGCCGACAACACCGGCGCTTTTCGTAGACGACCGGCGAACGACCAGGTGACGCAATCCAAAAAGCCTATTGCCTTTAGTCGTGATTGGCTTTTTTTGGTCCGCCACACGGAGTCCTTGGTTCTAATCCGCCCGGCCAAGACCGAGAAGATCTTTTTGTAAGCTAACGTTCGATGGTGAGTGGCAGACAAGCAGGCAAAGGTGGGGGAAGGCTTTTCCCTCTTCCAGCTTTCTATGCTTGCTTGATTTGAAGACAGATCGCTAAGAGACGCTTGAACCATAAAAAGCATGCCAAGTCTTTTTACTTGCTTGTGTTGCTCTTGCTCGCTCCGCAAGTTAGGTTTGCGGCAAAAAAAATTGAGACCCTTACCGCGAGCTGTTACTCTCTGGCAACTGGTATACCCAAGTAGGGAACCACCGCTGGCTTACCATAACATTCTGAGATGTTTAACTTAGGAGCGGTGCCGTCCCGCACTACCTGGCAATCTCCTCCGCCCTACTTCAAATTTTTGGAAAATATCCATTCCTTTGGATATCTTGGCAAGGGCTGCAAAGCCTGCGCAGAAACGTGGTGCACCCTTGGGTTGGGGTTTCGACCGGCAAGAGGAACAACTGGAGTTCGCCAGGACGAGAGAGGTTGGTTTAGAAATTGAGGTCTGCGAGCTTCTTTCGTCCCGCTCATTAAGCGGGCGACAACAAATTCGCGCGGCTCGCTCTCTCTTGTCTGCGAAGCGCTAGCAGACTAAGCGCGGTTATCCCCCCGAGGATCGCGCTCAGGAATAGCAGGCCGTCTACGCCGTTCCAATCCGCGAAGTATCCCCCCACCGAGGTTCCGACCAACTGTCCCACTCCTAGAAAGACCGAGTAAAGACCCATGATCGAACCCCGATCGGAAGCGTAGCTCTCGGTGACGTCTGCCAGGTAGGTCAACGCGGCCGGTGTGAAACCACTCAGAATCAACACCTCAATTAATAACGCGCCCAGCAGAAAATAATAGAACGGGCTCGAGAACGACCCGAGGTGATTCAGCCCCAAGACCGTCAACAGCAACGCGAACAGAGCGAACGTGCTGATGAGCATTACACTGGTCTTGCGATAGCGTCCAAGCACGAAGCTCCAGGCGAGGATACCCACAGCGAAGAACGTCGCCAGAGTCGCGAAGCCAATCCCGAACTTGACGGTGGAAATACTTCCCAGAAGAAGTTGACTTTGAAAACGGCCCTTGCCGGTGAACAACCCGACGCTGTGGTTAGTCCAAACACCCACAATGGAAAAGATCGAGAGCCAGGCCGGGCTGAACATCCACACCGAAGGCGACTTGAAAACCGCGTAGTAATGGGCCAGCTTTCTTCTTGCTGCTTCCGCATGCGAAGTCAAATAGTTCGAGGACGCCTTGCGTCTCTTGTCCCTGAATCCCCAAGCGAAGATCGCGAGAGCAACCAAGAAGATCAATGCATCGATGCTGAAAGCCGGACTGAGCACCTCGATTCCCGCAACCGTCCGCGCGCTTCCAAAGAATTGCCACAAATAACCTCCGACCATTGCGCCCATGGCAATGCCCCCGACCAGCGTTATCTCGAACAGACCCATCACACGAGCGCGAAGGTTAGGATGTCCGACAGTTGCTTCGGATATATAGCTGAGCGTGGCAGGCACCGAACTACCCGTTGACAGACCGGCAAGCAGTCTGGCGAACACGAGCACCCACAGCATCGACGTCATCGCGGTCATCTGGACAGCGAGCGCACCCAGTAACGGACCAAGCATAATAAAGACTCGGCGTCCATAACGGTCACTCATTGCTCCCAGTACTAATGAACCGAGAAGCTCGGTGATAAAGAATGAGGCGATAACATAGCCTCGAATCGTGTAGGAAATGGGATAATAGTTGCGGCTTATGTAGTCGAGGTAAGACTGAGTCATCTGGCCCATCGCGTGACTCGCCAGGCGGAGAATCAGGCTGCCAACGAGGACGGCTATTAATGACCTTAGCAGGGCCCCGGCCACGCGACGGCGCCTTAAGCGAGCTTTCGGTGGGGCTACTGGTGCTGGTGCGCCAGCGGACGAGATCGGATCGGCCAGCACGACATCACCGTCTGAATGAGAAGAATTGGCGGCTCCCCCGCCGGCGGGCGGAGGCTGAGTACCATCGAGCGTTTCTTGTTTGGAATCAACCACAGGCTCGGAGCTTTAGCACGGGAGTGCCGGAGTTTAGTTCGGCTGAACGTCGATCACTCGACATAAACCCTGTTCATTTTCACAGGCGTGACAGGACGGTTCGCCATCGACGATCCGCTATTTGGGGCAGCCGCTATCTTATCAACAACATCCATTCCTTCGATCACCCGGCCGAACACCGTATAGTTCGGTTGAAGCGAATAGGTCTGATGCATAATGAAGAACTGACTCGATCCAGTCTCGGGTCTGCCCTTATTGGCCATTGCCACCAGACCACGCCGGTAGCCACCCTGGTATAGCGGCGAGTTCAAGTTGATCTCGTTCGGCAGCGGAGCGCCGGTGGCAGTCTCGCCGCCCGTGCCGTTGCCATTTGGATCACCACCTTGGATCATGAATCCGCTGATCACGCGGTGAAAGATCGTGCCGTTGTAGTAGCGCCGCTCCGCCAATAGGCGGAAATTCTCGGCCGTACGCGGAGCTTCCTCATCCAGTAACTCGAATTTTATCGCGCCAAGATCGGTATCGATCACTACAGTTCGATTAGATTGTTTTGCTCCGTTGCACGCTGATGTGAGTAGCGCGACAAAGCATAGTAGGGCCGCGGCGCGTCCATACCCGTTCTTCCTCTTCTTGTTTTGCGAAATACTAGCCGGACATTCGCTCAAACTCATACTGTTGTTGTCTCCAAGGCAAAAGAAGCGGCGAGCACTTGCCGCAATGCGAATGCACAACGTGCCCGCCGCTACTTATCTGGAATTGAACTTCCCCGGACTTGAGTTGCCACCATTAAGCGTGATCAACGACCGTAGTCACTTCGCCGTCGGATGATCTTTCTTGTAATTATCGACGCAGTGGCCGCAACAGAAATACACCTTGCGCCCTTCGAACTCGAGCGACAGTGTTTTGTCGATCGGCTCCTTGGTCAGGGGACAGAGCTCGTTGATCGCGATAGCGTCGCGCTCCTCCTTGGACATCTTCGCGACGAACGATTCAGGGTCTTTCTTAAACTCGTTAACGCAGCCTTCGCAGCAGACATAGACGTACTGGCCTTTGTATTCTACTCGATACTTCTCGCTGACTGGACCGCCGCTTACTGGACACATCTTATTAGTAACGTTCTTCTTTTCGGTACCGTCGCCCGAGACGCTGGCCGCGACTGCGCCTGCAAGCGCCGTCAGTAAGAAGAAGGACACAACGATCTTTCGCATAACTTAATCTCTCTCCTCAGGATTGTTCTCGTAAGGCTTCAGAGCCGGTGTAATTATAGCGATCGCATCCAGATCTGGCAAAGTAACGTGAGCCCGGGTGAATTGGCTTCATGCCTTAGCATCAGGTTTCGTTTTTCCTCGTCAAGCACACGATAAGTCTGACTTCCCTTCCCTTCTCCGCCGTCGCGAGCAGCCGCGTGCCTCTCGGTCTTTCCGGCCCAGAGCGCACGATGCCACAACCATGGAGGAACATAGCCCGAGGACATTTTTTGAGATCGAGTATTTCATCGCAGGTAAATCTCTAGTGCTCGATTCTGAAGGTGCGGGTCGTAAATGACCGACACCACATCTCCCTCGTTCAATTCAGCCGCTGTGATTGTTTCGTCATCGCGCGTGTCCTCGGAAAGCAATCCGAGCAGGTCTGGTTCCGCGGCGCGCGCGACTGCAGTCCCGACCAGATCGTTCTCACGGGCAAGTACGGTGACCTCTTGAAACTCCTTCGCCGGTTTCACCGTGATGAGCAAGATCCCCTTGTTCGGGCTGGTCACCTTGCTTATCTCTCCTCGAACTGCAGCAAGCTGTCGCACCGGGTTCGGCCGTTGACTAAGATGGCCCTTAACAACTGCGCCCGGGAAGTGCGGGAGCGACCCTGCTGATGTAAGCAAGAGCAATACGCTAAATACCATCGCTGTAGTCTGCATGGCGATTACTATCCGTGCTGATGTGGTTGGGAGAAAGCCCGGTCGTCGGTCGGGGAGAATTGCGAGAACGATTGTCATCCTACTACGCTCACATCGGCGGCTACAAGCGGTTAACGGGGCGGGGCCCCGCGGCTAGGGCCGCGGGTCACGTTTTTGCGCATACCCACCCCGACAGGGGTGGGTCCCTGATGTACAGCCTGCTGGACGCCAGCCGCCGTCGGATGCCCACGTGCGAAGCAGTGGGTCGCTCACGCTGTAGCCTTCCGGTGCCCTAGCCTCCGTCAGATCACCTCAGGCTACAACGTGAAACTCCCACTGCTTGCGCATGAGGCATCCCGGCCGCTGCTAGGTGGTTTGTAGGCTGTAACATCAGTCACCCACCTCTCTATCCGGGGTGGGTTTGCGCGAAAGCTGACGCGCACCCGCGATCAGCGCCGGGTTGACGCTGATTGTTACGCTCTGCTAAGTTCAACCGTTGAATTTTAGGCGCGTAGCTCAGGGGTAGAGCACTACCTTGACACGGTAGGGGTCTGCGGTTCAAATCCGCACGCGCCTACCATTTCTTTTTTCGGGCGGTGCTCCGAGGTTTCGGTTTGACCCGATCCAATAACCTCGGTTGCCCCCGTCAAATAGGGTTTGGTACTATTTGGGCGGATTATTCGACCGGTGGGAGCAGTTGGCTAGCTTGCTGCCATCGCAATCTTCAAGGTCTCTGGCGAAGAGACTGAGATCGTTATTTTGCGTCAGCTCCGGAAGTCCTTGGGCCGCAGATTCAGCCTCGATACCAGAGGCTGGAGCCGAAGGCGCTGACGTAAGATCCGACCAAGAGCAGAAGGTACAGCAACGGTTCGACAAAATGACCAGACGGTGAGCAACTCGGCGGAAGCAGTAACCTGCCTCTCCGAGGAGCTAATGCGATGCGCCCATCGAGCGGTGGCCGACTTCAAACACCGAAGCGACCGCTTGCAGTTAGCAAACCGCTTATGAGGCGTCCGCGACGCCAGGCTGGATATTGTCATTGATCAAACCAGCAGTTCAGGTTTAGGAGGATTCGCTATCAGCAGCTTTCAATCGCGAAGGGGATTTCGAGACAGGCGAGACCGGGCTCCGTCGGTCCGCGTCAACGAGCGCATACGAGTCCGTGAGGTTCGCGTTATCGATGAGGACGGAGCTCAGCTCGGCATTATGCCTCCGCAGCAAGCCATCGAAATAGCGCGCGGGAAAGGCCTCGACCTCGTTGAAATCGCGCCTCAGGCTCAACCGCCTGTTTGTCGCATTATCAACTTCGGCAAATATCAATACGAGCAAAAGAAAAAGCAGAAGGAAGCGAAGGCGAAGCAGACGTTTATTACCGTCAAGGAGATCAAGTTCCGGCCGGGTACCGATGAACACGACTACGATTTCAAGAAGAAAAATGCGGCGCGCATCCTTCACGACGGGGACAAGGTCAAAGCGACCGTTCATTTCCGCGGTCGCGAAATTACACACAAGGAGTTGGGCTTCGCGTTACTACAGCGGCTCGAGCAAGACCTCGCCGAAGACGGAGTCGTAGAAGTGAGACCAAAGCTCGAAGGGATGAACATGTTTATCATGCTGTCGCCCAAAAAGAAGTGATCTAATAACGTAGCCCGGGCATTCTCACTTACGCTGGAGCGATATCAGTCAGACAGCCTGGGCACATTTTTACGGGAGGAATAATGCCGAAACTCAAAACGCACAAAGGAGCAGCCAAGCGGTTCCGCTTGACGACCAGCGGGAAGGTCAAGCGCGGGCACTCGCACGCTCGGCACATCCTGACCAAGAAAACATCCAAGCGGAAGCGTCACCTGGATCTCGACGAACTGGTTTCGAAGGCTGATGAGAAGATGGTGAAGAGAATGCTTCCTTACGGTCGCGATTAGGATTTGATGAGTGTTGCGCCTGGTTGCTCAACGTTTGGCCGCGCATCACGAATAATAACGAGAGAGAATGAAATCATAG
>JBASRM010000674.1:0-3857 GCA_049273835.1 Blastocatellia bacterium | reverse complement strand
CAAAATAGACCGACTGAAAGCCAACGTCCACAATGTCGACAGGCTGAATTTCCCAAGTTTTCCCTCCGTCGAGCGTATGTATGAGAATGGCTCTAAACCCTCGGGAATTTGTCTCGGTAGCTGTTTCTTCGCTACCAGCACCCCAACCTTCATTATCATCCTTAAAGTAAAGTGAGTCCAAGATTGCTTTGTTACCAGGAATCGCCTTCATTTCCCAAGTTTTGCCACCGTCCTCAGTGCGATGGATCTGGTTGGGGCGACATGCAAGCCATCCCTTGCTCGGTTCTATACAAAACATGCTCTGAATATCGCCGGTCCCTAAACGTGTCGTATATCGTTGCCAGGTCTGTCCCCCATTAATGGTTTGAAACAAGCGCTTTTCTTGATCGAAAACCCAAGCTACTTGTTGATTGGTGAAGGATGCATCAGCAAGTGGCGTTTCGAAATCCTTTTTGACCCAGCTAACGCCGCCATCGGTTGTATGCCGAACTGAGAACGGTTCCAGGAACCACCCTGTATCTAGGTCTACGAATTTGATCTGGTCCACGACCAACGGTCTGCCAAGAGAAACGATCGTCCCCCAAAGTCTTCCCCCATCCTGAGTTGACAACACTTGACCACGAGAATTGATGGCCCAACCCCGGTCGCCATCGATGAAGCTGACTCGTTCGAATCCACCAACAGACTCCGAGGTAGTTTTATGCCAGGTTATACCACCGTCTTCAGTACGCAATAAGTCACCGTTTGCCGTAACAATCCACAAATGTGTAGAACCATAGTGGGCTACGTCTTCGATTGGTCGCCTCAGTTGCGGAATGCCCGACGCCGCCTTGATTTCACCGTGACTTTGGTTATTGCCTTTGTGGACGGTAACACATCCGCTCGAGACAAGTGCGCAGAAGGCTAGGACGCTGACGACGATCCCTCTAGTCATATAGCTCCATTGAAACGCTCCTAAGCACGGTACATTGTCACTATTACTACAGGTCAAGACAATTCTGTACTATCTTCTCACTGAACTTCAGCGCTTCGGCATTATTCTGGTGGTTCGCACTTTCAGCACCGGTGGCGTGACCAAGCTCGTGCAAAGTCACCACTATCTGAGCGTTCTCGATGCTTAGATTGTGGAAGCGCTTGTCATGCGCATACCCGCCGACTCTGCGGTCGAAGAATGAGGGGCCAAACTCGATATATGCGGCGCTACCGGTGCCATACGTATGGGCAACCGCATCATCAGCAAGTCTGGCACCTGGCACGGCTCGAAGGTTACCGCGGCTCGACAATCTCTGAAAGAAGTCCAACAGCATCGAAGGGGTTATAGGATTCGCGATATTGCTGTTAGTGATGTCGGTTGCTAGCAAGTTCCGACAACTCTCTTTACTTAGTAAGAGGCTGGCCTTATACGCTATCGCCCAAACAATGTCTTGTGCCGTCCTTCGGAAGGCGCTTAGATCGAAAGAACGGTCTTAGTCAAATGTCAAGAAAGTCAGGCCTGACCCCTCCTAGTACTATTCTGATTTGAACGCTCCAAGCCGTGTCGGATTCCGGTGCCTGATGTAGGCGGGAACAGGCCGCTTCGTCGCGGTATCCAGCGTTTACAGGATGGGTTCGCGCTGTGTGACCTCGCGCATACCTTTGATGGGCCAGCACAAAACTTTCTTCTTACGGGACAGCCCACAACCTAACCGTATGATCCGAACTTCCACTCGCCAAACTCTTACCGTCGGGTGAGAAAGCAATAGAACTGACATAGGTACTGTGTCCTTTGAGTATACGTAGCACTTTTCCCGTTCGTGCGTTCCATAGCCTTATCGTTTTGTCCAGACTTCCGCTTCCTATCGTTTTTCCAGTGGGCGAGAAGGCGACCGAGGTTACCGCATCCTTATGCCCCTTCAGTATTCGCTTTAATCCGCCTGTTCGCGTATCCCACAGGCGGATTGTCTTGTCTGCACTCCCACTGATCATCGTCTTTCCATCGGGTGAGAAGGCAACCGAAGAAACTGGACCGCTGTGCTCCGCGAGGACTCGCCGCAGCTTTCCTGTTTGTATATCCCAGATTCTTACCGTCTTGTCATGGCTGACGCTAGCCAAATTCTTGCCGTCTGGAGAGAAGGCTACTGACCATACAATATCTGTATGTCCCCTCAACGTCTGCTTCAAAGTCCCCGTCTGGGAATCCCATAATTTAACCTCACCAAAATCGCTACCTTTACTAGATCCCCCGCTTCCAGTTGCGAGCATGTTGCCGTTGGGCGAAAAGACGACCGACGGAACCCTATATGCATTCAATGTCAGCATATGGTTTATTTTCCCCGTCTGTACATCCCATAGGTTGACTGTTCCATGAACAATTGCACCAGCCAAAGTTCTGCCGTCAGGTGAAAAGGCAACTGATTCAGCTTCACCCGGGAGTTCGGTTAAGGATAGTAGCAACTCTCCTGTCTTCATATCCCAGAGCATTACCTTATGATCTGCGCCTCCGCTCGCTAAAGTCTTACCGTCAAGAGAGAAGGCGACCGATGTTACCTCGGCACCATGGCCAACCAGCGTTCGCTTCAACAGCCTCAACTGCTGCTGAGCAGAGGTATGGCCGCTGATCTGAGTCACCGTCGGAGAGTACCCCCGTACGGGACACGAGCCCAGCACCAGTAGAATGATGATCGCAGATAACTGACGCGTAAGTTTCATGGAACCACGATGCCCAAGTCACTATGGGTCCGGCGCTTATTGACGCAAGACTGGATAATAAAAGTATTCAACTTGCGTGAGCCCTCTATACCGTTACTATCGAAGTCTGTGTCATGGATACCTTGTAGATGAATGGCTTCGTGTATTAGCGCGACTGCGCGGGATCGGTCAAAGCCAATCCGACCTGGGGGACCGGGAGTGCCGCCGAAAAAACCAGAGAGTAAGACTATCCCTCTACCGGGCGGATCAATAAAAGCACCAGCCCCTGGGACGGAATTCTTCCAGGCTACGATATTGGGGTTTTGACTCTTGGCGCCATTGATCAAATCAAACTGGCCCCATACGCTCTCGTCGTCTAGGTAGTACTTTATTCTGAGATCAATGACCTTCCTCAAGAGCGTGTTTACATTAATAGTTCTTCCTCCACTAAACACCCTTGCGCCAAGGTTCGTTTCGCAGTCATTCTCAACGTCGACGCCATCAGCGCTGCCTAACAAAAGGTCGACAGCCTCATTCTGGGCCCTAACAATCGTTTCGAATTCATTGTCACTAAATCCAGCAAAGAGACGAGGCGGCGCCGGCTCTCTAGGCCCACCACCTCCAGCGTATGGAGGGATAAGGGGAACATGACAGAACCATCCCAAAAATGGGTTGGAACAAATTCCGGCCTGTCCTATTCCCAACAAGAGCCCAGTCGGATCAACACTGTCGATGGGGTCATTCTGGACATAGCTATATCTGTTTAGGCTCTGTGGATTAACCAAGTCGTAACTACCATCATATGGATCGGGCCGATTGAATCTACCAACGATCTGCGAATACTGCCTGTTCGCCGCGTAGTCAGTGCCAGCTTCACCATCCCGCTCATAGCTCGTGAAATGATGCTTCTCCTGCGTGCCGCTCTCGCCAAAGTCCACTCCAAACGGCAAATGAGCCTGTCGACCTAACACGGTGCCACTTGTGCTCAGCACGAGCCTCGCGCTCAGCCGGTCGCTCAGATAGTACTTCGTCGTCCATTGGCCTCCGCTGCTCGCTCTGTCTCTGCTCGAGATCATACGGCTGCCTGAATAGATGTAATCCACCCTCGCTGAGTTCACTTGAAATGTCGGATTCGTCGTGTACACAGTCGTCGCGTCGTGCTCACCGATCACCTGCGAGCCCTGCCATAC
>JBASRM010000657.1:0-2527 GCA_049273835.1 Blastocatellia bacterium | reverse complement strand
CGGCCACGGTGTGCCGCCCGTACGGGGTTGGCTTTACTCGGCCACTCAACGAGTCACCCGAATTCCGCTGCGCCGCGACCGCCGAAGTAGCGACCTCCGAGCCGCGGCCGGTTCGCCTAATTCGTGTCAATCTGCGCTCGTTGGAGCTTGCCTGAGTAATCGACGTACACCGCTTTCCATTCCGAAAATATATCAAGTACCTGAGCGCCGCCTTCGCGATGTCCGTTGCCGGTTGACTTAGTGCCGCCGAATGGCAGGTGAACCTCGGCGCCGATCGTGGACGCATTCACATAAAAGATCCCGGTCTGAACGTCCTCCATCGCGCGAAAAGCCCGGTTTGTATCGCGCGTGTAAATCGACGCGGACAAGCCATACCTTACGCCGTTGACGATCTCGACCGCGTGATCCAGATCGCCGCATTCGATGACCGACACAACCGGTCCGAAGATTTCCTCCTGCGCAATGCGCATCTGCGGCTTTACATCAGCAAACACGGTCGGTTCGATAAAGTAACCATACTTTAGATCGCCCCTTTCGACGCGGTGCCCACCGCACATCAATTTTGCTTTGTCTTCGCGCCGGCCAATCTCTATGTACTCGAGGATCTTCTCCAACGCTTCTTGATTAATAACCGGCCCGACATCGTTCTTATCATTCAGGCCCGGCCCAACCCGCAACCGCCTGGTCCGATCGACAAGCATATTGGTGAATTTCTTTGCGACTTTCTTGTGTACGATGACGCGCGACGCCGCAGTGCAGCGCTGGCCGGTTGTTCCGAACGCACCCCACAGCACGCCTTCAAGCGCGAGTTCGAGGTCGGCGTCCTCCATGATCATGATTGCGTTCTTCCCGCCCATTTCGAGAGAGCAGATTTTGTCGGTTGCCGCGCAGGCCTGACCGACGATGCGCCCGACTTCCGTGGAGCCTGTAAACGAGACCAGCCGCACCTTTGGGTTTTCGAGCAGCGCTTTGCCGGCTTCCGAGCCCTGGCCGGCCACGATGTTCAACACTCCCGGGGGAACGCCGGCGTCTGCCAGAGCCGAAACGAAATTGTAAGTCGAGAGGGGTGTGTCCTCGGCCGGCTTGATGACCACGCTGTTGCCGCACACCAGCGCGGGGAGAATCTTCCACGACGGGATCGCCATCGGAAAGTTCCAGGGTGTGATCAGCCCGCACACGCCGATCGGCTCGCGCGAACACATCGCGTACTTGTTGGGAAGCTCGGCCTTCGTAGTGTAGCCGTGAAGCCGGCGGCCCTCACCGGCGATGAAATAGGTCATGTCGATCGCTTCCTGCACGTCACCGCCGGTCTCCTTCAACACCTTGCCCATCTCACGAGTCATATCTCGAGCGAATCCCTCTTTGCGCTGGAGAAGTATTTCACCCGCTTTGAAAAGAATCTCCGCGCGGCGGGGCGCAGGAACCTTGCGCCATTTTTGAAAGGCATCAGCGGCTACGGCGACTGCCCGGTCTACGTCTTCAGCAGCGGACGCCGGAAATCGGCCTACCAGTTCACGATTGTCCGCCGGATTGCGATTCTCAATGTAGTTGCCGGAGCTGGGAGCGACCCACTCCCCGCCGATGTAATTGCTGTATTCCAGTCTTACCTTCGCTGCTGGTTTGGCCATATGAATTCAACCTCCCTGTTGTTCAACTTATGAATCGAGCCGCTGGCGACCTGGGGTTCAGGTAGTTTGTGACATGCGGAGCAAGGCGTTTTTTTGTCGCGGTCAGTAGGCTTACCCTTGTTGGGATGATGATTCCAAAGGTCCGAATCCGGAGTGTGACATCCCCAACAAGTCTCTGAAGGAGTTTTCTGAGTTATTCCCGCGTGCTCGGCTCGGGGGGTCATCGCGGGCGGCTTGCGTCGGATGGACCAGAGGATAGTAAAAAGAGCGATTATGCCGACAGCGACAGCGAGAAAATAAAGGTCTTTCCTATTCATAAAACCGGGCGCGATTGCAGCACCGCAGGTATGTCGCCTTAGAAGCCGAATCTAGCAAAGCAGGTATGGGGTGTCAAGAAAGTGAACATAGGAGAGCGCCTCAGAAAGTTATGGTCTCGTAAGTCGCTAACAAGCGTTCTTGGTTATTCTTGACGGAAGTCGCATGAGCGGACGGTTCAACAGTCTATGCCTGAGTCGCGAGAGAATCGCCACCAGGTCGCAAAGTAACCAAGATTCACAAAGGCTTTCTTCGTGCGACTCTCTGCCATGGTGTCTTTGTGGCGGCGCGAGTTGCTGGTTAGAGCAACACGCGTTTGCACCACTGCCACTTGTTGACCAACATTGACTGGTATGGGGTTAAGGGTGTATTCTAGCGCGGTTGAAAATCTGATCGTGGCGATTTAAGCAAATTGCTCCACGTAAAAAACTGCTAAACAGTCCGGATCAGACCCCGCGCAGTTTAGCGCGGGGTCTTTTGCTTTTTGTTAGGAATGTTTCTGAGTCCCGGCTTTAGCCTGGCGCAACGAGTTTTGAGTTCCGGCTTTAGCCTGGCGCGACGAGTTTTGAGTCCCGGCTTTAACC
>JBASRM010000655.1:0-8287 GCA_049273835.1 Blastocatellia bacterium | reverse complement strand
GTAGAACTCTGATTGAAGCGCTTCGGCGAACGGTTTAACCTGTTTCCCTCTAATATCCGCAAGCAAGTCCACGTCTCGAGTGGACCGCCAGTCCCCGTGCAGCGAGCTCGCGAATGAACCGCACACACAGTACGGTACGCCGAGTTTTTCGAGTACGCCGGCAACCAAAAGCATCACATCGACTTGGTCGATTGCCATCAATACCCTTCAACTAGCGGGTCCCATGCAAACATCTTGATCACGGTGTCGCGGTCTAGGACAAGCGCAGCGAACCTCTTCTTCACTTCATCGTCCGTAGCATTGGGGTAGCGCTCTCGGAGGCCCACCATCGCGAGCCGCCGGCACCCGTCACTCAACGCGGCAATCTGTCGGAACTTCTTCCAATCGGGCATGGCGCGCGTCAATTCTATGAGGACACGCTCAGTTTCGGGATCTGAGTCCAAGATCGCAGCTCGCTGTTTCATATCAACCAACCTCATGTTTTATCCAAACTGTGACCGCCGAGCCAAATACGCGAACAGCGAAGCGTCGAGCGGCTCCGATGTCCGGTGCATCTCGTAATCAATCCGGTTGCGCGCCGCCCCTTCACGCAATGACTCGATGTGCGAGTTGATCGCGCGCAGGTACTCGTCGCGAAGCACGTCGGGCAAGACGTGTAGCTGCTCTTCGGTCTCGGCGTCCTCAAGAACTACCGGCTCGAAAAATTCAAAATCGAGCTCCTGATTGTCCATCACGTGAAACACGATCACTTCATTGCCGCGAAACCGGAGATGCTCGAGCCCTTCAATCATCCGTTCGGGCTCGTCGTACAAGTCCGATATAAGCACAACGATCCCACGTCGCGTGAGCAGCTCCGCGGTTCGATTCAAAAGATCGGCAATCGTGGTCCCTCGGCCAGGCGCAAGCCGTTCAATCACCCCAAGGATTGTGTGTAGATGCCCCGATCGCGAGCTCGGCGGAACGTGCTCGATCACATCCTCATCGAACGCGACCAGTCCTACGGAGTCGTGCTGACGAACTCCAAGAAACGCCAGCGAGGAGGCCAGGTACTGCGCGTATTGAAGTTTGGTTACTTCCCCGCTCGCGTAGCCCATAGACGCGCTCGAGTCCACAAGAATGTGAATCCGCGCGTTTGTGTCGCCCTGATACTTTTTTATATACAGCCGATCGGTGCGAGCGAGAAGCTTCCAATCGAGATGTCGGAGGTCGTCGCCGGGCATGTACTGGCGATGCTCGGCGAAGTCGGTCGAGAATCCGAGATAAGGCGACCGGTGCAAACCGGAGATGAATCCTTCGACAACGGAGCGGGCGATCAGCTCGAGCGAGCTTATGCGCGCCAGCACTTCGGGAGCGAGAAATCGGGTACCCACCGTCTGCGGATTACTTGGGACCATAAACAGTCACCGGATCATCGACGCCGCGGGAACATGAGTTAGAGACCCGACCTCGGCTCGGGCACCGTGTCGATCAAGCGGCGAATCACATCGTCGGGCTTCACGCGCTCGGACTCGGCGTGGAAGTTAAGCAGGATCCGATGACGCAGTATCGGATACGCCAGCGCACGGACGTCTTCAACCGATACGTTGTAGCGTCCGCTCATCACCGCGCGAGCCTTGCCCCCGAGTATCAAAAACTGCGAGGCTCGAAGCGATGCTCCCCAGTTCACCCAGCGGCGAATGAAGTCGGGCGAGCCTTCTGAAACCGGGCGGCTCGCGCCTACGAGCCTCACCGCATAGCGAGTGACCGATTCGGCGGCGGGCACCCGGCGGACCAGCCGCTGAAATGCAAGAATGTCCGGGCCGGTCACGTTCTGCTCGAAGGTGATGTCTTGAACCGAAGTCGTTTGGTTCACGACGTCTACTTCATCGTCCTCGCTAAGGTAGCCGATCTGGATGTTGAACATGAACCGGTCGAGTTGCGCTTCCGGCAGGGGATAGGTCCCTTCCATTTCGATAGGATTTTGAGTAGCAAGCACGTAGAACGGTCGCGGGAGATCGTAGGTCGTACCCTGAACAGTCACCTTCCCTTCTTGCATCGCTTCGAGCAGCGCGGCTTGAGTCTTGGGCGGGGTCCTATTGATTTCGTCGGCCAGGATGATGTTTGCGAACAGCGGACCCTGAATAAACTCGAGCCCGCGATGCCCGGTCGAGCGGTCTTCCTGAATGATGTCGGTGCCGGTGATGTCCGAGGGCATCAAGTCGGGTGTGAACTGAATACGCTTGAACGAAAGATCCAGCACGTTGGCTACCGTGCGTATAAGCAGGGTCTTGGCAAGCCCTGGCGCGCCGGTGACCAGGGAGTGACCGCCGACAAACAGCGATATCAGCGTCTGATCGATGACTTCGTCTTGGCCGACGATCACCTTGCGCACTTCATTCAGAACCTGCTCGCGCGCCGCCACCAGCCTGTCAAGTAAAAGCTCGTCTTCCTTTACGATCTCTTTAGTATCTATCGCCATTCGCTCTCCGGTTTCTGGTTTTTAGTTTCTCGCTTCGCAACTGATCTCGGCTCTAACCAGAAACCAGGAACCCGAAACCAGAACCCTCATTAGTGCGTCAACGCATAAAAGACATAGTTGACGCCGAATTTGTAAGCGCTGTTTGTATCGTCAATCGGCATGAACGGATCGTTAGACCACTGCCAGTAGTCGCTAACATCGTTGTTGTAGTTGATGATCATCATAAGCCGCCCGTGCTTGTCCTCGACGCCAAGAAACTCAGGCCTGTAGCGGCCGTACGGCGCGTGCACATCCAGCGATTTAATCGTGAAGAAGCAGTTGAATATTGGATGGGTGACATCAAGCGTCTTCATCTGGTATTCGGGCTCAGGAAAGGCGCGCTTGAAGTAGTATTCGAAGGTGCGCATCTCGTAGGAGCTGCGAAAATCATCGACCAGTAAAAATCCCCCGCGCAACAAATACTCACGCATCCCCGCGGTTTCCTTGTCGGTTAATTCCATGTGTCCGACTTCGCACATATAGGCGAATGGGTACTTCATCAAGTTGGGATCGTCGAAGGCAAAAACGTATTCATCTTCGTCGAGCACCACCGGCAGTTTTGAAAGCTCGGCAAGAATCTTTGAGAAGTGCTGTCCCGCTTCCGGATAGTCGTGCGACCAGGGCTCGCCGCGGTCGCCGAGGAAAGCGCCCGAATACATCGGAGCGAGCTTGACCCTGGCAAACTTGAACTTGTCTGATTGATCTTTTTTTTCACCGAGGCGAGCGTCGTCATAGTGGAAAGCCTTTTCAGCCGTCCCGCCGGCCGCTCGCAGGCTTCCCGGTAGCAGCGTGGACGCCAGCGCGATGATGATCAATATGATTGTCCGCATTAGCGTAACGATCTTTCTCACTTGCTCGCTCGAATCTTTAGCAAAAGCTGTTGCGCCTTATCGAATCCTGGAGCGATTTCAAGCGATCTCAAGACTTCGCGACGGGCCTCTTTCTGATCTCCTGCATCGTCAAGCGCACGAGCAAGATCGTAGTGAGCTTCCGCCAGATCGGGCGGCGCAAGCGCTATCTGCACTCGAAACTCACGAATCGCCTCTGAGGGGTTACCCAACTCAAGATAAACGCCGCCCGCAAGCTTGTGCAAGCTGGCGTCGAACGGCTGAATGTAAAAGCTCTGCTTGAGTGCTTCAACCGCGCCCTTTCGGTCTCCCATGTCGAGCCTCAGCCGCGCCAGCCTTGCCAGCGCAACCGCATTCGTTTCGTTATATCGAACCAACAGTTCGAGCGCCGCGGCCGCTTCTTTCTTTTGTCCGCGCGATTCATAAATGTCCGCCATCAACCCGTACGCATTCCCATCGCGTCCGTAGTATGGGAACAACTCCGAAGCGCGGCGCAGGTGTTCGATCGCCTGGTCTGCGTCTCCTTCGTTCTTGTATATGCTTCCCAGGCGAAGGTGTGCGAAGAAATCGTTGGGCCTGGCTTTGATCAGCGCCAGCAGCGCTTCCTTTGATGGGCTCTGACCTGCGGGTGCGTGAACCGGACCGCTCCCAATCGCTTCGATGTAGGCACTGGTTTTCTCCTTGATGTAGTCAGTAAATGCGCGATCAAAGTCCGCCGGCGACAGTTTCAACACTCGCTGCACAACATCCGGGGTCTTTGCCCCTTCTTTGTACAGCGCCAGCATCTTTAGGATTCCATCAAAGCCAAGCTTCTGATCGACGAACTCGCAAACCATTGATGCCTGGAAGTACGCGAGCGGCACGCCGTCAGGTCTTTTCGGTCGGGTGAACGCCGCGTCCAGATCGTTGATCTTGACGAAGCGCCCGTCGCTTATCGCCTTCAGGTTCTCGAGCGACCAGCTATCACCCCATCCGAGTCTCGCACGGCGCTCTTCGTACACCGAGAGACCTTCAGAGAACCAGCGCGGTATTCGATGATCGGTGATCTCGAGCGTGATCACGTGAGCGAACTCGTGCCACAGAGTGCTACCCCAATTGAATTCGCCTGTTTGCCGCGCCGAAGGGCTGTCCATCGCGATCACCCTGCCAAAGCAGACACCCAGCGCTCCTAGACCCGGAAGCCCAAGCGAGCGCACCGCGAAGTCGTCGTGATTGGTAAACATCTCGACTGATATCGGAGCGCGGGGTGTGAAGCGATACCTGGCAGTCAGCTTCTTGTGGGCTTCCTCTAGAAGATCAGCAGCATACACTCCCAACGCGCCGCTCTCTTTGGGAGATGACTTGATCAGAAACGGGCCGCGCAGAGTGTCGGGATAGTCCTTGGTCGAGTCGAGCAGATCGAGCGTGTTCTTCGCCCAGACGTTGAAAGGGTCCCCGTTGAACGCCCGCTCAAGCTCAGCGCGGCCGTCCTCGGCCAGACCGACCCGCAGCATTTGAATCCCGAGCTGGGTTCGCGCGCTCCACAAATTGGGTGACAATTCAACAGCCCGGCGTCCGAAATCAACTGCGTCACTGTATCGCCGATTGTTCACCGCGAACTGGGCCATAGTGTCGAACACTTCGCCGGCACGGGGGTTGATCGCCAGCGCGTGCCTGATCTCCGAATCGAGGTCGGCTTTGCGATCGGAAAGAAAAAGCATTGCCGCTCGCACGGCGATCGCGTCGAGCGAGTTCGGATTTATCTTGAGCGCGCGATCGAGCATCTGGGTAACGCCTTCGCGGTTCTCGGATTCCAGATCGATCGCCGCTCGATGGACCAGCGCTTCGACGCAGTTCGGGTTGACTTCGAGCGCCTTATAAATCGAGGCTAACTGCGCTTCTTTCGATTCGAACTGTTTGCTGTTTGCGAGGCCGACAAACGCGCGCGCCGAATGCGGATTGATCTTGAGCGCATCCTCAAACAGGCTCGATGCTTCGCCGTAATTGTATTTCTCGATCAGCAACTCGCCCTGAGCGATGAATGCCTCAGCAAAGGTTGGATCGGCTTCGCGCGCATCGATGAACAGTTCGTTCGCATCTTTGAATTTGTCGAGAATAACTAAAGCCTGGGCTATGAGGGTGAGTTCCTCAGCGGAACGCGGTGAGTTGTTGTTGTAATAGCGAACGAACTCCTGAGCCAACGCGCGAGCTTCGTCTTCTTTACCCTGAATGCGAAGGGCCCGAGCGCGGCCGAACATCGCTCGAAGCCATGATCCGCCTTTCGAGTCTCGCGCCGCCCGGTCGAAATCAGTCGCCGCTTCTGAATAACGACCGGTGTCAAGTTCAATCTCGCCCAGAGTAATCCGCACGGATCCTTCGGAGGGCTGGGCAGCGAGAAAGTCCCGCGCCCTCTTTTCAGCGCTCGAGTAGTCCCCGGTTTCCATTTGCGCGCGGGCCAGGCCTTCGGTCGCGGCGGCATCCTTTTGGTTTTTGTCGAGTAACGCTGTAAAGACCGCGATGGCTTCTTTGTAGTTGCCGGTTTTGAGGAGGTCACGGGCCCGCGCGATGGAGATCTCCTGGGCCCCCGAATTGAAAGAGCAGCCGAAGAAGAAAATTATGATTATGATTCCAAAACGTCTCATAAGCCTGAAGGACCTACTTTTTCTGTTTCGCCTTTATCTCTTGATTCACTTTTGCGAGATCCACCAGCAATCGTTCCAGCTCCGCGTCGTAATCCTCGGCCTTCATCTCGCTCTTGCGCGCCTTGAGCTTCTCGACTTCTGCCTCGAGACGCTGGCGTTCCTTGAGCAACCGTTCAATCTCCACATCGCCCGCGGCTTGCTCGATCGGCTTCGAGTCGATGTAAAGAATCTTGGCCTGCGTTCCGTCGCCGCCGGTGGCCTCTTGGTGACCCGTGCCGTCGCCGTTGTCATCGATCAGCGCGTGCTCGGTAGCCAGTCGATTCTTTTGCTTATACCAGTCCCCGGTCAGCCTGGTTGCGAAATTGAACGCTTCAAGCACTGACACGCGTCCGTTCTTGTCGGCGTCAGCCGCCCCATCCGTGAGCCCTGCGATGAAATGCTCAGCGAAGATGGTTGCGTTCTGTTCACTCCCGCTGCGAGTGGCCGTGATTACGATCCGGCCTTCGCTCGAAAGCGGCTTTATGAACTCACCGGATGAGCTTGCGCAATTGACGAACACGACCTTTCTAGACGGCAACGAGCCAAGCAGCTGCGCGTAGTCTTTGGCAGATAAATCCAGCCCGATCAGGTTGAACTTCGCTTGCTGATTGTCGGCCGAGCCATGTCCGATCAAGACAACCAGCACCAGACTCTCGGAGTTTGCGGCCGCCTTTATCGAAGCAAACGCCTTGCGCACCTCTTCCGCCGAGCCGCGTCTGGACGGTACGTCAGACTCGCGGGCACCGTCTTCGGGTCCGCCGGCCGAGGGCATCTCGGTCAGCAGAGTAACGTTCTTGCCGGCAAAACCCAGTTGCTCGGTCAGCGTCTCATACAAACGAGTAGCCTGGGCGGTGAACTTCTTTGTGTAGGCTTCTTCGCCTCCCATCCCAGCCACCACCAACGCAAATTTGTTGGGATCGGCCGGGGCAGGTTTTTTCTCAGTGGGGGCTTTGGATTGTGTTGGAGACTGCGCCACGGGTTGCGTCGCCGGCGGACGATCCTGTTGCCTCTCGGCGCCGACTCCGCAGGCGCACAATACGACGCTGATTACAATCAAGGCTGATGCTAGTTTCGCGAGTGGCATTCAATTACCAGAACGATTTCAGGCAAGGCCTTTGCGTTTGCGAATAAACCACTCACCCGCTGCAAGCCCAACCACCAGAAGAAAGTTGATCGGCATATCCCATAGGTCGTAGCTCACCCGAATAGAACCCGCGCCTTCGGTGTGAGTGATGTCGTCCATAAGTTTGTCCACCTGTCCCGCCGTGTAGTAGCCGCCTCCCGTCTCACTCGCGATTCGTTTTAGCAATTCCCGGTTCTGAAACGCTTCGCGAGCTTCACGGTTCAACGGGCCGGCAATGAAACTTGTTTGCGCGGGCGCGAGTAATGGTCCTTTCGACCCAGCCCGCAACGCGGTTACCATGACTCGATACAAGCCGTCCTCTTCCGGGCGAAACGCGTTTGCGTATCCGTCGAAGCCGCCCTCTACTGTTTGTTTCAGGGGAATATCGACCGAACGACCGGAAGGGGCTGTGACACGCGCAGAGACGGTTGCATCGCTAATCTTGATGAACTTCTCGTCGGCGATTTCAGCGCGAATACGAACCTGCTCATTTTTGCCATAGAAGCTGCGCTCAGTGGACGCTTCAACCGGGCGAGGCGACGACTCGACCATATAGCGCATCAAGCTCCGCCAAAAGGTTTCAAAGGATTTATCCTTGAATTCGAGCATCATCCGCCACCGCCAGGTGTCGGACGCTAGCAGTGCCATCGACTTGCCGCGCCCGTATCTTTCTTCAACGAGCATCGGGGCGACTCGATTCTTTTCTTTTGTCCCGCGCGCTTCGAGTATCACGGAAGCGCCGGGCTTGAGGTCGGTTATGACCTCCGGCAGGGTGATCGCGGGCATTTGTTCCCACGCCTTTGCATTCGCATCCGCTTGATCCAGCAGCCGCGCCGCCGGATGATCTCGGCCTCGATCCGAAGGCGCCGTCTTGAAGGTCTGGCTTTCGCCGGGGATCTCCCCTGGACCGGTCAGGTAGATCGGCAGCAGATCGGCGAGCGGAGTGTTTCCGTATCCACCGACGTTGAACGCCTTTGATCCTCCGAGGGCCAGCAACGTCCCGCCCCTGCGAAAGACAAACTGCTCGACCGCTTTCAACTGGTCGAACGTGAAGAACGTCGCTTCGATGCTGCCGATGATCAGGGCGTCGTACTTGAACAGCTCTTCCTCGGACTTTGGAAACCCATTCACCAGTTCATCCGCGTTTTCGACTCCCTGG
>JBASRM010000625.1:0-3504 GCA_049273835.1 Blastocatellia bacterium | reverse complement strand
GTACATTGATCTGCTCATTAGCCTTGAACTTCAAAAAATGAAACTCAGAATACTGCACCACGACCACTGCTTTGACGGCTTTGCATCCGCCGCAGTCTTCTCGCGATTCTTTTCGGACAAGATTGCTGGAGATGTGGAGATCTCCTACACCGGGCTTGCGCACAAGCCCAATCAGAAGCTCATCGAAGAGGAACTGTTCGACGGCGATGAAAATGCGATCGTCGATTTCAAGTACAGCCCGTCGTCGAAGCTCACGTGGTGGTTCGACCATCATCAAAGCGCTTTTTTGTCACCGGATGATGAACAACACTTCTTGACGGGCATCTGGCCTACAAAGTTTTATGACCCCAACTACAAGTCTTGCACCAAATTCATCGCCGATACGATCGCGGGCAAGTACGGGTTCGACCCGGGCAGCCTCAGCGAATTGATTCACTGGGCCGACATCATCGATGGAGCTCAATACGAAGACGCAAAGACGGCGGTTGAATTGCACGCGCCCGCGCTGAAACTGATGCTGGTGATCGAGGCGAGCCGCGACCGAGCGGTGATGCAAAGGATAATTCAGGGCATGCAAACCGAGACTCTTGATGGGATCATATCCGACCCGATCGTCGAGCGGGAGTTTCGTCCGCTGTATGAGCGGCACGTCAACACGATCGATTTGATTGGTGACGCCGCGAAGTGCGAAGGAGGCGTGATCTACTTCGATCTCAGCGATCACGACGCGGAAGGCTACAGCAAGTTCATCCCATATCATTTGTTCCCTGAGTCTGTTTATTCGGTCGGTGTGAGTCTGTCGGCGAGCCGTTCAAAGGTGTCGGTCGGCTTTAATCCCTGGAGCCCGAAGCCACGCCGTCACAATCTGGCTTCGATCTGCGAGCGATACAACGGCGGCGGCCACGCGGTTGTATGCGCGATCTCATTGCGGCCGGATGAGATTGAGCTGGCGCGCGAGATCGCCCGGTCGATCGCCGTGGAACTCCGCTCGTAGCCCGGAGTCTGCCTGATTTTCGGTTCTGAAGACCCGCGGTCTCACACCAAATCTGGCTGCGGCTTAAAACACCCAACATTTGTAAAACACGAGGCCGTTTCGAAGACTTGGCAGTATACCGAAGCAACGCGCCAGGAGGAACACTTGCGTGAGCTGGCAGAACGAAGTAGATGAGATCAACCGCCGCAATGAACTGGCGAAACAGATGGGCGGAGCTGCAAACGTCGAGCGCCAGCACGCCAGCGGGAAACTGACGGTGCGCGAACGCATCGAGCTTCTGGTCGATTCGGGTTCATTTCATGAGATTGGTGCGCTCGCTGGAAAAGCGACTTATGAAGACGGAAAGGTCGTCTCGTTTACTCCTTCAAACTACGTCGTCGGGACCGCGCGGATTGATGGAAGGCGGGTGGTCGTGGGTGGCGACGATTTCACAGTGCGTGGCGGGGCCGCCGATGCGCGAGTGGGCGACAAGGCCGGTTACGGGGAAAGGCTCGCTCGCGAGCTGCGTTTGCCGATCATCAGGTTGGTGGACGGCACCGGCGGCGGCGGCAGCGTCAAGACTCTCGAAACCTCCGGCTACACCTATGTGCCGGCGAATCCTGCCTGGGATCTGGTCGTCGCTTTGATGTCGGAGGTGCCGGTGATTGGCGCGTGTATGGGCTCTGTGGCCGGGCTGGGCGCGGTGCGTGTTGTCCATTCCCATTTCTCAGTAATGGTGAAAGGGACGAGCCAGCTCTTTGTTGCCGGTCCTCCCGTCGTCGTACGCGGAGTGGGTGAGAATGTCAGCAAAGAAGAACTCGGCGGCGCTCACATTCACGCGCGGGGAAGTGGCGCGGTGGACAATGAGGCGGAAACGGAAGATGAAGCGTTCGCTCAGATTCGCCACTTGCTTTCCTATTTGCCGTCGAATGTATGGCAGCTTCCACCTCGAGCCGAGAATCAGGATGATCGCGGGCGTCGCGAAGAGGAGTTACTCTCCATTATTCCGCGCGACCGGCGACGAGCATACGACATCCGGCGGCTTTTGAGTCTGGTGCTCGATCGCGATTCAGGTTTCGAGATCGCCCGCTACTACGGCCGGCCGCTGGTGGCGGGACTTGCGCGGCTGAACGGCTATCCTGTGGGGGTGTTGGCCGGCGATCCCCAGCAAGGCGGCGGCGCACTGAACGCGTCTGGGTGCGAGAAGATGACCCGGTTTGTGGACTTCTGCGATACGTTTCATCTGCCGATCGTCAACTTCGTCGATCAACCCGGTTTCTTGATTGGCACCGCTGCTGAGCGAGCGGGCACCGCGCGGTACGGTGTGCGGGCGATGGCCGCGGTCTACCAAGCGACAGTGCCGTGGATATCGATCATCTTGCGCCGAGTGTTTGGCGTAGCGGGCGCAGCGCACGGCAACGCTCAGGGCTTGAATCTCCGGTACGCCTGGCCGTCGGGTGATTGGGGTTCGCTGCCGATTGAGGGCGGAGTGATGGCCGCTTATCGGCGGGAATCGAAGCGTCTCCAGACCCCGAAGCTCGCCGTCGCGAGATCGAAGAAATGTTGAACGAGCTCCGTTCGCCCTTTCGCACCGCGGAGGCGTTCGGGATTGAAGAGATCATCGACCCTCGCGACACGCGCCGGCTGTTGTGTGAGTGGGTTGAGACGGCTTACGAGATTTTGCCGTCCGAACTCGGGCCCAAACGTCGAGGCTGCCGGCCGTGACGGAACACGTCTGTCTCAATGCTCTGGCGTCAGCCAGTGAGTAGCTTGCTATCAAAATCCCATCGAGTCGCCGTGCTTGTGAACTCCTCGTTTGCAGTCGTGAACCCGAATACCGCGGTTGGGCGCACGGCGTAATACGGCTCATCGAATCCTTCCATGTCCCAACCGTATTTCGAGCCATAAGCGTCCCCAAACCTTCGCCGCAATTCTGAATCGCTCATCAACTCGGTGACGCCTTCTACGATGATTTGATCCTCGCCGACCTCGCAGCCAATCGCGCATCTAGGATTCCCAGCCAGGTTGCGAGCCTTGCGGGATTTGCTCCCGGTGCTGAAATAGAATTTGTCGTCCAGCCAGACTCCCCACACCGGCATCAGGTGAGGGTTTCCGTCCGGACGCGTCGTGGCCAGCCAGTAGTTTCGAGCCTTGGCTAGACGCTCGGTCGCCCAGTTCCAGGGGAGCAATCCCTTGCCGCTGCCGGCATCCAGAATTCCGTAGCCCGGCATGTGCGGCCGGCTCGCTTTTGGCTGTGTCATTAGGGTCTCCGTTAACGTACCGTAGACTGTCTAGCGTCCGCAGGCTAGACAGGCTACGGTACATCGAGGCGTCCGCAGGCTAGACAGGCTACGGTACATCGACATCGGGGCATTTATTTCTTTTCCCAAACGAAGTCATCAGTCGCCGTAACGCTCTGCCCGTAATTAGGCTGCAAGTACTTTCGCAGGAACGCCAACTGCTTTTTCCATGCGTCCAACCGGTGAGCCCGCTGCGCAAACCCATGCCCCTCGCCCGGGTATGTGAAATAC
>JBASRM010000617.1:0-14506 GCA_049273835.1 Blastocatellia bacterium | reverse complement strand
CGGCACGGTCGCGGAGGCCCGCGCGGCGGATGTTTAACGTGGAGCATTTCGTGATAGAGCACGTATTCAACGAGCAATCGGGGCGCTCGCGCGTTGTCAAGCGTGCTGCTGATGACGATTGCGCAGTGCACGTGGTCGTGATGGCCCAGCACCCGGCGGGTAGGGCGCCGGCTCCACGAGAGCAGCGGCGGCGGGAGCTCACCCCTGAAATAGCGCGCGTTTAGTTCCCCGAACAGCTCGACCAGGTCGTACACCTTGCCCTGAGAAGAACTGGTCATTTTACGACCGCGCTTCCGTCGAGCTTGCTGCGAAGCATCTACGACTGACGGATTAATAGCGTGCTCGCGATACACCTGTTCGTGTGATTTCGAGACCTTGAGCCGATAGAGTTTGGAGACCAAGACGCAGGCAAGCGAGAACAGCACATCGCGGGGCGAGCCGATCAGGATATCCGACACGCGAGCGTACACGGTTCCCTGCCGCAATCTGACGGTCGAGGAAAGACCGGCGTAAGGATAGAAGCGAGCTTCGACCTTCGGCCGGGGTTCTTTTTTCACAAGAGTTCGGAGCGCCTGATCGAAGACCGACTCCAGAAGATCGTCAGATGTAACTGGTGAGTACAGATGTAGCTGCTCGTATTGAATCATCAACCGCTGGGTCCAGGATCGGTGGTCCGTGGCGTATCATCTGCCAGAGACCACCCAGACTTTACTTTTTCTTTGGGTTCGGATTGTCATCCGGCTCGATGTACTTCTCGCGATATCGCAGGTCGAGCACCTTGTTGTCAGGCTGTCCGTCGCCGTCTATATCAACCTCGACCTTGAGCTTGCGGTCTTTGCCCTCGCGCCGCGTGTTGGTTGGCGAATACCCAAGGCTGTACTGGCTCCGAAGCATTCCTTCGATGCTTCTCATAATTCCCGGGATCTCGCTCTCAAAGGTCATTGGGAAAAAGTATCCGCCGCTCAGCTTCGCGAAGGTGTTGAGCCCGTTCTGCGCTTGTAAAAACTCGAGTCGCGTCTCGGGCGGCAGACCGTCTCCGTACTTTTTGAAGAACAGATTGCCGACGCCGACGATGAATATCGGAACGCCCGCGCGAGTGACGATCTTCATCGCCTTGTCATAAGTCAGTCGGCTGAATGTGTCTATTCCCAATGTAACCAGTATAACGGCTGAGTGTCCTTCGATTTCCTGCAAACCCGAATACTCACTTTCGCCCGCCTCTTCGTCATAGAGTTGAATCGCCTTGCCACCCAGAAGCACGAAAGAAAGCGAGTCGTAAATATTCGCTTCGCTGAAGTTCAAGGTATCGCGATACGCCGAGATGACTGCCTGATACAGCCGGCCGCTGTCACCGGTAAAGTCCTGAACGACTTTTGGCTTCATGCTGTAGGTCACGAGCGCGACTTGATCGGAGGGCTTGACGAAGCTTCGCACGAAGGTCGCCGCGGATTGGAAGATCTCCTGGGCAAACGTGGGATCGTAATAGTTGCTCCACCTTCGGTTTCGGAAATTGTTCTCTAGCAGGAGCACCGCAGTCATCGGACCCTCGCCGGTAGCGAAGTTCGTCATCTCCTGCTTGACCCCATCCTCATAGATCGTAAAGTTCTTCTTCGTAAGGTTGTTGTATAATCGGCCGCTTTTCTTATCGATAACCGTCACATCGACGTTTACCACCTGGGTTGAAAGCTTGATAGCGGGTTCTTGTTTGATGTCCTTGGGCACTGGTGGAACTGGCTCTTGCGATTGCTCGGCGCCCTTCTTTTCATCCGTCTTCTTTTCTACTTTCTTCTTCTCCGGCTGGCGTCCGCTTTGCGCTCGGGCGGTAAATCGCGGGACTGCAGATGCGGCGAACAAAACAGCTAGCAGTGTGGCGACGGCGGCTGACCTGGTGATAGCAAGTGACTTCATAAATCCTCCGGGTCTGGTTGAATCGGGCTGGAACTATCCGAGCACATCACTCGGCGAAATTTTAACAGAGACTTACGGACATTCAAAACAATGCGATGAGCGAGTCTCGCCACGAAGCCACCAGGTCACGAAGCTGCACAAAGAAAAGCCTGGTGGACCTTCGCGTGTCGGCGCCTCAGTGGCGAACCTCTTCTCAACACTCTATTGAACCACGACCGAAATCCTCGGAAAGACCGAGACTGAACCGCTAATTTTCAAGTCGGCTAGCTGGCCCGTAAGAATCCTGCTACTCTTGACCGCTGTATCAACCGGCGTCTGAGTGGACTAATAAAGATTCCATAATCAAACTTTCGTGGAGGAGAGGATGGCTGAATTCAGACCTGAGCTGCGTAAAGATCCGATTAGCGGCCGGTGGGTTATCATTTCGTCAGCGCGCGCCCAACGGCCTGAAGCGCCAGAGCCGCGACGTGAAGAGGAGACTCCCGAGGCGCGAGCTCGCTGCCCCTTCTGTGCCGAGCGAGAAGACCAAACACCGCCCGAGATTTTCGCAATTCGCAAAAACGGATCGCCCAATAGTTCCGGGTGGCTCACTCGTGTCGTACCCAATAAGTTTCCGGCCTTCGGCATCTTTCCGGAGATCAAGCTTAGGCGAATCGGAATGTTTCAGTTGGCAACCGGCTACGGCGCGCACGAAGTCGCGATTGAATCACCCGAGCATGATGTTTATCTCGAGCATCAGCCACTCGATCAGGTCGCACGGATCGTCGACACATGGTGGGAGCGCCACGTCGATCTCGAGCGGGACCTCAAGCTCAAATACGTTTTGCTTTTTAAGAACCACGGCAAGGCGGCAGGTGCGTCGCTCACGCATCCGCATGCACAGATAATCGCGACGACCGTCATACCGGATGCGTTGAAGAACAAGCTTTGGCACGCAAAAGAGCACTTCGTCAATGGCGAGGGTTGCATCTGGTGCCGGCAACTTGATCAGCTCTTCTACTACGAGAACAAGATCTATAACCCTGATGGGACGGAGTTGGTGGCGATGAATCAGCGCGATCGCCTGGTAGCCGAAAACGAAAAGTTCGTAGCCTACATCCCGTTTGCCGCGCGCATGCCTTACGAAATTCACATTCTGCCGAAGACGCATCAATACTCGTTCATCCAGACATCACCCGAAGAACGGTGGGAGCTTGCCAAGATGTTGAAGGTGGTGTTGATGAAGGTCTATAAGCTGCTCGGCAATCCACCCTACAACTCCTACATTCACTCGGCGCCGAATTTAAACGTGGTGCCGCGTACCGGGGACTACAGCACGATCCGCGAGGACTTTCATTGGCACATCGAAATACTCGTGCGGACCACTATATGGGCGGGATTCGAGCAGGGGAGCGGCATGTACATCAATCCGCTGAATCCGAACGACGCGGCTCACTATCTGGTCGAGACGGAGATTGAGTCTTAAGAAAACAGAGAACATGCCGAGACGCGGTGATGCGTGGTGCTGGTGCGTGCGCATCAGCCATCAGGCATCACTCCTGAAATATCTGCTCTTTTGAAACACCCGGTCGTCGAAGTAGCCGCGCAGCAACTCGATTTCATCGCCTTCCGCGTTCGGCAGGACCGTCACCACATCGTAACGGTAAGGCTCTTCAACAACTTTCATTAACTGGCGATACCGCCTGGCCGCGCGAGCAATCTGGCGCTGCTTCCTCAGGTCAACCGCACGTTCGGGTGTTACGAGATCATCTGAAGAGCGTGTCTTCACTTCAACAAACGCCAAAGTCTCGCCGTCATATGCGATCAGGTCTATCTCGGCGGTCAGCTTTTGGCCGCGCAAGCCTCGTCCTAGCGGCAGACGAAAATTCGTTGCGACGATCCGATAGCCTTCGTAGTTAGCCAGGTAGTCAAACGCCAATCGCTCGCCGCGTTCGCCTAGCTCGAGATGCGGTGCGCGAACCGTGTTGCCTTTCTTTCCAAAAACAGTTCTTAACCGGGGTATGCTCACACTCTATTGCGCCTTTATGTCGTAGCACGCCAGCGTTCCCTGATTCCGAATGTAGAACTTTCCGCCGCAGACTACCGGGTGTGCCCAGCTTGGCCAGCCCTGGTCGGCAATTTGAAACCGCCCCTTCTCTTTGTAACCTGCCGGTGACGCTTCTGCGAGCCCGACAACATTGTTTTCGCTCAGCAGGTAGAGAAGCCCATCGGCGTATGTCAGCGTTCCCTTCCCCACGCTCCGGTCTCGCCAGACTGTCTTGCCAGTCGCAAACTCGATGCAGCTCAGAATCGCGTTGTTGAAGCCGTATAGATAACCGTTGAGCAGCACCACGCCCCCGTGATGGTTCATCATCTCTCTACTAAAGTAGATCTCTTCGGCTTTAACCTCACCGCCCTGGGCCTTCAGTCCAAGCAACGCGCACCCGGTTCCATAGTCGGATGTGTAAAAGACTTTGTTGTCATGCACGATGGGAGTGGCGATGTTGGCAGTGCGGTTTGAAACCGGTTCGTATCGCCACATCAGCTTTCCGTCCGAAGCGCGAACGCCAACACCTGCCCTCCCGGTGAACCCCACAATGGTTCGCACGCCCCCGATATCGGCCGCAACGCAAGACGAATAGCCGGCCTCGTCGCTCAGCTCCTTTGTGGTCCACATGGTTTTTCCGGTCTTCTTGTCAAGCGCAACAATGCTCGCGCCTTCGCCACCCGGCGTCACTATCAAGCGATCTCCATCAATCAGTGGCGACTCGCTTATCAGCCATCGCGGATTGCGCCCGCCGAAGTCCTTGAGGATGTTTCGCTGCCATACGATCGAACCGTCGGTGGTCTTGAGACAGCCGAGGTCGCCACTCTCAGTGAGCGCGTAGAGCCTGTCGTTTTCAACCGTTGGAGTGCCCCGTGGTCCAGGACCGCGGTCCTGCCCCAGCCGCGGACCCACCGCCGTCACCCATACCGTCTTGCCGTCGGCGCGGTTCAAACAAAAGACCGAACTTTGGCTCGCCTTCACTCCCTGAACAAAAATCCGGTCGCCTTTGATTGCAACCGAACCGTAGCCTTCCCCCAGGTCCGATATCGACCAAACAAGGGGAGGCCCGTTAGCCGGCCAGAACTTAAGCAAGCCGGTCTCTGTCGAGAGAGCGGTTCGATCCGGGCCGTGCCACTGAGGCCAGTCGGATCGAGTGACGGGTGAGCTGCTGGCGGCATGTGCCACCAGTAAAGTGAGCAACAACGCAAGCCTGTTTATGGATTTCACAAGTCCAATTCTCATTCACAAGTTCACTCGAATTCAAGAGCAAGTTCAGAGTTCAGGGTTTAGAGTTCAGCCTTTAGGCTGCTGATCGCGGTACGCCACTTCAACTCACGACAACTTCGCTGCTGATCTGCGGCAAGCTAAAGCTTGAACACAAACACTCGTGAACTCAAAACTCTGCATCTATATGTCGAGCGAGGATGGAGATATCTTCGTGATAAAGGCCGGTCCAAAGTTTGAGCTTGGGGCCACGAACCGCATCGGTCAGCCGTTGATGGCTACGCCGGCCGTCTCCCAGGGCGTTGCTATGTTTCCAGGTTGGTAGCAAGCTACCGCGGCTCACGCACGCGCGTTCCTCAACAATTACCGCGCGAGCCACATCTTGATTGTTCGCGTAACCAGATCTGAAGCATCCTGCTGAACGAAATGCCCAGCGCCGGGAATCGTCACCAGCGTCAGGTCCTTCTCGAGCCACTCCCACGTGTTGTTTAGCGCCCCGGCAAGCAGAGCCGTGTCATTCAGCCCGTGAATCATCAACACCGGCATCTTCACTTTTACAACCGGCGACGTGTCTTCGGTGTACGGCTCACGCGGATAGTTGCGCTTGTAGTAGTTCAGCATCGCCTCGAAGTCGGACCGCTTGAACGCTTCGATATACTTCGTCTTCGCCTCGGGGTCTTTAACCCAGAATGAAAGCTGCTCGGCAGTCAGCTTTGTGTGCGCGTCGGGCTGCTGGAAGTTGCGCGCGTACTGGCTGTTTTTCTGCTGCTGCGGATTGTGGGCGAGCTCTCGATTGAGACCACGCGGGTGAGGTAGATTCAGGATGACCAGTTTCTCAGTCATGTCCGGCAGGAACATGGCAAACGTCCAAGCTACGATCCCGCCCCAGTCGTGTCCGACGATTATTGCTTTCTCGCGTTTTAGATGCTTGACGACTGCGGCCACATCGCCCACCAGCAATCGCATATCGTAGTTTTCAACGCCCTTCGGTTTGTCGCTCAGGTTGTAGCCGCGCTGGTCGATCGCGACCACCTGATAGTCTTTCGACAACGCCTCCATTTGATCTCGCCACGAATACCAGAAATCGGGGAAGCCGTGGATCATAACAATCAGCGGTCCTTTTCCCAGGCTGGCGTAATGAATCTTCACGCCGCCCGAATCGGCATAGCCATGCTCGACGCGTTTTTCGATGTCGGACCCTGCCAGTGCAGCGACACCCGACAACGCCACGATGCCGAGTAAACAGAAAACCGAGACTATGTGTTTCATGGATTCTCCTTCATAGTTGAGTGCTCATCACCGATAACCGGCCTCACACTTTGAAATTGACCGCCGATCTCACGTAAGTACCGCGGCGGGTACCGACAACAGAACCTGCGGTGCTCATTCGTCGCCGGACCTTAAGGCCGAGTGCAACTCTATCGCTACAATATGGACGCGTGTCAAGACCACCAACTTCATGAATAAATCGAGTAATCGATTTCCTGAAACACCGAATCGCGCGACTCAACCTCCGCGAGCCAATTCTCATCTACTTCATCCCTTGTGATCATTTCATACAACTTTGTGAAGCGATGGATGTGGTCCCGAAAGCGCTTGGTCGCGTATTCGGGCGTGGACCCGGCCGTAATTATGAAAGCCCAATCGCTCGACTCGGCCAGCAACAGCTCGCGTGCCATCTGATTGAGAGCCCGCTTGATCACACCTGCCGCCTGCGGATGTGATTGAGCAAGCTCGATCATCCGGTCCTCGGCCACGTGCTGATGCCTGTACAACCATTCGTTTTCCCCGTTGATCCAAACCCGATAGTAGCCTTCATCACCCCACGAGGATGCGCTTATCTCCTGCCGCTGGTTGATGGGAAATTCGCGCAGATAATCGAGCGGGGTCGCAAGCCTAATCTCCGATTGATCGGAGTGTATTTTGCGAAACAAGTGATTCAGGAATTGAGGGCCTTCAAACCACCAGTGACCAAATAGCTCGGCGTCATAAGCGGAAACAATTATGGGCTTGCGTCCCAAAAGCGCATTCAGATGCCGCGCCTGGGCCTGTCGATTGAACATGAAGTTACCGGCATGCTCAGCCGCCTTCTCCGCCGCGCGCGAGGGAACGTAGAGCTCTTTCTTGTCCAGATCGACCTTTCCAGTCACGCGATGATGCTTGATTCCCAGATTGCGCCTCACCCCGTCCTGGTGCAAATACGGCTTTACATATTCGTATTCGAGATCGAACCCCTGGTCGCGATAGAACTCGCGGTAGTCGGGGTCGCCCGGATAGCCGCTGTCCGCGCTCCATACCTGTTCGCCTGATTGTCGGTCGCGCGCGAAAGCCGCAACACCCGCGGGTGTGATGACCGGTGCATAGATGCCGTAAACAGGCCGCGGCTCGCCGAACGCCAGCGCGTGGGCGTCCGCGATGAACAACTCAATGCCCGCGCGCTTGAGCAACTCGTCGATGCCCGCCTCGAATGCACACTCGGGCAGCCAGATCCCGCGAGGCGAGCGACCGAAGTGCTTTTGATGATTCCGACACCCGACTTCGATCTGGGCGCGACGCGCCTCTCTACGAGTTATGAGCGGCAGCAAAGCATGCGTCGCCGCCGACGTGAGGACTTCGATCAACCCCGCATCTTGAAGCTGGCGAAAGCCGCCTATCAGGTTTCGGCGATAGCGGTTGTCAAACGCGTCCAGCGCGGCCGAGAATTGCCGCTGGTACATCAGCGCAAGGTCACTGATTGTGCGCAGGCGCCGGGTGCGATGTG
The DNA here is from genome assembly GCA_049273835.1 of Blastocatellia bacterium. Classification (GTDB taxonomy): domain Bacteria; phylum Acidobacteriota; class Blastocatellia; order UBA7656; family UBA7656; genus Onstottus_A. The sequence goes on along the minus strand of JBASRM010000617.1, from coordinate 6,587 downwards.
TTTCTTTCTCGCATAGCTCGACTAACCGATTCAGATGGCGAAGGTATCGCTCTTGAAGGAGAGGGTCTGACAACATCTCGCACAGCGTCGGGGTGATGCTGAATGTCACCCGCGCCGGTATGCCGTCTGAAGCGCAGCCTTCGAGCACCGAAAGCAACGGTATATAGGTTTCGGTGATAGCTTCGAAAAGCCAGTCCTCTTCGAGGAAGTCCGGGTGTTCTGGATGGCGAACAAAAGGCAGGTGCGCGTGAAGCACGATTGCGAGGAGTCCTTGTTCCATTGCTTGCGGTTGAAGCTTGAGGGCTTCGAGGTTAGAGTTTCAAGCCGGGCTCCGAGAAGGTGTGCGAATCCCGAATTGAGCCAACGAAGATGAAATGTCTCACCGACGGCTTGCCGTGTCAATAAATAGATTGGCGGATTTCAACACAGCCCGCGTAGTGCCACAGTCCGCGTAGCGCGGGGTTTGCTTGCGCGTTACCCAGGGCTGCTGCGCGGAGTTGCCCTGGGCTCATGCTTCGCTGCTCCGCGGGCTTGAATGACAAATTTCGATTGGTTCACGGGCAATCATGAATAACCGCTTTGTTTGTATTCACGGGCACTTCTATCAACCGCCGCGCGAGAATCCCTGGCTCGAAGACGTCGAGGTTGAAGACTCGGCCGCGCCCTATCACGATTGGAACCAGCGCATCACCTCCGAGTGCTACGCGCCCAACGCCGTCTCGCGCGTACTCGACGCCAGCGAACGAGTCGCTGATCTGGTGAACAACTACGAGAAGATGAGCTTCAACTTCGGGCCCACGCTTCTGTCCTGGCTCGAGCGTCACCGAACCGCCGTTTACAAACAGATCATCGAGGCCGACCAGGTCAGCCGAATAGCTCATAACGGATACGGCAATGCGATCGCACAATGCTACAACCACGTCATCATGCCGCTCGCTTCCGAATACCAAAAACTTATACAGGTTAAGTGGGGGATCGCCGATTTCGAGTTCCGGTTTGGCCGCAAGCCCCAAGGCATTTGGCTGCCCGAAACAGCCGTCGATCTTGCAACCCTTCAAGTGCTGGCAGACTGCGACATCAGGTTTACTATTCTCGCGCCCCATCAAGCACAAGCCGTGCGGTTGCCCGGTCAGGACTGGCAAGAGGTCTTGCACGGCGGCATCGATACTACTCAAGCTTATCGTTGCCGGCTCAACCGCGGCCGGCATATCGACCTGTTCTTTTACGATCAGCCGGTTTCGCACGACATATCGTTCGAAGGTCTGCTCAAAAGCGGCGATCGTTTCGCCGAGCGATTGACCTCGGGATTCAATCATCAGAGCGAGCACGCACAGCTGTTGAATATCGCGACGGACGGCGAAACCTTTGGCCATCATTCCAAATTCGGCGATATGGCTCTCGCTTATGCGATAAAAAAACTCGAACACGAAGGTAAGTCGCGGATAACAAACTATGCGGAATATCTTTCGCTGCACGAACCCACGCGCGAGGTCCGGATACGCGAGAACACGTCCTGGAGCTGCGCGCATGGCGTCGAACGCTGGCAAAGCGACTGTGGCTGCAACAGCGGGAATACACACTATCATCAACGATGGAGAGGTCCGTTGCGACGGGCACTCACCGCGCTTCACGAGAGGCTGGACGCGGTCTTCCAACGCGAATCATCTACCCGGCTGTTGGACCCTTACGGGGCGGTTGATGATTACATCGAAGTTATCCTCGACCGCTCCGGTGAAAAGACCAGCGAAGAGTTCCTTCGCAAGCGAGCGCGAGGGACGCTGTCGGAAGCTGAAACGGTCAACGTGTGGCGCCTGCTCGAGATGCAGCGCCACGCCATGCTGATGTACACCAGTTGCGGCTGGTTCTTCGATGACATATCGAACATCGAGACCGTTAAGATCATCGAGTACGCTGCCCGCGCGACCCAGCTTGCACGCGATGCCGGGGGCGTCGATCTGGAGCCGCAGTTTATCGCAGATCTTGCCAGTGCCTCCGGTAATAAGCCTCACCTTCCAACCGGCGCGCAGGTTTACGAAGAACTGGTCAGGCCTTCGGTCACCGATCTCAAAAAGGGTCTGGCCCACTACGGCATCAGCTCGCTGATGGAGGATTATTCGTCCAGTCAGCGCATATTCGCGTTCGAATTCGAGCGCAAGGAATATGCCCGTGAGAAGACCGCCTCTCGCACGCTAGCGGTTGGCGCCGTGAATGTTCGCTCTTCGATAACACGAGAATACCTCGAGGGGATGTTTGTCGTGTTGCATCTGGGGGGATACGATTTCCACTGCGCGGTTCGGCCTCTCATCCCGGCGAACGAGTATGAATCGCTAAGAGAGGAACTGTTCCGCCGGTTCGGCGAAGACTCAACTCGCAACCTGTTACAGGCAATCGATGCCAGATTCGCGTGTGACAACTTTGCGTTGAAAGACCTGTTCATCGACGAGCGCAGGAAGATCGGACGGCTGTTGCTTGAAGACGCGGTTGAAAGATCTCGACGCCAATACCAGAGAGTCTACGAAGAAAGCCGCGACGTGATGCGTCTGCTTGTCAGCTTGAAGATACCCGCGCCCGACAGCCTGAAGACGGCCGCGGAGTACGTCCTCACTTCGAGGCTTGAGGATGCAACTGCCGAACTCAGCGGCGAAGAGATTTCGGATGTTGAGCTGCGCGAGATAGCGGCGGCAATCTTTCGTGAAGCGGCGATGCTCGGCTGCAAAGTCGATCTATCGAGATTGAAGAATGCGATCGAGCGAATTGTGTATTCGAGGCTCGAGTCGTATCGGACGACACACAACGAAGCAAGAGCGGAATCGGCGCTTCGATTCATAAATCTCGCCGAGCAGTTGGATGTAAAGCTTGATCTGTGGCGATTGCAGAATCTGTTTTGGGAGCTTTTGAACGAGCGGTGCGACCGAAGCGAACCCACCCGCCGCCTAATGGAGGAGTTAGGCGAAAGGCTAAGGTTCAGCACGCGAGTGGTTGAAACAAGACTCTGCTAGGCTCACGATAAACGGCAACGGGACCCATCGAGTGTCGGAAGCGCAACCGGCAAAGGAGTAGGGAATGCTCGGCTATCGCTGCGGCTTCAACACTATCACCGAAAGCGGCGGCAGCGTGACTTCAATCAAGCAAGGGAAGCCTGCCCACTCTTCTGCTCTTGCCCTCACGCCTCCCATGTTGCCCATATTACTCCCGCCGAAGCTGGAGGAGTCGCTGTTTAGCACCTCTCTGTAAAACACTGCTTCAGGCACACCAAGCCGAACGCCAATTCTCGGAACCGGGGTGAAGTTGAACCCAAAAATCAAATAGTCGTCCGCCTTCTTTGCCTTGCGCATGAAAGCGATCGTGCTGCCGTTCGCGTCTTGAAAATCTATCCATTCGAATCCGTTGTGTTCGAAATCGACCTCGTGAAGCGAAGGCTCGTTATTGTAAAGACGGTTCAGATCGCGCACATACTCCTGAAGCTGCCGGTGATAATCATGGCTAAGCAGATGCCAATCGAGACTTCGGTTGTGGTTCCACTCGGCCCATTGTCCGAACTCGCAGCCCATGAACAGAAGCTTCTTGCCCGGATGCCCGCACATGTAGCCGTAAAGCGCGCGCAGGTTAGCAAACTTCTTCCATAAGTCGCCGGGCATCTTGTCCAGCAGCGATCGCTTCCCGTGAACCACTTCGTCGTGTGAGAGCGGCAACACGAAGTTCTCGCTGAACGCATACATCAAGCTGAAAGTCAGTTTGCCGTGATGATACTTTCGCTCGATCGGGTCCATCGAAGAGTACTTCAGCGTGTCGTGCATCCATCCCATGTTCCACTTGTAATCGAACCCCAGACCACCCACATCGGTGGGCCGGGTCACCAGCGGCCACGAGGTAGACTCTTCGGCGAAGGTTATCGCGCCCGGATGATGCTGGTGCACCAGCTCGTTGAACTTCTTGATGAAGTCCACCGCTTCAAGATTCTCGCGCCCTCCGTAGATGTTGGGCACCCACTGCCCTTCCTTGCGCGAATAGTCGAGGTAGAGCATCGAGGCCACCGCATCAACCCTCAACCCGTCAATATGGTATTTCTCCAACCAGAATAGCGCGTTGCCCAGCAAATAATTCCTGACCTCGTTTCGCTGGTAATTGAAAATCAAGGTGCCCCAATCCTGATGCTCGCCTTTGCGCGGGTCGGCATGCTCGAACAGATGAGTCCCGTCAAAAAAAGCAAGCCCGTGCCCATCCTTCGGGAAGTGAGCCGGCACCCAATCGAGGATCACGCCCACACCGTTCCGATGACAGTAATCGACGAAGTACATGAACTCGTCCGGCTCTCCGTGCCGACTGGTCGGCGCGTAGTAGCCGACCGTCTGATAACCCCAGCTTCCGTCGTAGGGGTGCTCGGTCACCGGCAACAGCTCGATGTGGGTGTAGCCCATGTCCTTGACGTATTCCACCAGTTTGTGAGCAAGCTCCCGATAAGTAAGATACCGGCTGCCCTCTTCCGGCACTCGCATCCACGAACCAAAATGGATCTCGTAAATTGAGATTGGCGCGTCAAGCGCGTTTTTCCCGGAGCGCCTCTGCATCCAATCGTCGTCGCGCCATTGATACTTATTGATATCGTAGACAATCGCGGCGGTCTTCGGACGGCGCTCGAAGTAAAACGCGTAAGGATCGGTCTTTTGTGTTATGAACCCGAAACGCCGCCACTTGATTTCAAACTTGTAAAGTGTCTCTTCCCGAAGCCCCGGAATGAAGATTTCCCAGATGCCGGCGCCTGGGTGAAGGCGCATTGGATGACAGCGACCATCCCATTGATTGAACTCGCCGATGACGCTGACTCGCCTGGCGTTTGGCGCCCACACCGCGAAATGGACTCCGCGAACGCCGTCGACGACCCGCACGTGGGATCCCAACTTTTCGTAATTGCGATAATGAGTTCCTTCGGCCATCAAGTGCAGGTCGTAGTCGGAGAGCAGCGCGGGAAAGCTGTATGGGTCGTGCAATTCCCGGATGTCGCCGAACCGGTTTGCGGATTTGAGCCGATAGGGGAAGCGATCGCGCCGATCGGGGAAAGTTATCTCGAAGAGGCCCTCATCGCGGAGCTTTTGCATCGAGTGCTGCTTGCTTGAATCATCGGCTTCTACTAACCAGAGGCGGTCGGCTTCGGGAATAAAAGCACGGACGACTATGCCCGCGTCGGCCCCATGCATTCCGAGAACGGCAAACGGATCGGCTTGGTCTCCGCGAATTATCAGGTCAAGATCTGAGGTCATTTGAATCCGTCATCGAAGCTCCGATTGAGTGGCAAGGCCATCACGTTGAGGTTTTCGAATGCGTGCAAGCAGTTCTCTCAACCAACTCTGGCTTTTCCACTCCTGCCACTGAGTATCCCCGAGGGCGGAGGCTCGAGCAACTTGGCGCTTTCACGCGGTCGCTCAACCTTTGCGGCTGTCGCCGGCGCGCGGGTCAGGTTGATGGCGTGATCCGCGAACCCTGAAGCCGCCAGCACTCGATGAAATTCCGGCGCGCTGTTTCGATACTCAGTTTCGTCAGTAGTTGAATGCGAGATCGTTCCGCTCGGAGTGCGCACCCGGTTCGAGCGCATGAGCGAGATGTACCCGTGCTGCGGAGAGCGAACGCCGATATCGAGCTCGTACGTTCGGCCAGGCAGGACCATCAACCAGTAGCTTGATTTCGATTTGACCTCGAACAGCGTTTCCGCTCCGCTGTCGACGTCCATCAGTTTCAAAGTGGTTTGAAAGGTCGCGGCATCTTCGGTTGAAAAATATTTTTTGAGGGTTTCAAGGCTCTGCTCGCGAATGTCCCAATAGACGAATATGCGAAACGGGTCCTGGACCATTGCCCGAATGATGTCAAGGTCGTAGATCTCAGGAAGAGGCAGTCCGGTGTCGACAAAGCGTTGCTCGGCGTCGGGTACGGCGTGGGCTGGCTCGAGTTCGAACCCGTCTCGGGTCGCTTGCCGGATGTTAGTGTGTGTGGTTTTCTCTACCAGGATATTTGCTTCAGCGGTGGCTTGCAGTTGCAAAGCAGACACTCACGCTCCTCTCCTCGAACGGTTCTGGGGCTGCCCTACAACGAAGTTTACTTGTAAGTGACGGGCGATGCTCTGTCAAGCAACGGGGTACCGTAGACTGTCCAGTCTGCGGGGTGACACCCTCGACGGACCAGCCGCAGACTGGATAGGTCCACTAACTTTTTTAGTGAGCAACGAGAAGTGACGGGTGCTCCTCGAAGCGCCGCCAGGGCCAACTCTTGCTCGCGCCGAGTTTTATGTGTTAGTTTCAATCACCCTTAAAAATTTGCTTGGGGAGTTAAACAGAATGGAAAAAGCACCACAACAACAAAACACAATCCAAGACAGCTTTCTCAACAGTGCCCGGAAAGAGCGCAGCAATATCACGATCTACCTGATGAGCGGCGTGAAGCTTACGGGTAGAATCAAGAGCTTTGACAAGTACTCGGTGATTCTGGAAGCCGGATCACAAGAGCAACTGATCTTCAAACACGCCATCTCTACGGTATCACTTCAACGCGGGGGCCGCGACTATCATTACAGCCGGCCAGTTGGTGAGAGTCGGCCG